>JACZYA010000106.1 GCA_022571295.1 Acidobacteriota bacterium | reverse complement strand
AGGATCACAAACGTACCCGTTCCCTCCACCCGGACAGACTTGGAGCCCGATGTAGTGGGCTTGGTCAGGGATGATGGTCTTGCTGGGCTCCACCCAGTAAGCCAAATTGAGATAGCTCTGTCCTCCGCTCATGACGCGCAGGGTGAGGTCGTTGGGCAGGCGCTGGAAGAAGCGGGCGAAGTTGAAGGAGATTTTGGTTTTGCGGGTCCCAAACGGGTCGAGGATGACGCCCAAGCGCGGCCCCCAACTGTTGCTATAGGTGTAGGCGGTCCCCTGGGTGCCGATCAGCCTTAGCTGTTCCCAACGCAGGCCGAGCTTGAGGGTCAGGTAGTCGTTCATCCTCCAGTTGTCCTGGGCGTAGGCGGCGGTGTAGCGCCCGATGGTGTCAAAGGCGCCGCCCGTGAATTCGCCACGCGTCTGGCGGGTGTAGAACGTGTCGCCGGCGCCTTGAAATTGCGCGGGCGCCTCTCCGAAGCAGTCCGGCGTGCTGGTTTCCAGCATGCAGGAGAAGAGCCGGAAGCTGCCTCCGAGAGTCGGCACTCCCACGTGCGCCGGGTCGACCAGCAGGGGATCAGAGACGACCGGGAAGTCGGGGCCGTTCCGCCGCCGAATGCCGGTAAAGTTGTTGGTATCGAAGTAGAAGCCCTGCGTGAACTCGTGGGTGCCGAAGGAACCGGCGTCAATGATGTTGGTATTGTCCACCGAAAAGATCTTGGCGTCGCTGATGCTGTTCTCGAAGAAACCCACCCCGCCCGACGTGCTGGCCTGGCCCGCCACGCTGCGGTCGTCGAGTGAGTAAGCATTGAACAACTGCTGCTCATCGAAGCGGTTGTGGTTGTTGCCGAAGTGGGCGTTGATCAGCCAGTTGGGGGTCATGACCCCGTTGTAGCGGAGAGCGAAGTTCAGGTTGGAGAGGTCCAGGCGGCTGAAGTCGGACGGAACTCGCGCGATCGGATCCAATCCTCCGGTCATCCTGAGGTTGGGCCCGAACTCCCGGATGGTGGGGTCGCCGAAGAGGGAGGACTCTATGCGGTGGTTCTGGCCGAGCTGGCCGGTCAACTTGAAGGCGTAGTTGATGGTGCGCTCCCTGATGGTGTGGCGGCCCAGGTCGGCACAGCCGGCCTCGGGTGTGCTCGGGTTGGTGGCGGCGTTGCAGTCGCCCGCCCCAAAGGTAAACTGGTCAAACCATTGCGGGGCCGAGGGGGCCGAGCGCTCGTAGCGAGTGGTGCTGGGGTTGATGGACCCGAAGAAAAACAAGCGGTCTCTGAGAATGGTGCCGCCCAGCTCGACACCGTAGTCGATACTGGTATTTTGATGCAGGTCGAACCGTTGGAAGTTTTCGGTGCGGAAATCATTGACGAGCATCCGCTTGGCTTCCAGCTCATCGGGGGAAAAGTAGCCGAAGACGGCGCCGTGCAACTCGCTGCCGCCGGACTTGGTGATGACGTTGACAATGCCGCCCAGGGCCATCCCGTACTTGGCGTCGTACCCGCCGGTCTTGATCTCCACTTCCTTAATGAAGGCGGTGGTGGTGCCAGAGCCGAGCGAGCCATACACGCGCGAGACGGTTCCGAAACCGCCAAAACCGCCGTGGGTGACGTTGACGCCGTCTATCATATAGAGGTTTTCAAACCCGCTGGCGCCCCCGATGGAAGGGTTGGCACAACCATCGCTCTGGTTGTCTTGCCCGCAGGTGCCGCCGCCGGAGCTGACGCCCGGGGCCAGGAAAAACGCGCTGGTGATGCCGCGCTGCACGGGAACGGTGGCGTAAATGATGTCCTCTATGTGGCCACCGGTGTCGGTTGTGGTCAAGTCAATACCGCCCACACCGCCAATGACCTCCACCACCTGCACGATGTCTCCGGGCTCCAGGGTGACGGTAACTGTGCGCCGCTCGCTGAGCCGCAGGCCTACGCCTTCGGTCCTGGTAGTTTTGAATCCCGGCGAGGTCACGGTGACGTCATAGGAGCCGGGAATGAGGTTCGAGAACAGGATTTCCCCTCTCGAGCCTGTCTCCCCGCGAATTTCGGGCTGAACACTGGCCACAATTTTGACTGTGGCTCCCGGGATCACAGCCTGGGTGGGGTCTTGCACTATCACCACCATCGATCCGCGTGTAGTTTCCTGCGCGGCGACGGTCCCAGTGACAACCAAGCACAACAGAGCGAGAACGACACTTGCACGGAACTTCATCAAAACACCTCCACCAGCAATTTGGTTTATGGAATACAAAATATCTCAAGTGAAAGAGCAATGATGATGCCATATTATATCCAGTATGCAACAATCTATATTTTCAATATGTTACATGATATTTTACAGGTTTAGAATGGCGCTCGATTCCAATTCTTGTATGGTTTTTCCTTGAAACTACAGGAAATAGAACAACGGGGGAAGGCGTAGGTTGCCTACTTTTGTTTTTTGTTCGCTTTCATGTTCCGCCCAAGCGCCGAATCTGCTCACGCACCTCTTCCGCACGATCGCTTTGGCCGCTTTGCTCATAGAGGCGAAGCAAGTCTTCATACAAGGGCAGCCGGGGTCCGTAGAGACGCAGACCCCGTTCGGCCAGCTCAATCGCCCGGGCGACATTTCCGATTTTTTCCAGGCTGTGCACAAACCGGCGGGCGCTGGCCAAATCGGTTTCGGTGGTCAACCCTTCCGGGGGCAGCAGGGCAGCCACCTGCTCGAACCGCCCCTGCTGGAAGGAAAGCTCCACCAGCCGATTGCGCGCCTCTTGCAAGCCAGGATTCTGACTGAGCGCGTTCTGGAAGTACCTGATGGCGGCCTCGGGACGCTTGGCCGCCGCCTCGCACAGCCCGCGCCGATAATCGATCAGCCCCGCCTGCAGGTCCTTATCCACCTGGCCGTTGAGCAGCACCACGCGTTTGGTCTGCACGGAGCCCGGCACCACTCGGAAGGCAAGGCTTTGGCTGGCCCACTGACGGGTGACCGGATCGGTGACCTTGACCACCAAGCGATAGGAGCCCGAGGGAAACTCGCTCAGGGAAAGAGACTTGCCGTGGAAGACAGTTCCGTGGGAGGTGAATTCCTGCTTTTGGATTTCTTGGCTCACTTCCTGCCGGGGTCCGCCTCGCGCCAGACTCCCTAGCGTATATTCAATCTTGAGCACATCTCCCGATGAAGAGTTTGGGCCGGCGGAGGGATCGCTAATTTGAAAGAAAATCGAGAGCTTCTCGCTCGCGGTGAATTTCCGGCGCAGCGTGGGCACGAACTTGAGATTGGAGAAATGAAAGGGGAGGGGCCCTTGCCGGGAGTCGCTACGATGAACGTCGTCGTACACCACCAGCGGGCTCAACTGCAATCCGATGGGATCTGCGGCCGGCACCTGCACGCGCTGCTGCGTCTGATAGACCACCTGTGTCAATTCGTTGCGGAAGACGAAGTCAATCGCATAGTCGCCCGGCGGCAAAGGCAGCCGGTCTTCGTACCCCACCGGCCACTGCCGCTTGCGGGCGAAGTCACTGTCGGAGAAGTGGAACTGATTTCCATGCGACTGTTGAAACAGTTTTTGCATGTTCGCGCTTCGCACCAGCACGCTCACCGTGCTGGCAACCAGCGTCTGTTTTTTGTCCTTGCGCACCAGCCGCTCCAGCGGTTCCGGGAGAAGCAAAAGGAAATGCACATAGCTTACGCCGCCGGAGTCGCGCAGGGGAGCGGTCAAGACATCCATTTCCGCCGGCTGGATGAGCCGCGTCTTTACCAGGTCGCGCAACCGTCGGCGGCGTTCCAGCATTTCCTTGGTGAACTTGTCGTTGGGAAGATTGCGGATGCGCGTGAGCATTGAATCGGAGGCAAGGCTGGGGGTGAAAGTTTCTTGGTCGATCGGCTCGTCGGTCAGCAAAGTTACGGAGGCGCGCGCAATTTCCACATTGACTTTGCTGCGCAGAAACCTGTAGGAGCCCTGCGGATCATTCTCCGCCCCGGTTCTCGTCACCAGTTTGTCCGGGCCGTCGAGATAGGGACTGTAAAGGCGGTAGCCGCTGGTACTATCCGGTTGGAAGAACATGACGCTGAACGCATTGGGCAGGCTGGGAAACTCGGCCCGCGAGTAGAACCAGAGTTCTATGGGCCGGACCTCGCCCAGCCAGGGATATTGCGCGCGCTGCTGGGGCGCCCCCAACTGGATGTAGATGCGCCCGCGGTCGGTCCGCCACCCTTCCACGCCGTCGGCAAAACCGAAATATCGATTGGTGTACTCGATGCGCTTATAATGTTCCTGCTTGTATTCATTTTCGGGGGTGACCGGGGTCGGGTCGCGGAGGTCCCAGAATTCCTGGATGAAATGCTCGTGTTCCACCTCGCCGACCAGCTGCAGGAAAGCCGTTTTTTCGTCCTTCGAGATGATGTAGACAACTTCTTCCCTTAGCCACTTTTTGTATTTTTTGCTCAGCTGAACCTTCTGCGCGGCGGCGCTGCCGGCCACGCTCACAACCAGAGCAAGGCCGAGGGCGAACCCAAGGTGCCACAGTAAAGTAGAAGCGAACCGTGTCGGTCGCTGGCGGGATACCACATGCTTCCCCGGAACACACACCAGATTTTTCATTCCATCACCATACTAGTAGATAGCCGTCCCCATCAAAGTACGTTTATTCACTATACGGCCTGGGCCAGCCGTAGTCCAGTGACCGAATTCTGTTTCCCTGATCCCAGCCCAGGGTGCCAGCCACCGCAACAACAATTACGATGGGCTTTGCCAGCCTGAGGTTGCAGGAAGGGAGCGAATCTCCTTATCCTCGGTGTTGAAGCGAGTGGCAGGACGCGCTAGCATTGTCCCATGTATCTGAGCTCTTCGCGCCCTCGTCCACAAAGGCGACGCATCGGTGGCTTCGCTGGCTTTGTCTGTTTCCTCTGCCTTCTCTTCGTTTCCGCGCTGTCGGCCCAACAACCGGCGCCCATTCGCTTTGCGGTCATCGGCGACAGCGGCACCGGCGGCCAGCACCAATACCGCATCGCCAAGCAGATGGCGGCGTGGCATGAGCGGCTGCCCTACCACCTGGTGCTGATGCTGGGCGACAACATCTACGGCGCTTACTGGGGCGGCGGCAACAAGAAATATTTCGAGGCCAAGTTCGACCGGCCCTATGCGGAGCTGCTCGCCCGCGGCGTCATCTTCCGCGCCGCGCTCGGCAACCACGACGCGCGTGAAGCCGGCGGGCGAGATTTGATCGAAGCCTACAACCGCTTCCACATCGAGGGGCCGCAAGGGTATTACAGCTTCACGGCGGGGGAGAACGCGAAGAAGCAAGCAGCGGCACCGCTGGTGGAATTCTTCGTCCTTAATACCATGCGGCTGGAAAAGGACAAACAAGACCCGGAGCAGCTCGCCTGGCTGGAGCAGGCGTTGTCCCGCTCGCGGGCGCGCTGGCGCATCGTCTATGGCCACCACCCGCTCTACTCCACAGGGAAATACCACGGCGGCGACGCCGGGCTGCGCAAGAAGCTGGAATCCCTATTGACGGGCGAAGGCGTGCAGGTGGTGCTGGCCGGGCACGACCACATCTATCAACGCTTCCACCCGCAGGGGGGCATCGTTTATTTCGTCTGCGGGTCGAGCGGCAAGCTGCGCCGGGGGAACGCCGGGCCCAGTCCGCTGGTGGCGGCGGTCGAAGACCGGCAGCGGGTTTTCATGCTGTGGGAAACGACAGCGGAAGAGTTGCGCTTCCGCGCCATCAATGAGCAGGGGCAGGCCTTTGACTGCGGCGTCATTCGGCGCGACGGGACGGTGAGAGAGATTGCTTGTGCGAGCCTGGAAGGCACCGCCACCGCTGCCCGGTAATGCTCCACCCCTCGTGGGTAAAGACAAACCGACGAAGAAGCCCTGTCCCTCGCTTTCGCTCCCTTCGACTGCGCTTCCCTCGGCTACGCTCCCTTCGACTGCGCTGCAGGACAGGCAGGGCAGGCGGGATAAACGGGCTTCTTCGCCGCTACCTCTTTGCTCCAATCTGGTAGCGCAGACCTGCCTACCGCAGGCAGGCATTCCTGTCTGCGTAACGCAGGAGAGGCAACCCCCGACCAGGAGGCAGGCCCGCGCCTACGCCCTAGGGGCTCCGGCGAGGCAGACAAGAATGTCTGCCCCACCAAATACGGCGACTGCGCTTCCTTCGGCTCGGCTTTGCTTCCTTTGATTACGCAGGCTGCGGGTGCCCGTACGGGTAAACCTCGCACCTCTTCCAAGCCGTCTTGGTGGTTGGCGGGGTGATCCTTCCGGCTTACTGTTTGTTGGTGAGGGGAAACCAGGAGAAGGAGATGGGCTCACCGTAGCGGGCGCGGAGAAAGCTTGACACGGGCACTATTTTAGAATTACTATAAATACGATAAGCGCGCGGGGCAGCGGGTCTTGTTCCGTGGCGGGGCGACGCGAACGCCAACCGCAGGTGAGTTTGCCAAGGAGGCAATGAATGCTGAAAGGACAAGAGATCGTCAAGAACCGCAGAGAGACCATCCAAGCGTTGAACCAGGCGGCGGCGGCCGAGTTGCAGGCGGCCTTCCGCTACCTGTTCCTCTCCCACTACGCCACCGGCTTCCACGGGCAACAGGTGGCGGAGAAGTTCGCCGCCATGGCCAAGGAAGAGTGGGAGCACACCAGCGAACTCATGGAGCGCATCGTGCAACTGGGCGGCACTCCGTTCCAAAAACTGAGCGAGGCCGAGAAGCTCAGCTTCAGCCGCACCCCGCCACCGCCCAAGAACCCGACCGACTGGAAAAAGATGGTGAAGGACAGCTTGCAGGGCGAGCGGGACGCGATTGAGTTCTATCGCAAGCTGATGAAGGTGGTGCACGACGACCCGGTGACCAACCACTTGATCCGCGAGACGCTGGAAGACGAAGTCAAGGACGAGCACGATCTGGCCGGACTGCTGGAATAATAGGGAGGGCGCGTGCGCCGCACTCAAGTCCGTCCAGACGAACGCCTGCCAAGCCGCCGCACCAAGCAGCGCCAACTGGTGCTGGAGGCGGTGAAGAATTCCGAGGACCATCCCACCGCCGCGCAGGTGTACCAGCGCGTGCGGCGTCGCTATCCCGGCATCGCCTACGCCACCATCTACAACGCCCTGCGCTGGTGGGTGCAGCGGGGCGAGCTGCGCGAATTTACTTTCGGCGATGCCGCCGCCCGCTACGACCGCAACTCCGACCGCCACGACCACGCCATCTGCACCCGCTGCGGCCAGCTGACTGACGTCAGCGTGACACTGCCCAAAAAGACGCTGGAGCAGGTGCGCCGGCGCACCGGCCTGCGCATCACCGCCCACCACGTGCAATTCCTGGGCCTGTGCTCCCCCTGCCGCCGCGCCGCCTGAAGCGCCCTTCGCCTTCGCTCTCTTCGACTGCGCTTCCCTCGGCTACGCTCCCTTCGACTGCGCTCAGGACAGGCAGGGCAGGCAGGACAAGCGACGCTGCGGGGCCACAGAGAGACGGGGCAGCGAAGAAACCACCGGGGCCACAGGGCTGCTCGACCCGAGCCGAGTGGCTTTTCCCAATTCAAGCTAGAGCCGCCCGGAGCCGAAGTGCCTGGGAGGAGGAGAAAAAGTGATTCGCGTTCTCTATCAGTTCAAAGCCAAGGCGGGACAGGAGCAGAAGTTCGAGCAATTGTGGGAGACGGTCAGCAATACCATCCGCGCCAAATGCCCGGGCGCGCGCGGGAGCGTGCTGCTGCGGGGAGTGGACGACCTCTCGCACTACATCGGCGTGGCGCGCTGGGACAGCCCGGACTCCTGGCGCAAGATGCGGCAGAGCGACGTCCCGAACCTGGAGGAAACCGAAGAGCTGGTTGCTGTCGCGCAGGTTCTATCCGTCGAAATCACCTACGAAGTTAAAAGCCTCGAATCCTAGCGACCGAAAACCCCCGTTAGACAAAATGAAGGGAGCGAAGTGCGCTCTCTTGGATTTTCGCTCTGGAGCGGTGGCTACCGAGCTTGAAAAGCAGGTCCCTGCCAGAGGCAGGTAAACCTCGACTGCGCTCCCTTCGACTGCGCTTCCCTCGGCTACGCTCGGGACAGGCAGGGCAGGCCCGTGAGAGGAGTAGAAGCCGGCTTCGATACGGGTCAAGGTGCGGCGGGAGATGCCGCTGAGTTTAGAGAGTTTGTTGATGCTGAGGCGGTGCTTTTGCCGGAATTGGCGAAGCAATGCCGGGAGGTTGATTGGTTTAATAGTTGATTGGCTCATTGGTCATTCCTGGGGCGGAAAAAAAAATGGGGAGACTAAGAAGCGGTCAGGTTAAGGGGTAGGGGGTTACGGAACTCAAACCGCGAACCGCATTTTGTGTCACCCACCTTACAAGTGACTTGGCTCCTGTTGTGATTGTAAGAATATTTGAACGAGGAGTCGGCTGAAATAACTACGCCTAAGAAAGTAACAAGGGGAGCCATTAGTTCTCTGAGACTTGTTCGATGAAAATACTGCTGTGAGATACGTATCCTCTCTGACCTTACGCAATCTTCTTGACGTACGCCAAGGTCGCAGCATCAGTCAGTTTTTCAACATTCCAATCCAGAGACGCTTTGAGCCCATCCCAGAATGCGTTTCTTTCATCTTTTGGAAGGCCTCGCGACGATAAGACGATTGCCCTCCACTCCCAGTCCTTTACGTCGTTTATGGATGACTTCAAGTCAAGGAGTGCAGATCGATCGCGCATGTTACCGAGTGCAAGGATAGCTTGGCGCCGCACATAGCGGTTTCGGTGATCCCTTGCGAGGACTCTTAGTTCCTGAAGACAATTCCACTTTGGGCTCTTGGTAAAGGGTTCCAGGAGCCATCCAACTTGATAGTCCGGAACGAAATCACTTGACGTAATGTACTTGATTATTCTCTTTCCAACCAAAGCCAATTCTGGAGAATCCTCCTTTTCGTACACGGCTAGAAAGCGCGCCACCGAATCAGATACAGGAAGAAGAAGTGAAAGATTTTCGATGATTAAATCCACGTTCTCAGGTCTACGCAAACCTGCCAACATGTTCAGGATGAACTTCACCATCCGTAGATCAACCATATCTCCAGACAGGGCTTCCTCTAGCAATTCTTTGGCGTTCACTGAGTCTAATATTGCCTGTTGGTCAGGACTTAAATCATCATAGACAATCTCCATGTAAGGATCGCCTTGGAATACTTGGTCAATCACTTCCTTCCGTAGGGCCGAGTTCTTGTCCTGAGGGTCTACCAATTCGGCGACAAGTTCAGCTGTTTTCAACATTTTCGTTTTTGCCATATTTAGGCTCAGTCCTTGGGTGCTTTGTAGCCGCTCCCCGAGAACATAGAGTGCTCGTAAACACTGCGATGAAGTTGTTCCGAAAAACACAAAGTCATCTATGTATCGAATAAACTCCATTCCGCGACTAAGTAGATAATCATCGACCTCTGCAAGAAGCGCTTCGGCTAGTATGTTGCAACCCTTAGGCTCTATTGGTATTCCGTATGAAGTGTTGGCGGCCCACGTCTGTAGAAACCGAAACAGGGCTCGAATCTCATAATCTCGATGTGTCGTGGCCGCAAGAGAGTTCTCCAACCTATGCAAGTAAATGCGAGGGAAGAAATCAGATATGTCCACCTTGGCAACGTATTGAGATACGACTTCTTTCCGCTTTATAATCTCGGTCCATTTATCCCAATCAGAAACAAACTGTGGTGGCCCGGTAGACCCCTTTTGATACCGGAAGGAATGCACTACTCCTTTTTCGCGAGGCACCCTTGCAGCCTCGATCAGTGGCGCGAGCCGTAAGCAGAGTCCTGTAAAAAGTATACAATCGGTAGGGTCGTGCATCTGGATAAGTCGTACAGCAAACTTCTGTTTCGGAGCTGTCAGCTAAAGGACCGGTTTCGGATTGTAGTTGAGCAAATTCACCCTGCAATTTCATGGATTTAAACAATCAGGTGATTGTTTGCTTGACGAGCTTAGGAAACATATTGAGTAAGTACGGTCTAAAGCCCTTATTCTTTAATTATGTCTTCGTTGTAAAGTATCAATTTATCAGATGCTAAATGGATGAGCATACAAGATATCTTAGGATATTTAACGATTTGTTTCTTAAGAACGGCTTTTACTTTCAATAAGTCGTTTTTATCACCATCGCCAAAATATAAAAAAATTCTGTCCACTAAATTATTCTGGGATATTGTAGATTCCATTAACTTCCGAAAATCTTTAGCTACTTCAGATTCCCTATACTTAACTTTTATTTCGATTGCAATTTTAGGTTGTCGTGATAGGCTATCAGGGTCATATACAATCAAATCAAATTTTTTATTATCTTCTTCATTAGGAATAGTCGCTTGTACCGCTTTATTTTTCCAAAAGCGTTCAGAATCTAAATGGTTTAACAGAAAATATAAATCAAAGTGGAAATCTGCCTCATAATTCCCATAGCTATGGTCGTCCTTACGCAAATTATCTTCTTTAAATTGAGATGCTAATTCAGATATGCATCGCATAACATAATCTATTATTTCCTTATCATCCATTCGAAAAACAACACAACATCATTTTAAAAAAGTTCTTCTTCGTCATCAACATTTT
>JACZYA010000105.1 GCA_022571295.1 Acidobacteriota bacterium | reverse complement strand
GAGACCCGCTCGATCTCAACATGACACCTTGGAGTGTAAGTGTGGACGGACGGGAGGTGGGACGTGTGACATCAGCCGTGTACTCACCCCGCCTCGAAAAGAACATCGGCTATGCAATGGTGCCGATCGAGTCTTCGGAGATCGGATCCACACTGACCGTGGCAACGCCGGCGGGAGACCGCCAAGCTACCGTGGTTCCGAAACCCTTCGTCGATCCGAAGAAGGAGGTTCCCAAGGCGTAGGATACGAATACTACATCTTACAGCCCTACCACATCCTGATTCACTCAAAACACTTTCATCATCAGCCGGCCCCGGCGATGGCACGGAGCCGCGTGCGGAGACGTTCGAGCCGCTTGCGCACCGCGGTATGGGAAATCCCCAGCGCTTCGCGAGAAGATATGCGCGTACCTGCTCGGTTGTACGCTTCTGACGCCATGCTGGAAAGCGCCTTCGCAGATAAGACAATAGAACAGCTGGTCAATGTCTCCACGCTTCCCGGAATAGTCGGCGCTTCGCTTGCAATGCCCGACGCGCATGAGGGATATGGATTCCCTATTGGAGGCGTGGCGGCCACGGCATGGCCCGATGGCGTGATTTCGCCGGGGGGAATCGGATATGACATCAATTGCGGAGTGCGCATGCTCACTTCAAGCGTTTCATACTCCGACATAAAAAATAGAATCGAAAAACTCGCCGAGGCCGCTCACCGCAATGTTCCTTCAGGTGTCGGAAGAGGCGGCCAACTTCAGCTCTCCTCCGGCGAACTCGATAGTGTTCTCTCAACTGGTGTATCATGGGCTATAAAAAATGGTTACGCTACCGAAACCGACGCAGATCATACGGAATCCCGCGGTGTTTTGAGCGACGCTGACCCGGAATGTGTTTCCCTTCGGGCGAAGCAAAGAGGCAAAGGCCAGCTCGGAACAATGGGCGCAGGGAATCATTTTGTCGAAATAGACCGCGTTGATGAAATTTTTGATACAAAAATCGCGCAGGCGCTGGGGATTTTTGAAGGTCAGATAGTTTTTCAAATTCACACAGGTTCACGCGGGTTGGGTCATCAGGTCGCAACGGATGCAATCAAGGAAATGGGCGCGGCTATGAAGCGCTATGGGATTAAAATTCCGGATCGCGAGTTGGCCTGCGCGCCTTTTTCATCGCCGGAGGGGCAATCTTATTTCAAGGGGATGTGCGCGGCCGCGAATTTTGCCTGGACCAATCGCCAAATCATAACCTGGGAAATCAGAAAAGCCTGGGAGGAGATTTTCGCATCGCGGGCCGGCAGGTGGAGCTGGATCAAGTACGCGCCATCGTCACGGGCGCTGCGCTGGAGTTGACGGGCCGCGTCGGGTTTGACGGGCGGATGGATTTGCAATTGCGCGGCCAGCCGCTCTTGGTGGAGGGGCACAGGCCCTCGCCGGCGGACAAGCGTCTCTTGGCGCTCACCTACCGCCTCACCGGAACTTTGCGCCGCCCGCAGGTGCAACTGGCCACTCCTCAGCCAGCCGCGGGTGATACTCCCTAACTTTTTCTGTTCAATGAGGGCAGCAACGACCAAGGTTTGGCTGACGATGCGAACGACTTGGCGAAGCAGCGCAGCAGTTCTGCTTTTTCTTTTGGCTGCGAGCGCCGTCGCCGGTCAGCAAGCTGCACCGCGCCGGCGCTATCGCGTGGAGCAAGTCTTCCGCCTGGAAACCACCACCGCCGAGCCCGCCGGCGTTGGCGGCGCCACCGCTGCTGAGCCAGTGACGGTCACCGGGGAAGGAAGAGTACGGTTCGTGCTGGAGCAGCAAGCGTCCGAGGATTCTTCCCCGCGCTGGCGCTTTACACAGGTGGAAACCAAGGCTCCGGAGACGGACGCTGAAGGCGAAATCGGCCAGGGAGTGCAACTGGCGCTGGCGCTCGGGCTGCGGTGGATGCATCAGCTCGACGGGAAGGAATTCACCGGGTCGGTGGCCCAACTGCCCGTGTTTCCCCTAGGCGAGTCCCGGCCGGCGTGGCTGACGGCGTGGCTGCGCTGGGCGCAGACAGGAGGCTTCTCCGGCGTCGAGGGCAGCCCGGTGGCATTGCCTGCGAATCCCGGCCAGGAGGAGGATGGCGCCAGCTACGAGCTGCGCTGGCTGCGGAGCGACTTCCGGCAAGAAAACTGCAACGTGCAGCAGGCGCGCTGGGCGGTGGCGGTGCAAGCGTCCGCAGACGCGGTCTCGCCTGCGCTGGCGGCTGAGGGCGTGGAAGCGCGCACGTTTTTCTCCGCGCAGAGTCTGGAGTGGATTTCCCAGCGCAACGCTGAGCTCGTCTATGCGGAGCGCAGCGGTGTGCGCGAAACTTTCTGGAGTTTGGAAAAGGTCCAGAAGGCTGACGTGCACGAGCTGGTGTTTCGTTTCCGGCTGGCGGTGCAGGTGCGCATCGAGCGCCTGCGCTAGCATCGCCACCCGGCGGTGTGCTGAGGGCGGCTTGCCTGGCGGGGTATAATTGAAAGTTTCTACAACCGGCCACAGGCGTGGTGAGGGGATGAGCTTCAAACTGGTCAGCAGCTACCAGCCGCAGGGCGACCAACAGCAGGCCATTGACGCTCTGGTGCGCGGCGTGCGCGAGGGCGACCCGCATCAGGTGCTGCTGGGCGTCACCGGCTCGGGCAAGACCTACACCATGGCCAAGGTCATCGAGCAGGTCGGGCGGCCTGCGCTGGTGCTGGCGCACAACAAGACGCTGGCGGCGCAGCTCTTCCACGAGTTCCGCAACTTTTTCCCGCGCAACGCGGTGGAGTATTTCGTCAGTTACTACGACTACTACCAGCCCGAAGCCTACCTGCCCTCCAGCGGCGTTTACATCGAGAAGGAAGCCACCATCAACGACGAGCTCGACAAGCTGCGTCTCTCGGCCACCAGGGCGCTGTTCGAGCGGCGCGACTGCGTGATTGTCGCCAGCGTCAGTTGCATCTACGGCCTGGGCTCGCCGGAAGCCTACTACGGCATGCTGCTGCTGGTGGAGAAAGGCCAGCGCATCCGGCGGGAGGAGATCCTCAGCAAGCTGGTCGAGATTCAGTACGAGCGCGG
Organism: Acidobacteriota bacterium; assembly: GCA_022571295.1. Classification (GTDB taxonomy): domain Bacteria; phylum Acidobacteriota; class Terriglobia; order Acidiferrales; family 2-02-FULL-67-57; genus JACZYA01. The sequence continues at coordinate 7,494 of JACZYA010000105.1, read as the reverse complement.
GGAGGACTTGCGCCGCGGCAGCTTCCGCGTGCGGGGCGATGTGATTGAAATCTATCCCACCTACGCCGACACCGCCTACCGGATTGAGCTCTGGGGCGACCAAGTGGATCAGCTCAGCGAGATCGACCCGTTGACCGGCACGGTGACGCGCACGCACGCACGCGTTCCCATTTATCCCAAGACGCACTACGTCATGCCGGAAAAGGAGCGCGAGCGCGCGATCGAAGACATCCTGAAAGAATTGGAGGCGTGGAAGCCGGAGCTGGAAAAACAGGGCAAGAAAGTGGAAGCGCAGCGGCTCTGGCAGCGCACCCAGTTCGACGTGGAGATGATGCGCACCATCGGCTATTGCCACGGGATCGAGAACTACTCCCGCCATCTCTCCGGCCGCCAGCCGGGCGAGCCGCCGCCCACTCTGCTGGACTACTTCCCCAGCGACTTCCTGCTGTTCGTGGACGAGTCGCACCAGACCGTCCCGCAGGTGCGCGGGATGTACGAAGGCGACCGCTCGCGCAAGCAGACGCTGGTGAACCACGGTTTTCGCCTGCCCTCGGCGCTGGATAACCGCCCGTTGACTTTTGCGGAGTTCGAGCACCGCGTCAACCAGTTGGTTTACGTTTCCGCCACGCCCGGGCCCTACGAGTTGACCAAGACGGCGGGCGTGGTGGTGGAGCAGATTGTGCGACCCACAGGCTTGATCGAGCCGGAGGTGGAAGTCCGTCCGGTGCGCGGGCAGGTGGATAACCTGCTACATGAAATCCGCCAGCGCACGGCGCGCAACGAGCGCGTGCTGGTGACCACGCTGACCAAACGCATGGCGGAAGACCTGGCGCAGTACTACACCGAGGTGGGCGTGCGCTGCCGCTACCTGCACTCGGAGGTGGACACGCTCGAACGGGTACGCATCCTGCGCGACCTGCGCCGGGGGACGTTCGACGTGCTGATCGGCATCAACTTGTTGCGCGAAGGGCTGGACCTGCCGGAGGTGTCGCTGGTGGCCATCCTCGATGCTGACAAGGAGGGCTTCCTGCGCTCGAAGACGTCGTTGATTCAGTCCACCGGGCGGGCGGCGCGCCACATCCGGGGCAAGGCGCTGCTCTACGCCGACGTGATTACTGACTCAATGCGCGGGGCATTGGACGAAACCGAGCGCCGCCGCGCCATCCAGTTGCGCTACAACCAGGAGCACGGCATCACGCCCGAGGGCATCGTCAAGCCGGTGGACATGGCACTGGCGCAGATTGTCGAAGCCGACTTTGCCACCGTGCCACTGGAAGAGACCGAGTTCGAGGAGTTCACCAGCGAGGCGCAGTTGCGCGAGGCGATCCCTAAACTGGAAGAGCGCATGCGCGAAGCCGCCAAGCAGTTCGAGTTCGAGCGCGCCGCCCAGCTCCGTGACCGCGTCCGCGCTCTCAAGCAGAAAGACATCGGCGGCTTCTTCCAACCTGCCACCCTCCCGCGCGAGTCCTTGCCGGCGGAATTGTTGGCGCCGCGAGGGGCCGGATCGACATCGGGGAAAGCGGGCCGATCCATCCGCGCCAAAGCCAAGAAGCAGAGAACTCGAAAGTCCAAGCACAAAAGCCGACGATGAACCCGGCTGGGTTCATCGCCGCTACCATTTTCGGGAAAATGGTGATTATGTTTTGGTAGCGGTGAAGAATCCGCTAGGATTCTTCGTCGGCCGTTGCTGTTGAACAGGGGATGGTCCTGGCGCTCGCAGCTAGATAAATGCCGAAGCCAGCTATTGCGTTTGCTAAGGCACTTCCTCAGGGGCCTGCCTACCGCAGGCAGGCTAAAGCCCCTGATCTACGGCATTTTCTACGGCACGGCTAAAGCCGTGCCCTGACGAAAAGCTAGACCATGCCTTTGCGCAAATCTTCCAAGGGATAAAAAGTATCCCGCCAGACCACGCCGCCGCGCCAGAGCGTGACCACCATCGAGCGCAGCATGATGTAGCCGGTGAGGACAGCTCCGAGGGGGTTGGTGAGCCCGTAGAGCGGCGATACGCGGCTGTGGTAAGCGGTGTGGGCATGGAACAGCATGACGGTGAGCGTACCCACCACTGCCAGCGCGCGCGTGAGGCCGGAGGTGAACACCACTGCTACGAGCGGAAGGACATGCAATGCCAGTACAGCTACCACCAGGAAGAGTGTGACACCCGGGTTATAGCCTTGGAATGCGAATGAGTTTTTGGTGAGGCCGCGAATGATGTTTCCGACTCCATCCTGCCACCGCAGCCGAATTCTCTCTTCGCTGAGGGCGACTCCTGAGCGGAACCCTGCTCGCTTGACCAGCTTACCCAGTTTGACGTCATCCACCACTTCCATCGCCAAGCGCCGGTGCGTGCCGACGGCTTCGTAGGCGGAGCGGCGCAGGAGCTGGAAGGCGCCCATGCCCATGTAGTGCCGCGAACGCGGGTTGCTTACTTGCCAGGGTTCCAGACTGAGGATGAAGCCGAGCGCGAAGAAGGTGACTACCGTTTTCTCCCAAAATCCTTTCAGCTCGATGAATGCCATTGCGGTCAGGTGATCCCAGTGGCGCTCCTGCACGAGGGCCACGGTGCGGCGGAGCACATCGGGTGCAAAGTGGACGTCGGCGTCGGTGAAGACCAGCCAATCACCGGTGGCTTGTTTGAAGGCAGTGGTCAGCGCGTGGGGCTTGCCCAGCCAGCCGGGCGGGAGTTCGGTAAGGTGGATGACCTTGAGATTTTTGTGGGTGCGGGCAAATTCGTCCAAGATTTGTCCGGTGGGGTCGTTGGAGCGGTCGTTGACGGCGATGACTTCGTAGCGCGGGTAGTTCTGCGCCAGCAGGGTAGCGAGGGCGGCGGGAAGTTTTTTGGCCTCGTCGCGGGCAGCGACAAGGATGGAGACCGTCGGGCAGTCGTCGTCGGGCGCGGGGGTCACTTGGGAAAGCCGGGGGAGGCTGGACATCCCGCGGACGGCACGGACGCTGGTGATGACCCAGGTGAGAGCCACCAAACCGAGCAGCCCCGTCCAGAAGTAGTGCATGGCTGACTTTTCTCCTTTGCCCGACGGCCCGAGGCGGTATGCTATCACGCACGATGGCGAAGACGATTGCGATTGTGGGCGCGGGGCGCGTGGGGCAGTCGTTGGCGCGAGCGCTGCGGCGGCGCGGCTACCGCATCGGCGCTGTGGTCGCGCGCTCGACCCGCAGCGCGCACCGGGCGGTGAAGTTCATCGAGGCAGGGAAGCCGCTGGCCCGCGTCGAGCCTGCACTGCTGGCCGCCAACGTGGTATTGGTGGCGACGCCGGACGGGCAGGTGGCCGAAGCGGCGGGCGCGCTGGCACGGTTGAAAGGTAGCTGGAAAGGCAAAGTTGTTCTGCACACCAGTGGAGCGCTGAGCGCAAGCGCGCTGGCGCGGGTGAAGCGCTGTGGGGCCGCAGTGGGTTCGCTGCATCCCATCTGGCCATTCCCGAAGCCGATAAAAATACTTCCTGAAGGAATAGTGTTTGGGATTGACGGCGACCTGCGCGCCCGCCGACAAGCGCGGACGCTGGTGCGCGCGCTGGGCGGCGGGCCGATGGAGATTCGCGCCGGGGAGAAGGCGCTTTACCACGCCGCTGCTGTGCTGGTGGCCGGGCATCTGATGACGTTGATTGACCTGGGGACGCGCATGCTGCGGCGCACAGGCGTAGCGGAGCGAGAAGCCCGGCAGGCGCTCTTGCCGTTGGTGCAGCAGACGGTGGCGGGCTACGCCCGGCTGGGCACGCGCGCCTGGACGGGGCCGTTGGAGCGGGGCGATGCTGACACGGTGCGCCGTCACCTGAAGGCGCTGCGGCGCCTCCCGCCCGTCTATCGCAGGGTGTATGCCGCGCTGGCGGAAGCGGGGGTTGAACTTTACCGTCGCGACCGGGGACAGACTACGCGCGCGTTGCAGCGGTTGTTGAAGAAGGTAAGATGAGTTTTTTTGCTCAGCGTGGCATGGTTGTCAGAGTGGCAGCGGCCGGGCTGCTGCTGGTGTTTGTGGGTCTGCACAACGTCTCGCTGGCCGGGACGGGGCAGAAGCAAAAGCCTGGGCTGGTGAACATCAACACCGCGACGCTGGCGGAATTAAAAGAATTGCCGGGCATCGGGAAAGCGATTGCCGGGCGGATCATCCGCCATCGGGAGAAGCACGGGCGGTTCCGCAAAGTGGAAGAGCTGCTGGTGATTCGCGGCATCAGCCGGAGAAGGTTCGAGAAGCTGCGGCTGCTTGTAACCATAGGAGAAGCAAAGCAGACAAAGGACGCAGAAGAGAAGGGAAGGGAACGTTAAGCGATAATGCGCTCGACCAGCATCAAGATCAAGCTGAGTAGCAGCGCCGGCCCCACCACCAGCACGAATCCCCAGAAGAAAAAGTAGGCACAGGCGGCGACCGCGCCCAACGCAGCCAGATTGTAGAACAGCTCCGCTGCGGGCGCGATTCCGAAGATTTGCATCGGCGGTTGGGAGGGAGCCGGGCTCATGCGTCGCGGCGAACCAGCGGGCGGGCGTCCACCGGGATGGGCACCTGCTCTACGATGCGAATGTTGAAGCCTTCCAGCGCCGCCACCTTGCGCGGGTGGTTGGTGAGCAGGCGGATGTTGTGCACGCCCAAGTCGGAGAGAATCTGGGCGCCGATGCCGGACTCGCGCTGAACCTGTTGCTGGTGGCGCTCCTGTTCGCTGGCATTGCCTGCGCGCGCAGGGTAGTCGTGGTGGAGGGCGAGGACATTTTTGTCGTCCACTTTTTCGATTCCAAACCCAGGCCTGGTCTGGTGGAGGTAGAGAAAGACGCCACGGCCGGCGCGGGCAATGATTTCCAAGCTCTTATCAACCAGCGCGCGGCAGGCGCAGCGCGTGGAGCCAAAGACGTCGCCGGCCAAGCAATGGGAATGCACCCGCACCAGCACCGCGTCTTCGGCGCTGAAGTTGCCTTTCACCAGGGCCACGTGCTTCTCGCCGTCGAGCTCGGATTCGTAGGCGATCATGTGGAAGTCGCCGTAGCGGGTGGGTAGCAGGGATTCGCCCCGGCGGTGGACGTACTGTTCGGTGCGCAGCCGGTAGCGGATCAAGTCTGCGACCGTGACCATTTTCAGGCTGTGCTGCCGGCAGAAGGTGGAAAGCTCGGGAACGCGCGCCATCGAGCCGTCGTCGTTCATGACTTCACAGATGACGCCGGCCGGTGTCAGGTCCGCCAGCCGGGCCAGATCCACGGAGGCTTCGGTTTGTCCCGCCCGCACCAGCACCCCACCTTTGCGGGCGCGCAGAGGAAACATGTGGCCGGGCCGCACCAGGTCGGAGGGGCGCGTGGCCGGGTCGATGGCGGTGCGAATGGTGGCGGCGCGGTCAGCGGCAGAAATGCCGGTGGAGATGCCGTGGCTGGCATCGATGGATTCGCAGAAGGCGGTCCCGTAGGGGGAGGTATTGTCGTCGGTCATGGAGCGGAGGCGCAGGTGGTCGCAGCGCTCGCTGGTGAGAGAGACGCAGACCAAGCCCCGGCCGTGCTTGGCCATGAAGTTGATCTGCTCGGGGTTGATTTTCTCCGCCGCGACGGTGAGGTCACCTTCGTTTTCGCGGTCCTCGTCGTCCACGATGATAATCATGCGGCCTTGGCGGATTTCCTCAATCGCTTCTTCGACGGTCGCGAATAGAGCGGACTTGGTTGCCATGTCGTTTCCTTACCGACCGATGAGCCAGTAGAGCAGCGCGCCCAGCGCGGCGGCGCCCGGCATGGTCAGCGCCCAGGCTATGAAGATGGGCCGAGTGATGCCCCAGCGAACAGCGGTCAGGCGGCGCGAGGCGCCCACGCCGATGATGGCACCGGTGACGGTGTGGGTGGTGCTGGCTGGAATTCCGGTGGCGGCTGTCCCGAACAGAGTCAGAGCCGCGGCGGACTCGGCCGCGAAGCCCCCGAAGGGAGTGAGCTTGGTGATGTTCTGTCCCATGGTCTTGATTACACGCCAGCCGCCGCCCAGGGTGCCGGCGGCGATGGCCAAGTGACAGGTAATGATAACCCAAAACGGGACTTCATACACAGTCACGGCGCCGCTGGTGACCAGCGCTGCGGTGATAATACCCATGCCCTTTTGCGCGTCATTGGTGCCGTGCCCCAGGCTGAAGGCGGCCGCTGAAACCAATTGCAGACGGCGGAACCAACGGTCAATCTTCTGCGGCGCTTGGCGGTAGACAATCCAGCTGGTAACAATGGTGACAAGGATGGAACCGAACATCCCGATAAACGGCGCCAGAAAGATTCCTAGAACGGGTTTTACCCATCCCCCAAGAATAAGAGCCCCAAAACCTGCATGGGCGATGGCCGCGCCGGCGTAGCCGCCAATCAAGGAGTGAGAGACGCTGATGGGGAGGCCCAGCCAGGTGCAGACGCCGGTCCAAATGATGGCGCCAAGCAGGCCGGTGAGCAGCACCCATCCGTTGATCATGTCCAGATTAATCATCTTGGTGCCAATGGTTTTGGCGACCGCGGTGCCGAAAGTAAAGGCGGCGACGAAGTTCCAGAAAGCCGCCCAGGCCACCGCTGGCAGCGGCTTCAGCACGCGAGTGGAGACGATGGTCGCAATCGAATTGGCGGCGTCGTTCCAGCCGTTGGCGAACTCGAACAGCAGCGCTACTACTACGATCAGGACCAGCAAGACAGAGGCATCCACGTCAGAGCAGCTCCAATCAGATTAATCGGAAGGGGGAACAGGTCAGGACTCTTGTCCGGACCGGGTTAAGGATGGGGACGCGCCGGCTCACGCGTTTTTCATGACCACAGTTTCGAGGACATCGGCCACGTCCTCGCATTTATCGGAGGCAATCTCCAACACCTCTAGAATCTCTTTCCACTTGATGATCTCCACCGGGTTTTTTTCTTCTTCAAACAGGCGGGCAATCGAGGCTCGCACGATGCGGTCGCTTTCGTTTTCCAGGCGGTTGATCTCGATGCAGTGCTCCAGGATCCGGTCGTTCTTCTCCAGGTGCGACACGGCACTGTGGATTTGGCCCACCGATTGGACCAGAACGTCTGCCAGTTCTTTTGCGCCCGGACGGATGGTCTGTATGCGGTAGATGACCAGCCGGGCGGCCACCGAGTCCATCAGGTCCAGGATATCGTCCAGCTTGCTGGAGAGCTGGTGGATGTCTTCGCGGTCAAACGGGGTGATGAAAGTTTGGTTAAGTTTGGTGGCCAGGTCGTGGGTGAATTGATCGCCCCGGTGTTCGAGGTCTTTGATGTGATCTACTTTCGAGGGCACATCTTTGTAGTCGGCGAGCAGCGCGGCCAGCGCCAGCGCTGCCTCCTGGATGTTGGCTGTGACTTCCGTAAAAAGAACGAAAAAGCTTCGCTCGCGCGGCAGAAGCCGACTGAGCAGGTTGGCCATTGGTTTTTCCCTCCTAGAAACCAGCCCCTAAAGCTATTCTACTTCTCTGTTTTTCAGTTGACGAATCCGAGGAAGGCGTCGCGCCTTGCGTCCATGTGGGCCGCGTTCAAAATCCTCAACCCCCTAGCGCGGAG
>JACZYA010000012.1 GCA_022571295.1 Acidobacteriota bacterium | reverse complement strand
CGCGGTGGATGATGCCCTGGGCGTGGGCGGCGGCGAGGGCGTCGGCGATTTGGCTGCCCAGCTCCAGCACCAGCTCAGTGGGCAGGGGCCGGCCGGCGATGCGGTGCTTGAGGGTCTGGCCTTCCAGCAGCTCCATGGCGATGAAGGGCTGGCCGTCGTGCTCGTCAATCTCATAGATGGTGCAGATGTAGGGGTGGTTGAGGGCGGCGGCGGCGCGGGCTTCGCGCAGGAAGCGTTCGAGCGCCTGGCGGTCGCGAGAGAGCTCTTGGGGCAGGAACTTGAGGGCGACGAAGCGGCCGAGCTTGGTGTCTTCGGCCTTGTAGACCACACCCATACCGCCGCCGCCCAGCTTTTCCAGCACGCGGTAGTGCGAAATGGTTTTGCCAATCAAGGAAGTAACACCCCTTACGCCGGGCCTATCTTAGGGGGCACCCGCAGGCAAGTCAACGCGAGGCAGAAGGTGTCAGCGAGGCTGGGCGGCGATGGCGGCCGCGATGTGGACGCCGTGGAAGCGACCGTTCTCAATGAAGATTTCGTTGGTGTTCATCCCGGCCACGATCACCCCGGCCAAATAGACACCGGGGCGGTCGCTTTCAAACGTCTCGGAGTTGGTTCGGGGGCGCTGCGATTCAGGATCGAAGACGATGCCGGTGCGTTCGAGAAATTCAATGTCGGGTTGATAGCCGGTCATGGCCAGAACGAAGTCGTTGGGAAGAGTCTTTTCGCCTTCCGGGGTGCGGATGCGAATCGCAGCTTTGGTGATCTCTTCGACCGTCGTTTCCAGGTAGCCTTGAATCTCTCCGCGCTTGAGCCGGTTTTCGATGTCGGGACGAATCCAATACTTGATCTTGCTGCTCAACTGCTGGCCGCGGTGAATCAAGGTGACGCGGGCGCCGGCGCGGTAGCAGGCCAGGGCGGTGATGGCGGCGGAGTTCCTCCCCCCGATGACGGCCACGTCGCAATCGTAGAACGGGTGCGGGTCCTTGAAATAGTGCAAGACCTTGTCGAGGTCTTCGCCCGGAACGTTCATCCGCACCGGCAGGTCGTAGTAACCGGTGGCGATGATGACCTTCCTGGTCCGATGCAGCCCGGGGCAGTCCAGGCGGTCGGTGGTCTCGACGCGGAAATCGCCGTCGGAGCCTTTGATTGCGTCCACGCGCTCGTATTGCCGAACGTTGAGCCGGTAGTGGTTCGTCACCCGGCGGTAGTACTTCAAGGCTTCGGTCCGGGTGGGCTTGTCGCGCACCGCCGTCATGGGGATGTTCCCGATCTCGAGCAGCTCGGGGGTGGTGAAAAAAATCATGTTGGTGGGATAGTGATAGAGCGAGTTGACCACGCAACCTTTTTCCACCACTACCACGCGCATCCCCCGGCGCTGCACCTCAATGGCGCACGCCAAGCCGGTGGGGCCGCCTCCCACAACCAGAACGTCGAAGATGTCGGAAGCAGAAGAAGAGGGGGGTGTTTTCATATTTTTTGAGCCACGGTTCCCATACGCTCACCCCAAGAATTTGCCACGGCCATTAGATGCGCTCCCGCTTTTTCCGCCGCACGTTGCTGGGCGGGTGAATCGATCTTCCTCAGATCGGCCATCTGACTCAGTCAATTGAATCGTATGGACGTTGACCACGGGTGTCAACTCAAGCAGCAGGTCTGTAGGTCTTTCGCCCCCACGAGTTGCCGGGGGACAACCTCTGCGAGAGACTGCGTCCCTGCGGCCACGCAACCTTCGAGCATCAGCCAGCCTGTGCGCGAGGAGCGGCACGCCGCCGTCTTAGGATTTCGGGAGATGCTCACGAAGAATTTCCGATTTTCTGCTATCGCCGAGGCGAGTTCAGCTACAATAGCCCCAAATGACAACGAGCGTCTGGCTAGGAAATCAGCAGGTTGCGGTCGTCCTGCGAGGATCCGGGGGATGCATCCAGTCGATCAGCGACTAAGAAACACGCTGTTCATCCGGCTGCAAAAGAAAGAGAAAAACTGTCCCCGACTCCCTGGCTTGTACCTCTCTCCGGCTGCTCCACCGGGCGGCAACACAAAAAAGGTTCGGCGGTTCGAATTTTCGGCAGACAACATGCCTTGCCCCGGGCGCGAGCCGGTCAGGCTCTGTTTGCGCTTGGGTGCAGTTAGGTTGGAAAGTTTGAGTCAGGAGTTTGGATAAGGGACCCCGACATGGTGAAAAAAGTCCTGCTCGTAATCGTTTTGCTTTTGCTCCCCGCCGTAGTGCTGGCGGAGGAAGAAGAACATCCTTTCTGGGACCAGGCGAACACGCGTCTCTTTCTACTCAACGTCGCTGCCCAGAGTCTTGATGCCTACTCCACGCAGCGAGCCCTTCGCCAGGACAACACGAGTGAGTTCAATCCTCTCGCACGACCGTTTGTCAACCGCGGTTGGAAAGGGCAAGCTCTCTACAGTTACGGTGTCGGTGTGGGCGGTACGCTGGCGGTGAGCTACCTCTTTCATCGCATGGGCCAACACAATTGGGAACGCATTACGCCTCTTATCGTCGCCACCCCGACCGCCATTTTCGGTGGCTTGAACTTCCGGTTTTAGTTTTTTTCCGCCGCCCGAGTGGAGTGTCCAGCGGTCACCGCGTCAAACTTTACCCGGCTCTTTCCGCACTCAGCAGTTCGACTCCTCAGTGGGTCGACCCGGAAGCCTGCGCGGCCGAGCCAACCAACGGCAGGGCGTTGGCGGCTTTGTTTTCGGAGAGCATGTGGCACCGGCCATCCAGAATGCCACCCGCTTCGATCACCAGGCAGGTGGTATATACGTCACCTTCAACTACTCCACTGGAGAGGATCTCCACCCGCTTTTTCCCGGTAACGTTGCCATTGATCTTTCCCGCCACCAAAACGACCGCGCTCTGAACTTCCCCTTCCACCCGCGCGCTCTTTCCCACAATCACTTGCTCCTTGCCCCGAACCGCCCCTTTGACTTCGCCGTCCAGACGGAACTTCCCGGGGAGCTCGATTGTTCCTTCCAGCTTCACCCCCTGGTCAAAGACACAAACGTACTCCTCCGCACCAGCCGGTTTTCCGTTTCCCATACCCACCCCCCCCTCTCGGGAATAGAAACACTGGGCCCCAGCCCGTAAGACTAACAGGAAAAGCAATTCTCCTAGCAACTCAGGGGGGATACAAGCGAAAACCGGGTGAGAGCTGTGGGCGGGGTGTGGAAAACCCCAGAAAGTTGTGGACGCCTGTGAAAAAAGAGCCTGCGATCGGCCACGGGGAGACCCGCTTGCCAAGCATCTTCCGAATCCCAGCCTACGAACTTCCTGAAGCTCACTGCCAAGCTACTTTCGGCGTACAGCCCCAGCCAACCAAGAACGGGCATTCTGCGCAAAGATGAGCAACCACTTGCGCAACCCCATCGACAAAACAGCGTGTGGAAAAATGCGAAAATGATTTCCCTTCTCCGTCGAAAGATGGCGCCCCTTGCCGTCCGTGGCGCTATCTCCAACCGGCTCAACGGGTTACTCGCTACCACCTTGACCTTCTCGTGGAGGGCCAATTGCTCTGTTCCGGTGCAGGGGGAAGGTGCTAGATGTGTGGGATGGTTGGCTAGGTTGGCTCACGACCGCTGATGCCGCTGCTGGTCGGGGGCAACGGCTGGGGACTCGCGCTGCGGCGCGCTTCCGGCAAGCTGGCCAACTTGGAGCGCACGCTAGTGTAACGATGGAGTGATAGCAATGGTCAATCTTTGCACCCAATGTTTCAATGCGACTACCGGTGTGCCGATCCTGGTGGGCGAGTGCGCCTTAATCTTCGGCATGGCGGTTGATATTGTGGCCGACCCGGCGTGCGAATGCCCCTGCCATCAAGGGCATGCCTGCGTGATGCCGAGGCGCCTTGCCAGGCACAACGTGAATCACCTGGACACTTCTGAGCAGTTCACCTAGGGATTGTAGACCCTCCACGCGACCGTGTAACTTCGCGGGCGCACCGCTATTTGCTTTGCCGGCCAAAGAAACCTAGAATCGGGAGCCGTTGGACAAGGGAAACACATGAAGCAATCGAACACGCCCGAACCCTTTACCGTGGCGGTGATCGGGCTGGGCTACGTGGGGTTGCCGCTGGCGCTGGAGTTTGCGCGCGCCGGCTGCCGGGTTCTTGGCCTCGACATTGATGCCAGCAAAACCCGGCAACTGCAGGAAGGCCACTGCTACCTGCAACAGGTTGACGCCTCGGGTCTCAAGGACCTGGTTAAGCAAGGTTTGTTTCGCCCCTCCACCGACTTCAAGTGTCTGCGCCAAGCACAGGCGGTTGCCATTTGCGTGCCGACGCCGGTGACCGAAGCGCGCGAACCCGATCTCAGCTATATCGTAGAAACCAGCCGCACGGTCAGCCGCTACTTGGAGCGCGGCCAACTGGTTGTGCTGGAGAGCACCACCTACCCCGGGACCACCGAGGAGGCCGTGCTGCCTCTGCTGGAGGAGAGCGGACTCCAGTGTCCGGTGAACGCCGCGTCTGACGGCCCGGCCCCGGATTTTTTCCTGGCGTTCTCGCCGGAGCGCGTCGATCCCGGCAACAAGAAGATTCAGTTGCGCGAAATCCCCAAGATTGTCGGCGGGGTCAACCCAGCCAGCACCGAGCGAGCCCGACAGCTCTACCAGCGAGTTTTTGACACGGTGATTCCGGTTTCTTCTGCCCGGGTGGCGGAAATGAGCAAGCTGCTGGAGAACATCTACCGCTCCGTCAACATTGCGTTGGTGAACGAGCTGAAGTTGATCTGCCAGCGGATGGACATCGACATCTGGGAAGTGATCGAGGCGGCGGCCACCAAGCCCTTCGGCTTCACCCCTTTCTATCCCGGCCCGGGCCTGGGAGGCCACTGCATCCCGATCGACCCATTCTATCTGGCCTGGAAGGTTCGCCAGTACGATATGACTACGCGGTTCATCGAGCTGGCGGGCGAGATCAACACCGCCATGCCTTACCACATCGTCCAAGCCGTTGCCGACGCCCTGAATACCCGGGGCCAGGCGCTGAAGGGCGCCCGCATCCTGGTGTTGGGGGTGGCCTACAAGAAGGACGTGGACGACACCCGGGAATCGCCGGCGCTGAAAATCATGCAGCTACTACAAGAACGCGGGGCCGAGATTGCCTACAATGACCCCCACGTTCCTCAGCCCGGTCGAACGCGCCGTTATGACTTTTCCCACCTCAAGTCGGTACCTCTGAACGAAGAGAATCTGAAAAGTTTTGACTGCGTGGTGTTGGTGACCGACCACAGCGCCTACGACATGGCTGAAATTGTGCGTCATGCCCCATTGGTGATTGACACGCGCAACGCCACCCGCGGAATCGACTGCGCCAGCACCAAAGTAGTCCGCTGCTAGGTTCACATCCCCCCTGTTTCGAGCAGAAAAGGCACACTCCATCCGATCCCAGTGGTTGGCAGCCACTTCTCCCGACGCACAACCCAGTCAGCTGCTAGTGGGCTTGTAATTCAACCAGTTGACGATGTGCAAACTCTTTCATCTTGACAGGTTATTTTTAGCAAAGCACTATCACCCCAAGTCCGTCATGGGGGTGGAGTGTGACCGCAGGTGCAAGGGGAGGAGAATGCCGATTTTTGCAAGGATAAACCCTGGGGTCGTATTTCTTCTGATCGCTCTTGTCTTCCTTTTGCCGTCACCTTTGGCGGCCCAAACCGGCCCCGTCGCCCACTGGCAGTTTAACGAAGGCAGCGGCACCATCGCCGGTGACTCCTCCGGCAACGGAAACTTCGGGATGCTTGTCAACGGCCCCGTTTGGACCACCGGCATCGAAGGCACGGCCTTGAGATTCGACGGAGTGGATGACTATGTGGAGGTAGGCAATAGTGCGTCCTTAAATCCTGCGGCGGAACTGAGCTTAGCGGTATGGGTGAATGCCAGCAGCTTCTCCTCTACTCAGTTGCTTGTTTCAAAGTATGGGGCGGGCGGCATTCAGTACTTTATGCGGATTCAGTCGGGGGGGCGCGTACGGTTCGGACTGAATGCCGGCGGTATAGTGACCGACGTCAACACCAACACTACTCTGAGCGCGAACACCTGGCATCACGTTGCCGCCACCTACGATGGGACGCAGATGCGAGTCTACGTGGATGGAGTCTTGGACGCCTTTGCCACGAAGACCGGCCTGATGAACGACAACGGCAGCAACCTCAATATTGCCAGGCACGAAGCGAACCGCATGTTCTTCAACGGCCTCCTGGACGAGGTGCGCCTTTATAACCAAGCCTTGACCGACTCGGAGGTTCTGGCCCTGTTCGATCCCGGAACGGGCGACTCAACACCGCCTGTTATAACCAACATTTCCACCTCAGGCCTGACAACCAGCTCAGCCACCACCACCTGGGATACGGATGAGCCTGCCGATTCACAGATTGAATACGGCCTCGACACCAACTATGGCCAACTCGTTTTTGACCCCACGCTAACGACCAGCCACTCCTTGACTATTACGGGCTTAAGCTCAAGCACTACCTACCACTTTCGCGTCCTCTCTGCGGACGGCTCAGGAAACTCAGCCGCTTCCGGCGACAATGCCTTCACCACTCTTGTGCTGGCGAACCCGCCGGCCCTGGCATTCGCTCAGCCAGCCGCAGGAGCAACTGTGGTAGGCCCGACGGTGGACGTAACCTACGTCGCCTCCGGTGACCTTACACAGGCCGACCATGCCCATCTCCAGCTGGACAGCAACCCCGAAGTCATGGACCTTGATTTTGATGGGTCTTTCCAGTTCACCAACGTGCCTGTCGGCCCACATACCTTAACGGGCTACCTGGCAACAGCGAACCACAGCAAGATAGCCGGCACCGATGCTTCGGTTTCGTTTTCAACCGTCGCCGACACTACGCCGCCTACTGTCTCTCTAACCGCTCCCGCGGATGGTGCAATGGTTTCTGGGACAATCACGATAACAGCCGATGCATCGGACAACGTTGCGGTCGCTGGCGTCCAATTCAGCGTTGATGGCAACAATATTGGAGCACTGGACACGACCTCGCCGTACTCGGTCACGTTGGACACAACCACTCTTGCAGACAGTTCTCATACCTTGACGGCTGCCGCATTGGATACTTCAGGCAACGTGGACACTGATTCAATTGCGATAATAATCGACAACGCAGCCACAATTGACCCTAGTTTAGCGGCCTACTGGACACTAGATGATGGCTCTGGATTCACAGCCACAGATTCATCAGGCAATGGCAATGATGGAACTCTCATCAACGGACCAATATGGGCAACAGGGCATGTCAACGGAGCACTCGATTTTGATGGTAGTGACGATTATATAGACGCGGGCGACCATGCATCCTTGAATCCAACCGATGCAGTAACAATCTCGGCGTGGGTCAACACAAGGAATCTCACAACAACCCAGATGCTTGTGTCCAAATACGACGGCCCCAATGCACAGTATTTTCTACGTATTCAATCGGGAAGAATCAGATTCAATGTCCAAACCAATGGTTTGTTGTCAGGCCCTACCTCAAGCACAACTATATCTGCCAACACCTGGTACCACGTGGCTGGTGTTTATGATGGCTCACAGGCCAGAGTCTACGTCAACGGAGTTCTTGGAGCAGCATCATCCAAGACAGGCGCGATGGTCAACAGCGGCGTTACTGTCAACATCGGCAGACAAAACGCAGGCCGCATGTACTTCGATGGATCTTTGGACGATATTAGAATCTACAGCAGATCTTTGAGCGCTTCAGAAATAGTTGCTCTTTTCAACAACACCACCTTCGACACAACTCCACCTACGGCTGCAATTACTTCACCCGCTGACAACTCTACTGTGAACGGAACAATAGCTGTTGATGTTTCCGCTGTAGATAATGCTGCGATTGACCGGGTCGAGCTTTATGTGGACGGATTGCTATTCAAGAAAGATGCGAGTTTGCCGTATCAGTTCGTATTGAGCACGGCTCTATTTTCGAATGGTCCACATACCCTCTTGGCAAAAGCTGTGGACACCTCAAACAACATTGCAAATTCGCCGACAATAACGCTCAATGTTGACAACCAGGCATCAGCGGTCAAGTACAACATCATTTTCATCCTTTCGGATGATCAAAGATGGGACACGATGCAGTACATGCCGCTAACAACAGCGTTGTTGGGAAATGAAAGCGTCAAATTCAATAATGCATTCGTTGCAGTTCCTCTATGCTGCCCAAGTCGCGCCACTATACTAAGCGGCCTTTATTCACACAACCACGGCGTTCTTGAGAACCTTGATACAGACTTATTCGACGATACCTCAACCATCGCGACCTGGTTAAGGGCGGCAGGTTACAGGACGGGACTTTTTGGCAAATACAAGAATTTTTACGGCGAAGTAAGCCCGCCTGTTGTGCCGCCCGGATGGGACGATTGGCATGGACAGGTCGAGCAAGTAGGAGGAACCCCGTTCTATAATTATTCAGTATTCGAGAATGGGGTTTTGGTAAATTACGGCAGCCAGCCGCAAGATTACTCAACTGATGTATTTGGTGCAAAAGTGGTTCAGTTTATCGAATCGACCCCACCAGGGCAGCCGCTTTTTGCTTATTTCTCACCACGTCCGCCTGGGGATACACCTGCGCCCAGCGATATAGGCTCATTTGCTTCGTTCCCGCCCTGGAGGCCGCCGTCTTACAATGAGGCTGACGTCAGCGACAAGCCATTCTGGGTAAGGCAACTGCCGCTTATCACTCAAACCCAAGCCTCAACTGCTGATACCTTCCACCAGCAGCAGCTTGAATCCCTTCAGGCGCTTGATCGCGTAGTTGCAGATATTATCGACGCCTTGACCAGGACTGGTCGACTCAACAACACAGTGATAATTTTCACGTCCGACAATGGCATGACGTGGGGAGAGCACCGCTGGCTTAACAAAAAATGGGCCCCGTACGAGGAAAGCGTCAAGGTTCCTCTCTGGATACGCGTGCCAGGTATTCCAGGCCGTTCAGAGGACCGAGTAACCGTAAATGTGGATTTTGCGCCTACATTTGCTGAATGGGCAGGAGTGGTGCCGTCAACGAAAGTGGATGGGTTTAGCCTTGCAACATTGCTTAAAGACCCTTCTGCACCGTGGCCGACTGAAAGACTTCTGGAGTATCTTGGAACCCGAGACATTCATGGAGTGGCCGAGAAGAGATTCCAGGCTGTACGTACTCTACAGTACGTTTATGCAGAATATGACAATGGCGACCGTGAATTTTATGATCTGTTTGCAGACCCTTATCAACTTACGAATGCCATCAATGACCCAACCTACACATCCATAATTACAGTCCTGAGAAAGGTGCTGGCTGTCATGAAAAACGAGTGACCGTGGGGGTTCAGTGCAAAGGGGACGGTTGAGCCAGCCCAGGGAAGCTACAGTTTAAGCTCCCGGTTCACCTCTAACCCGCGCTACACTGCGCGGCACACAGAAGGGGTGAACGATGAGCAAAGAACCCATCAGAATAGCGTGCGTCCTCATCGCCCGAACGGTCGTGGGTAAGGCACAATTCATACTTACGAAAAGGAGTGACGCCCTCTGACACACCAGTTGCGCAAGGAAGAACTCTTCAACAGCATTACGCACGGCGCCGGGCTGGCGCTGAGTGTCGCCGGGCTGGTGGTGCTGGTAACGCTTGCCGCTCTCAAAGGCACGGTCTGGCACATCGTGGGTTGCAGCGTCTACGGCACCACGCTGGTACTGCTCTATTCGGCCTCTACGCTCTATCACAGCATGCGGTCGCCCCGCCTGAAGCGGTTCTTCCGAATCATTGACCACGTATCCATCTATCTGCTCATCGCCGGAACCTACACCCCCTTCACGCTGGTGAACCTGCGCGGCGGCTGGGGCTGGACGCTGTTCGGGCTGGTCTGGGGCCTGGCGGCACTAGGCATCCTGTTCAAGATTTTCTTTGTGGGTCGCTTTCCGACTGCCTCCACCGCAGTCTATCTACTGATGGGATGGCTGGCGGTGATTGCCATCAAACCGCTGCTAACGCTGGTGCCCAGCGGCGGCCTGCTGTGGCTACTGGCGGGCGGCCTCGCCTACTCGGCGGGCGTGGTATTTTACGCCTGGGAAAAAATGCCGTACAACCACGCCGTCTGGCACGTGTTTGTTTTGACGGGAAGCATCTGCCACTACTTCGCGGTCCTGTTTTACGTCCTGCCCGCCAAGGGCTAAATCCCCGCCCGCAAGCAAGTCAACGCGAGGTGTTAGCCGGGCGGGAAGTTCAGGCCTGCCTACCGCAAGTAGGCCTGCCCGTCCGCAGGTCGCCGGTTCCCTTCGGCTGGCACTCAGGACAAGCGAATCCGGCCAGCCCCTCCAGCTTTTCCCTATCTTTCAAGTGGTTGGAGGTCAACGGAGGCCGACCTCGGCAGCTTCAAAACCCTGACTGCAGTAAAATTGCAGTAGTTCGAAGTCCCCATTTCAAACCTGGGGGTCGGGCTCAGGACGCACGACCATAGAACGTCCTGCGAAGCCATTGTGGTTTCCCTCGCTCGTGATTCACGCTATTATCTGAGCAATGCTCGAGGCTAGGGAGGTTTACTCGGATGCCCATCCGCAAGTTCGACGAAGTGCCTCTTCGCGAGGTGTGGAAACACGAAGAACGGGACTTTTCTGCTTGGCTTGCAGAAAATATCGACGCACTTTCTGAAGCACTCGGAATATCTCTTTCTGAGGCAAAGCGAGAAGTAACAGTAGGCTCATTCAACGTTGATATTGTTGCCGAAGATGCTGGAGGGAATCTCGCTATCATCGAGAATCAACTCGAAGCTACCGACCACGACCACCTTGGAAAATTGCTTACCTACCTCACTAACCTGGAGGCAAAAACTGCCATATGGATAACGAGTAATCCACGCCCTGAGCATGTGAAGTCTGTGGCCTGGCTCAACGAAGCCACGCCAGTTGACATATCTTTCTATCTCGTGAAGGTGGGGACCTACCGCATTGGAGATTCTGACCCAGCGCCGCTCTTCACAACGATAGTCGGTCCAAGCGAGCAGGCAAAGGACATAGGCCAACAGAAAAAAGAGCTTGCTGAAAGAGTATTGCTACGGCTCAGATTCTGGGAACAATTGTTGACACGAGCAAAGGAAAAAGGAGTGACGTTACACGCCGCAGTCTCTCCCTCCAAGGACAACTGGATTTGGGCTGGTGCGGGAAAAACAGGGCTTGCATATCTCTACAGGGTTCTCCTAGAAAAGAATACTGCTGTTGAGCTTTACATAGACACACGAGACAAGGAAACCAACAAGAGAATCTTCGATTTGCTCCATTCAAGGAAGAAGCAAATAGAGACAGATTTTGGAGACTCACTTGAATGGGAAAGGAATGACCATGTCCGCTTCGCTCGTATCAAGGCAACTATACTCAGGGGCGGACTCAAAGACGGCGAAAGAAAATGGGCTGACATTCAGGACGCCCTGATTGATTCCATGGACCGCCTTTCCCGGTCGCTTCGTTCCCACATACAAGCTCTGGAAGAGTGACCTCTTTGCCAAGTTTATTCTTGGCCATCCAGGCCACCGGTGGCAGAATGCTCAGTGAAGAACAGGTCGCCGGTTCCCTTCGACCGGCACTCAGGACAAGCGAATCCGGCCAGTTCCTCCACGCTCTCCTCTTTGATTTCAATCAGAGTCGGGGAAATCTGGTTGTCCTGCTGAGGCCTCGAAAGCCCCTGCTGTAGTAAAATTGTAGTGAGTTCCTGCATCTTCCCCGCCCTCTCTGTCCCCGCTCAAAACTACCAAAACGACAAAACCTACTCCGGGAAGTTCAGGCCCGCCGTGGCGGGCAGGCAGGCGGCGGAGAAGGTTTCTTATCCTACGTGTGTTGACAACTTGCCCGAGAAGTTTGGCTTCGCCCGCCCAGGCTGGATCATCGCTTGCGGCCTTTGGAGAAAAAATACCACAAGAGCGAAAGCCCTCCGGTAAGGGGCAGCAAGAGGATTTGCTTGAGCAATGTTGTCCGCCGCTGGAAGCGCTCGTGCTCTTTGCCCGCCTTCACCTGCGTTTGAGACATCAGCACCCCAGCGTACTTGGAAAAATCCACCCCGCACTTCTCGCACTTGCCGCCGTGGGTCTGCACATGCTTGCAGGCGGGGCAGGTATATCGCAGCGGGGTGTGACAGCGCGTGCAAAACTGAGCTGTTTTAGAATTCGTGTGGTCGCACTTGGGACATTGCATAGCGCATTCTACCTGCAAGTTGGGCAACCAGACTACGTAGAAGACAAGTGAGCAGCCTAGCCCTCGTCACAACTGAGCAAGGCAGGAAAATAATACTTGTTGTTCAGCTTGGATCATGAAGGCCGAGTTACCACCGGTGGCTCTTACGCTGCCACCCGTGGCGACTCGGCTGTCTTCAGTTCCAGGGTCGGACCTGCTTAAAGACCCGTGGCTTTCCGTCCCCCGCTTGCGCGGGGTTTGGCTTTAATACTTCTGTGTTGGATTTCTCTGCGTGAAGCCCCCTTGCCCCACAAAAAACTCTAGGATATCTATACACAAAAGACAGACGTTGTCAGTGATGGCTGTCACAGGGGCAGCAATGCTCCTTCCACGCCCCACCCGCAGGCAAGTCAACGCGAAGGGGCCACTACAGCAAATGGTCTCTCGCCCAGCTAATATTGTTGTCTCTGGCAACCCAAGTTACTTCCAGGTGATCTCCATAGCAAAAAAGTGGTGAAAGACCTTTCGTGGCGGATTGTTTCGCTCATCCACTTCGGGGCTGCGAATAAAAAAGTCTAGCTGTTGCGCGGCTGGATTCACTGCGCCTGCCGGGCTTTTCTTGTTGAGCAGGGGATAGTTTACTTTTAGTGTTCTCCGATCCCGCATCCCTTGCGTCACCATGAAGTGGATTTGATAGTCCTTGTGCAGTTCTTTTCCGTTCAGCGTTGCGTGTCCATAGCCCCACCCCGCCACGAAGAGAAGCGATTTAGGCCAGTTAGTGTCGCCGCAGCCCGAGTCCCCATGTTCAAAAATGAAGGCTGCTACGCCTCCATCCTGGCAGGGACTAAATTCATGAAAGCGATCCATTTCTATCACTAGATCGCCCTCTGGGATTCTGAGCCGAGCAACGAAAGTTCCTCTATTGTTGATCTCATCCACATCGATCTCGACCGAGCCCTCCACGGAGTGGACTGTTTTCGCCTCGTTATCCATATGGTCCCAACCGGGCGGGTCATTCAGGTGGCCAACCTGATGAACCCGGCTGGCGCTGAGCACGAAATGCCCGTCGTACAGGTCGTGCTGTTCAGGAGTGTAGATTCCCATCTTGGTGCCAGGCTGCGAGCGTGGTCCCGCCTGAGCGTGGGCATTGCCGGCAGCCACCCCAGAAATGCCTGTAAGGAAAACAAGAAGGCAAAAGGTTTTTCGTTGCCGTCGCATTACCATCCTCCAGCAATCCTAATGTGAAACTCGATAGTAAACGGTCACACGCGAAACCGATTCCGCTTCCACCTTCACCGTGGTTTCCTGGGGACCAAACTGTTCGTGCCAGATCTCCAAAGTGTAAGTGCCGGGAGGGATGCCTTCGATTCGAAAGCTGCCGTCCGCAGCGCTAACGGCGTGAAAGGGATGGTCATCGACGCGAATAAAGGCTTGCATCCAGCCATGAATATCACACTTGATGATGACATAACCGGGCCTGCTCAAGGTTTGAACTATTTTCGAACTCTTAGGCGACAGGGCAAGGTTCAGATTGCGAAGCCCATACAAGTGGACGGTGTGGAAGATTGGGTCGCTGTTGACAGCTTCGATGGTACTTCCAGTGGTCAAGACGGCCACATGCGGTTGGAACCGGCATTCCCGATTGTCCAAAACAAGTCGGGAGGGATTTGGTCTGTAGTCTTTCGGTAGCGGCACTCCTTTCAGGCTGAGGATAACATTCTTGATCCCGTGGTTCCTCGAGGACACGAGCACATTTTCGAGCGACTGGAGTCTTTTACAGGCCAGTGGATCAGTCGTATTTTCCACCAGCGTCGCGTGTGGAATTTTCGAACCCTCAAAAAACACGCTCCCTGCAAGAACTCCGCTGAGAGCCGAAGGAGGGAGAGGAACACTAGATTGACTCTTGAGCAAGAGTTCCCTTCGGGTAGAAGGCAGTTCTGAAGCTTTTCCCGCTCCCAGGATCAAGGCTGCAGCCATGAAAAGAAGGATTGACCGGACTTTGAGCAGGCGTCCTGTTGCAGGGAACACATTAATGGCCTGACCCGCCAGATGATCTCCGAGGAGCTTCCAGCGGTAACCGACGGTGCCAGCTGAAGGGTTTGCCAACTGTGTCATGACGCTAACAACACTAGGTCGCCAACCCCTCTTCTCGCCTTATGCTAGGCCGCTCCCGCAGGCAAGTCAACGCGAAGGCCCGAACAAGCGCGTGACCGCCGTCACGATGAGGAATACTGGGGTCAGGCCCCGCCCGCAGGCAAGTCAACGCGGAGGGGATATCTGAAACGCTGCCTTTGACTAGAATCGGCAGTGAGCTTGCCCGCGCTTTTCAAGATACTGCTGGTGGTATTCCTCAGCGCGGTAAAACTCCGCAGCGGGTGTGATTTCGGTCACGACCGGCCGCTGGTGACGACCGCCGGCCTCCAGGTTTTCTTTGGACGCTCTGGCTGCCGCTTCCTGCTCGGGCGTATGGAAGAAGATGGCAGACCGGTACTGGGTACCCACATCCGGTCCCTGTCGGTTGAGCGTGGTCGGGTCGTGGATCTCCCAAAACACGTCGAGCAATTCTTGGTAGGAAACCTCCGCCTGTTCATAGCTCACTTGGACCACCTCAGCGTGTCCCGTAAGCCCGGCGCAGACGTCCTCGTAGGTGGGATTCTTGAGAGTGCCTCCCGAGTAACCCACCGCCGCGGTTTTTACACCCTTCACTTTGCGAAACGCGGCTTCAATCCCCCAGAAACATCCTGCACCAAATGTGGCTTTCTCCATCTTCTCGATCCTGTGAAACGATAACGAAGTGTTCAAGGTAGCAAACGCAGCCACCACGGGCAAGCTGCTCTTACTCCGGGAAGTTCAGGCCTGCCTACCGCAAGTAGGCAGGCCTGCCGCAGGCAAGCAGCGGAGGAGAACCGCCAACCTCCAAAGTTGCCAAATTTCTGCGGTTGCCAGTGCTGCCTTGCCTTTACTACTATACTTTTGGCAGGAAGCATCCCGAGATGCAAAGGAATAAACATTCTTCGTCAAGGTGCAAGCGATTTGGTTGCCGGCGAACCGGCGATTCCGGAATTGAGGGCGTGAGAGCAAACACGGCCACCGGCCTGGCTGGCGGTGCGAAGCAAAACTGGAGGAGCAACAAAAAATGAGCGCCGGCTTCGACCAGCAGGATTTCCGGCGAGCGCTGGGTCAGTTCGCGACCGGCGTAACCGTGGTAACCACTCGGGCCAAAGACGGCCGCCCGGTCGGCCTGACGGTCAATTCGTTCTCTTCGCTCTCTCTCGAACCGCCGCTGGTGCTGTGGAGCCTGGCGCGGAACGCGCACTGTCGGGAGGATTTCACCCACGCCAGCCACTTTGGAGTCAACGTGCTGGCGGCCAATCAGCACCACCTCTCGCAGCAATTCGCCCAAACCATTCCGGACAAATTCGCGGGAGTGGACTGCACCGACGGCACGGCCGGGGTGCCGCTGCTCAAGGGAGCCGTCGCTCATTTCCTGTGTCGTAACGTCAAGCAGTATGACGGAGGCGACCACGTGATCTTCATTGGCGAAGTCGAGGACTACAAACGCTTCGCAGGCGAGCCTCTGGTCTTCTGTGCGGGACGCTATTGCGTCGTTGCACGCCATCCCGAGCTTCCCGACTGACCGGGGCGGCGGAGAGCCTGCTGGGCAGGCTGGTCGAACCGGCGGACGTAGCGGCAGCGGTGCTGTTCCTGTGCGGGCCGGCGCGAGCCAAATCACCGGTCAAATCCTCCGCGTCGATGGCGGGCAATTTTTCGACGGCTCGTGAAGTTAGCCGGGTTCCTTAATGGACACCGACCATCCAACCGGTTGGGGCCGGGTTGCACTTCTCTATGCAGATAAGCTATGCTTTTAGTATGGGATAGCCGCGAGGGGGGAACGGGCCATCCCGTGCTTCAGCTATGGGGAGAAAATCTGGAAAGGGTGCACGACTGTGAAGAGGATCATCATTCTGGGAGCAGCAGGGCGGGATTTCCACAACTTCAACGTAGTGTATCGGAACGACGCGGACTACCGGGTGGTGGCGTTCACAGCCACGCAGATTCCCGACATCGCCGACCGCTCCTATCCGCCGGAGCTGGCCGGCCCGCTCTATCCGGAAGGGATTCCCATCGTGGCAGAAGAAGAGCTGGAGACGCTGATCCGCGAGCGTGGAGCGGAAGCCGTAGTCTTCTCCTACAGCGACGTCTCCCACCCGACGGTGATGCACCTGGCCTCGCGGGCGGTGGCGGCCGGGGCCGATTTCTGGCTGCTGGGGGCCGAACGCACGCAGGTGGCGGCGCGGGTGCCGGTAGTGTCGGTGTGCGCGGTGCGGACCGGCAGCGGCAAGAGCCCCACCTCGCGCCGGGTGGCGCAGGAACTGCGGCGGCTGGGCTGGAAGCTGGTGGTGGTGCGCCATCCCATGCCCTACGGCAATCTGGCTGCCCAGCGCGTGCAGCGCTTCGCCACCCTGGACGACCTGGCCCGGCACCAGTGCACCATCGAGGAGCAGGAGGAGTATGAGCCCCACTTGCGTCAGGGCACGGTGGTCTATGCCGGGACCGACTACGAAGCCATCCTGCGGCAGGCCGAGCAGGAAGCCGACCTGATCCTCTGGGACGGCGGCAACAACGACACACCCTTCTACCGCTCGGATTTGGAAATCGTAGTGGCTGACCCGCTGCGGGCCGGGCACGAGCTGGCCTACTTCCCGGGAGAGGTGAACCTGCGCCGGGCCGATGTGGTGATTATCAACAAAGTGGATTCGGCCACACCGGAGGCAATCGAGCAGGTGCGCGCCAACATTCGCCGGCACAACCCGCAAGCGACCGTGATCGAGGCCGTCTGCCGGGTGTCGGTGCCGGAGCCGGAAAAGATCAAGGGCAAGAAGGTGCTGGTGGTAGAAGACGGCCCCACGGTCACGCACGGCGGGATGGCCTACGGGGCGGGGGTGGTGGCGGCGCGACAGTGGGGAGCGGCGGAACTGGTCGATCCCCGGCCCTACGCGGTGAACTCCATCCGGGAGACGTTCGAGCGCTACCAGCATCTGCGCGAGGTGCTGCCGGCGATGGGCTACGGGGAAACCCAGCAGCGCGAACTGCAGGAGACCATCAACCGCACGCCCTGCGATCTGGTGCTGGTGGCCACGCCGGTTGACCTGACCCGCCTGCTGCGCCTGAACAAGCCCAGCCTGCGCGTCAGCTACGAGATCGAAGAGCGCACCCAGCCCGACCTGAGCCAGGTGTTGAGCGACTTCACCACCACCCATCGCCGCCAGGCGGCAGTGCCCTCAAGCTAACGCGACCACCATGCGTCGTTCCAAAACTGCTCCCCGCACCCGGAGAAAAAAGGCAGCGTCGGCGCCCAAGAAGAGCCTCTCCGGCTGCGACCTGCTCTCGCTACAGGAGCTCACCGCGGCGCAGATCACGCATCTGCTAAAGCTGGCAGCACAGGTGAAAGCGCAGCCGAAGAAGTTCCGCCGCGCGCTGGAGGGCAAAACCCTGGCGCTGCTGTTTGAGAAGCCCAGCCTGCGCACGCGCGCCACCTTCCAGATTGGCATGGAGCAACTGGGCGGCCGCGCCCTCTACCTGAGCCCGCAGGAGATCGGGCTGGGCACGCGCGAATCGGTCCCGGACGTGGCCCGCAACCTCTCGCGCTGGGTGGATGGAATCATGGCGCGCGTGTTCGCTCACCAAACGGTGGTGGAGCTGGCCGAGCACGCCAGCGTGCCGGTCATCAACGGCCTGTCAGACCTTGTGCACCCTTGCCAGGCGCTGGGCGACTACCTGACCTTGCGGGAACACAAAGGCAAACTGGCCGGGCTCGCGCTGGCCTGGGTGGGCGACGGGAACAACGTGACTCATTCACTGCTCACCGGTGCCGCCCGTCTGGGAGTGGAGATGCGGGTGGCCACGCCCCCCGGTTATGAACCCAACCCGGCAGTGGTAAAAGCAGCTCAGCAAGCGGGTGGGCGGGTTCGGCTCACGCACGATCCGGCTGAGGCCGTGGCCGGGGCCGACGCCGTCTATACCGACGTCTGGACCAGCATGGGGCAGGAGGCGGAAGCGGAGACGCGCCGGCAGCTTTTCCGGCCCTACCAGGTGAACGGTGAACTGATGCGGCGGGCCAAGCCGCAGGCGCTGTTTATGCACTGCCTGCCGGCCCACCGGGGCGAAGAAGTGACCGACGAGGTGATGGAGTCGCCCAACTCGGTTGTGTTCGACCAGGCCGAGAACCGCCTCCACATCCAAAAGGCGATCCTGCTGACCCTGATGAGCTAAGAGGCTGCGCTCGCCTACCCGGATTGCCCCGCAACCCGAACCGACGACACGCCCCACCTGAACTCAGGTTCCCCTTGCGTTCCTACTTTTCCAGCCGGGCGCGCCAGTCGTCGGCGTGACTCTCTTCAGTCTCCAGCAGACTCTCAAACCGGCGACGAGCAGTGATAATTTCTCATTCCGACTGCCGCGGCGTTTGGAAGCGCCCTTGGCCGAAACTCTCTTCTGCTATACTCGGCGCACATTCCGGGGGCGCCGGTGAACCGAAAATCCATCGCCAGTTGGTGCCTGTACGACTTCGCCAACTCCATCTACGTGGCGGTGGTTCCCGCCACCATCTGGGCGGCCTACTACGCCAACGTAATCGTGGGCAACGACCAGGGGCAGGGCGACCTGTGGTGGGGCCGGGTAGTTTCCAGCACCATGCTGTTCGTGGCGGTTACGTCGCCGGTGCTGGGCGCCATCGCCGACTACGCCGGGGTGCGCAAACGGCTGCTGATCCTCTACACGGTGGCGGCGGTGAGCGGGACGTGCCTGCTGGCCACCATCTCGCCCGGGATGGCGCTGGCGGGCTTTGCGCTGTCGCTGCTGGCCAACATCGGGCTGGAAGGCTCGATGGTGTTCTACACCGCCTCCCTGCCGGAACTCGCCCCGCCGCACTATCGGGGGCGGGTCTCGGGCTGGGGCTTCGGGGTGGGCTACGCCGGATCGCTGCTGGGCCTGCTGGTGGCGCTGCCGCTGGTGGGGCGGGAGCTTTACGGCGTCACCTTCATCGTCACCGGGGTCGGTTTTGCGCTCTTTGCCCTGCCGGCTTTTTTCTGGCTGCCGCCGGATGCGCCCGCGCGGCTTTCAGTCCCACAGGCGGCGCTGGGCGGGATGCGGGAAACCTGGCGGACGTTCCGGGAAATCCTGCGCACGCGCGAGCTGCGCTGGTTCCTGCTGGCCTATTTCCTCTACATCGACGGCGTGAACACCGTCATTTATTTCAGTTCCATCTTTGCCGCCAAGACGCTGGGTTTTCCCATGACGCGGTTGATTGTGCTCTACGCGGTGGTGCAGGTGTCCGCCCTGGCGGGCGCCTTCCTGTGGGCCAAGCCCACCGACCGGCTGGGGCCGAAGAAAATCGTATTGATGATGCTGGGGCAGTGGGTGGTGGTGGTCACAGCCACCTACTTTGTGCAAACCCAAGCGCAATTTTTTGTGGTGGCGGTGCTGGGGGGTTCCGCCCTGGGAGCGATTCAAGCGGCCTCGCGCGCTTTCATGTCCACGCTCATCCCGCCGGGCCGCGAGGGCGAGTTTTTTGGCTTCTACGCCCTGAGCGGCAAGTCGGCCTCCATCCTGGGCCCGCTGGTGTTCGGGACGGTTTCCGCGGCCACCGGCGGCAACCAGCGCCTGGCCATCCTGTCGGTGCTGGCCTTCCTGGTGGCAGGCTTCCTGCTGCTACTCAAAGTCAACGCCGGCCGGCCAATCAATGCACCCGCAGCACCGGCGTCAAGCTGAAGCACGTGCTATAATGGTCGATTAATGCCTTGATGTTAGAAACCCTGGAGATTCCCCGAAGAGCAGCCCTATGACGGTACAGTCCGGCAAGAAGCCGTCGGCGACGGCCACGAAAACAAACCGACGGAAGATGACCCAACCACGAAACAACAAAGGCGCAGGCTTGAGCCAAGCGCAGTTGCTGGAGATGTACCACCTGCTGCTGAAGTGCCGCCTGGTGGACGAGCGCGCCCGCGTCCTCTTCCGGCAAGGGAAGTTCAAGGGCAACCACTACTCGGCGGTGGGGCAGGAAGCGGTGACGGTGGGAACGCTCTACGGCTGCCAACCGAGCGACTGGGTGGGGCCTTCGCACCGCGACATGGTCGCGGCATTGGTGAAGGGCGTGCCGGTGAAGCTGATCATGGCGCAGCTCTACGCCTGCGTGGACAGCCCCGACCGGGGCAAGAGCACCCCGGCGCATTTCGGCAGCCCCGAGCACAACATCATCACCCCGGCCAGCACGATTGCGGCGCAGTGGCAACTGGTGACGGGTGTGGCGCTGGGACTGAAGATGCAAAAGCGCGAGGGCATCTGCTTCGCCTACGCCGGCGACGGCGCCACCAGCACCGGCGCCTGGCACGAGGCCGTCAACTTTGCCGGCGTGCACAAGCTGGGCATCATCTACGTCATCCAGAACAACCTTTGGGCGGAATCGGTTCCGCTGCGGTTGCAGACCGCCGCCAAGAACCTGGCCGACAAAGCGGTGGGGTACGGCATGCCGGGGGTGGTGGTGGACGGGATGGACCTGCTGGCGGTGCACAAAGCGGCGCAGGAAGCCGTCCGCCGGGCGCGGGCGGGCCAGGGGCCTACGCTGATCGAATGCAAAACCTATCGCTGGTACGGCCACTCGGAGATCGATCCGGCCCGCTACCGCTCACAGGAAGAAGTGGCGGCGTGGAAGAAGCGCGACCCGATTCCGCTGTTCGAGAAGCAGCTGGCGGAGCTCGGCATCTCAGCGGGCAGCGTAAAAAAACAGTTCGAGGACGAAATCAACCGGGAGATTGAGGAGGCGGTGGCGGCGGCCGAAGCCAGCCCCTACCCCGACCCGGCCGAAGCCTGGGATCATATCTACGCCGAGTAAATTTATGGGACAGCCGGTCACCTACATCAAAGCCATCAACCAGGCCATGCACGAGGAGTTTGAGCGCGACCCGAGCGTCTTCCTGCTGGGGGAAGACATCGCCGAAGGCGGCGTCTTCCTGGCGACCGATGGCCTGCGGGAGAAGTTCGGCGCCGAGCGCGTGCTCGACTCGCCGCTGGCCGAGGCCATCATCATCGGGGCCTGCACCGGAGCGTCGCTGGTGGGGATGAACCCGCTGGCCGAAATCCAGTTTGCCGACTTCATCACGCCGGGCGTGGACCAAATCATGCAGAACGTCGCCAAGCTGCGCTACCGCAGCGCGGGGGGGTTCCAGCCTCACTTGACCATTCGCGTCTGCTGCGGAGGCGGGGTGGGCGGCGGGCTCTACCACTCGCAGGAAAACGCGGCTTGGTTCATGCACGAGCCGGGCTTGAAGATTGTCTATCCCTCCACCCCCTACGACGCCAAGGGCCTGCTGAAGGCGTGCCTGCGCGGGAAGGATTGTTATCTCTACTTCGAGCACAAGAAGCTCTACCGCTCCATCAAAGAGGAACTGCCGGAGGAGGACTACATCGTGCCGGTCGGCAAGGCCAAAGTGCGGCGCGAGGGCCGCGACCTGACCATCCTGACTTATGGCTACATGGTGCAAATCTCGCTGGCGGCGGCGGAGCGGATGGAGAAGCAGGGCGTGAGCTGCGAGGTGGTGGACCTGCGCACCCTGCTGCCGCTGGACAAAGAGGCCATCCTGGCTTCGGCGCGCAAGACCAGCCGGGTGGCGGTGGTGCACGAGGACAAGCGCACCATGGGCATCGGCGCCGAACTGGCCGCCCTGGTGCAGGAAGAGGCCTTCGAAGACCTGGATGCGCCCGTCCTGCGCATCACCGGGCCCGACATCCCCATCATGCCCTTCAGCCCCCCGCTGGAGGACTACTTCATGCTCAACCCGGACAAAGTGGTGCAAGGGCTGGAAAAACTGGCCGCCTATTAATCCCTCCCCACCGGGTTGGACAAATACGTTATTTGACGCCGTGGGAAAAGACCGGCGAAGAAGCCCCGCTCAGTAGAGCTTCTCTGCCGCTACCAGGGCTGCTCGGAACCTTCGAGATTGGGTGCCTGGGCGCAAGACCAAAACACAAAAAAGCCGCCCGCGCGGGCGGCTTTTTCTTCTTAGAACTGCTAACGCAGCTCAGTTCAATTCAACGAGAGGGCCTGGCGCAACTCCGTGCACGACACGCAGTAGCGTGCCCAGGGAAGGGCCTGCAAACGCCGGACAGGAATGGCATTGCGGCAGCCGCCGCAGACGCCGTAGCTGCCATCCTCGACGCGGCGCAGCGCGGCTTCGACCTCTTCGAGAAGCTGCTTGTAGCGGTGCAGTTGCCCCACGGCCAAGTCTTGCAACAGGTTCTGGCTGCCCAGAGCGATACTGTCCTCGGGCACCTGTTCGGCCAGGACGTCCTGGCGGGTGTCCCGCAGCAGGTCCTGCAGCTCGGCGCGCATCGAGCGCAGAGCGTTCTCGTACCGCACCTGCTTGCCGGTGCTACGCTTAGTTGCCACTGCCATGCGGGATCACCTCCCAGGTAAAAGCAGACATTATACTCAGTCTAATGTAGATGCGCCAGCCCCCTTTTACGTTGCAAGTATCGTGCCATTCAAACCCTTGACCCTCGGCGGAAACTTGCCTAGGCTGTAGCCGGGATTCCCGAAAAATCTGAATTGCAAGCAGAATCAATGAGATAGGAGGGTACCAATGGGAAACATCAATTGGGGCCGCGTGATTCTGGGCGGCTTGCTGGCTGGGGTGATGATCAACGCGGTCGAGTTCACCCTACACGCTGTGATCCTTGATCCGGACTGGAAGGCCGCCATGGCGGCCTTGGGCCAACCGACGCAGGAAGACCCAGCAGACATGATGATCTACGTCGGGCTGGGCTTTCTGATCGGAATTCTGGCCGTGTGCTACTACGCCGCCATCCGCCCGCGCTTCGGGGCCGGTCCGAAGACGGCGGTCTGCGCCGGGCTAGGCGTGTGGGCGCTGGCTTATCTGGTTCCCACCATCGGCATGGTGCCCAGCGGTCTGTTTCCCAACCGGTTGCTATGGCTCCCGGTGGCGGTCGCGCTGGTGGAGTTGCCCCTGGCGACGGTGGTGGGGGCTTGGCTCTACAAAGAAGACTAGCCGCTCAGGCGAGCGAGTAGCCGCCATCCACGACCAAAACCTGGCCGGTGATGAACTCTGAGCCGGCGCAAAGGAAGAGCACCGTCTGGGCGATGTCGTCGCCGGTGCCGGTCTTTTTGAGCGGCGCGCGGCGAATGTAATTCTCGTCCGGCTTCTCGCCTTCAAACTGAATCGTCCCCGGGGCCACGGCATTGACGCGGATTTCCGGCCCCAGCGCCTTGGCCAGCAGCCGCGTCAGGTGGATGACGCCCGCCTTGGAGACGCAGTAGGGGATGAACGCCGGCCAGACCTTCATCCCGCCCAGCGAAGCCAGGTTGACGATTGCGCCCCGCCCGCGCCGCTTCATCCCCGGCGCCACCGCCTGCGCGCAGAAGAATTGCGCCTTGAGGTTGGTGTTCATAAAGCGGTCCCAGTCGGCCTCGGTAATTTTCTCCCACTCGTAGGCGGCGAAAATGCCGGCGTTGTTGACCAGGATGTCCACCGGCCCCAGTTGCTTCTCCGCCGCGGCCACCAGCCGGGTGACTTCGGCGGGGCGGCTGACGTCGGCGGCGAGGGCCACCGCTTCCCCGCCCTGTTTCTTAATCTCCTCGACGGTGGCGCGCGCGTCGGCTTCCGAGGTGGCGTAGTTCACCACCACCCGCGCGCCCGCCCCCGCCAGCGTCAGCGCGATGCTGCGCCCGATGCGCTTGGCCGCGCCCGTCACCAGCGCCACCTGCCCCTGCAAGGCTTTCTCGCTCATGGAAATCTCCTGCTGCCGACAGCGTCCCTGCACCATACCACGCCCCCGCCCGAGTACGAAAGCCAGCTATGCTGGTCTGGGCCTTTGCGGTAGACTCTTGTTATGCAACGTCTCAAAGTGCTGCCCCTGCTACTTTTCCTGTGCTTCCTGGCGGTGCCGGGAGCGGCCCAACAGCCGAGCCAGGCACGGCGCGCCGCACTAGAGGGCACGCTCCAGCAACGATACACCTTGACGAAATTGGGAGGTGGCCTGCTGGGCTTCGGAGGAGGGGAGAATTCGATCCAGGTGGCCGGCTCGGTGGTCCGACTGCTCCGCCCCGGCTTCCATGGTTCCCTGCAACGCAACCAGCCCGCCTTCATGCTGGTCCGGGACGGCACGGCAGAGGTTTTTCGGGGGCGGAAGGACTACGAATTCGCCCCCGGGGAGCGCCTGTACGTGCATAGCGTAGCGGTAGGTTCCGATGTCATCACCCTGGGGCTGATGAGCGCCCGCGCCATTTCCACCTCGTCAGGCACAGGCCGCATATGGGCCGCGGTCGGCTTCATGTTTCCCAGCGAGACGCTGGAGAACGCCGACACGCGAGCCGTCTATGCGGTGCTTGACCAATGGATGCTGCCCGAAGGACAGGCTTCCGAGCGCGCAGAACCGGAGATGGAAACTCCTCCTGCTGCACGCGTGGAACTGGAGCCGGGGATGTCGCGGGAAGATGTAGAAACTGCCTTGGGCCGCCCCCGGCAGGAGGTGGGCTTCGGCTCGCGGACTTGGTTGATGTATGCGGGCTTGGTGGTGGTGTTGGAACAAAACAAAGTGGTCTCGGTAGTTTCCAGCCTCCACCCCCCGGGCCGGGTCAGGATCGAATCCCAACCTGCAGGGGCTGAGATATATGTGGACGGCAGCTTCGTGGGCTCCACTCCGGCCAGGCTGGAGCTCGGGGCCGGAACCCACGCAGTCAGCATCAAAGCTCCCGGCTACCTGGAGTGGAAGCGCGAGCTGCGTGTCCTGGCCGGAAGCGAGGTCTCCTTGCAAGTCAGCTTGGAGAAGTAGGCCGCGACTCCCGGTGCCCTGATTCCGGCTGAGTTCCCCGCAGGGGAATTTCGCCGGTAAAAACACTGTCTGGAGACACAGAATAGGATTCGGTTTCTCATGCCTGCAAAGAAGCGCACCAACAAGGCCCTGGATGTGCTGGCGGTAGGGGCGCATCCCGACGACGTCGAGCTGACCTGCGGCGGCACACTCATCCACTGCGTCAAGCAGGGCTACCGCGTGGGCATCCTCGACCTGACCCGAGGCGAGATGGGCACGCGCGGCACCCCCGAGCTGCGCGCTAAAGAAGCAGCGGCGGCGGCGCGCACCCTGGGCGTCCACCACCGGGAAAACCTGGGCCTGCCGGACGCGCGCCTGGAACCAATCATGGAATACAAGCTGGCGGTGGCCGAGCGCATCCGGGCGCTGCGCCCGCGGGTAGTGATCCTGCCTTACTGGGACGCGCGCCACCCCGACCACTCCCACGCCTGCCAGATCGGCTACGAAGGCTGCTACCTAGCGGGCCTGGCGAAGCTCGACCTGTCCGCCGCGGCAGGCAGGCCCCACCGGCCGCACAAGGTCATCTACTCCACCATGTACGACGCCGACTTCCGCATTGCGCCCAGCTTCGTGGTGGACATCAGTCCCTACTTCAAGCAGCGGATGCGGGCGGTGGCCTGCTACCGCTCGCAGTTTCGCGGGCCACAGCGGCAGCGCGGCATCTACATCCCGTTGACGGGAATCGAACAGCGCATGGCAACTTACTGCGGCTACTTCGGTCAGTTGATCGGGGTCGCCTACGGCGAGCCCTTCGTCCTGCGCGAAGCCCTCCAGATGGACGACATCGTCGCCCTCCAAGGCCTCCCACTCTGAATTTTGCTCTGACAGACTTCTGGGGAAAACCTTACTCCGGGAGGTTCATGCCTGCCTGCCGCCTGCTCGCCTCGGGCGGGCAGGCAGGGCGGGCGACGAGGAATCTGCTTCTCTGCTGGCTTTGACCAAGCAGATTCCTCGCCCTGCCCCGCCTGTGGCGGGGCAAGCTCGGAATGACACCTTAAGCACAAGTCAACGCGAAGGAGCTACTCCGGGCCTGTCCCGAGATGAGTTTAGCGCGAGGGGAAGTTCATGCCTGCCTGCGGCAGGCAGGCGGGCGGCGGAGGAGGGAGTGGAGGTAAAGCGCCGCACAGCAAGCCTGAGTCACGCTCGCATGGTTCACTTGCGAACTCAACGCAGAACATTTGGAGGGCACCAAGGGGAGTGTAGCGAGGCAGGGCAAGCACACGACCGCTGCCTAGCACGCAGAGCCGGGCACGGAGCTTAGACGGCTGAACCTTCTTGAAAGTAGTCTTCCAACCACAATTGGAGCGTCAAGTCGTGCTTTTTTTCGTCAGCTAGGTAGGGTCGAAGCTCCTGTCGATACCGCTCCTGAAGCGTAGTCGCATCTAGCACACCGGCTTTAGCCAAGAACTCAACGTCCCCGTTATCCACTGGACTGTTTCTCGTCAACTTTGCAAGGACAACATCGTGGGGATCGAGCGCCAAGAGACGAAGGTTAGAGAAGCGTCTGGGGAAAATTTCGACTAACCGTGTCTCGTAATCTTCTGGTACCTCGGCTACTGTCACTGAGTGAACACAGACTTTGTACTTCCGCGCCAACTTTGTATCGGGACCGGCAATTACCTGGATGGTCGCGCTCCCTTCTGTAGGTACAGCCGATATGTAGTCGATGTCACCAGTGGGACGAGGCAAGCCGTAGAGAGCCATAAGGACGAAGCCTCCCAGACAGCGAAGCTCGACTGCGGAGGAAAGAAGCTTGTCCAGCTCCTCTAGGAATTCAGGCCACGGTGACGGCAGAGCGGGCGTGGAGTCGGGCTTAGACGACATAACGCAGAGCTTCTGGCCGCCAATCGGTCAACAGATTCCAGTACGCTGCCTCTCGCGTGCGATTCTCTCGAAGCCATCGACGCCTCACATCAGACATGCGGGCTTGGCACAAGGTATCCTCATTCGCAAGGCGACTCTCCCGCAACCTCTGTTCTAGCCGCGTGAGGACGGGAACACGATCCCGATATTGGGGTGTTGCTTCCGCGACCTGACACGCCAAGTTCACGACGAACCCAAGCCTGTTCTGAAGGGTATGTAGCCGCGCTTGCTCTAAGAGCCATTGGGTGTCGAGACGATCTGCATACCGGAGCAAGAGCCATGGTAGTGCTTCCGTCACCCTCGCTTCGAGGTCGTCCGTTGCCAGCGCTGCCAACAGAACCTCAGCCGGGTTCTTTCTCTGACGACGTGTACGCAGATAGGCAAAGCCAGGGTACTCCAGTCTTGCCAGAGCTTCAGCTAGGGTTTGGTTGTCGGTCGGCCTCGGTTCAGAGACAGGAAGCACTGTCGGCAATCCGTACACACGCGCCATCTTGCGCGCCAATCGAGGTGAGAGGGGTCGGCTCCCTCTTTCGAGCATGGAGACGTACGACTGCGATAGACCAAGCCGAACGGCTGCCTCTTCCTGACTCCAACCGTGCTCTCTTCGTCTCTGTTTCAAGTCCTGACTCATAGCATAACAAGTGTATCACAAATGTTGTAATAGTAAAGCAGACATTATCTACGTAGAATAAATACGATACAAGCAACCTGATCGATTTAAGTTACGAATCACAAACCCACTGCCAGTGACCTGACCGAGATTTTGTACCAAGCGCATTGAGAGTCTACATCACAGCCAGGGGCTGGAGGCCAACGGTGCCGGCGGCCCGTGGCAACTGGCCAACTTTTGCTGGCGTTGGCCAATTTCCACTTGCTGAATCCCCACCACGCGAAAATGGCCGCAAACGAGAAGCACATTAGAACAGGAAACAAGTTCTCAATGTTTTCTATTCTTTGCTCTATAAGGACTGCGGCTGAATGTATTGCCTATCATTGGCAGGAAGCGACCTGTGGCAGGTAACTTAGGCCCCACCTGCCGGCAAGTCAACGCGAACTATGAGGCCCGGCTCTTGCAACTAGCTGGTCGTGTACAGTGTTGTTTGGCTTGCAGGCTCTGGCCTCGCCGACGGCGGGGCTAAAGATTCCTATCATCCCATGCCAGTGAGAGCCATAAACCCAAGGTACAACCCGACACCGCCTGAAGCCGCTGCTTCCAGGTTCATGCCCACCGAGAGCAACTCTCGCCCGGCAAAGGCGAGAAACACGACGGCAATAAGCCCATAAAGTATTCTCTTGATCGTTTTCTTGCTCATCATGCTTAGCCTCTTGTTCGCCCGATTGCAGCCATCCTACGGCCCGCCCGCAGGCAAGTCAACGCGAGGAAAATTCCCTAGAACAGGTGGCGGATGGCCCAGAAGCCCAGGATCAGCAGAACAAAGAAGGACACTGTCAGGATGTTGAAGTTACGGTCGATGAACTGCTTGGCACGCGGCCCCAGCCAGCGCAGCAGCCCCGCCACGGCGAAGAAGCGCAGCCCGCGCCCCAACGCGCTGCCTGCCAGCAGCACCGGCAATCCCACCTGGAAGACGCCGCTGGCGATGGTGAAGACCTTGTAAGGGATGGGCGTAAAGGCGGCGGCGAAGATGGCCAGCAAGGCGTTCTGCTGGTACTTCTCCTGCACGAAGAGGAAGCTCTCGCGCGTGAAGCCCGGGACGTACTGAAAGAAAAACCCCTCCAGCGACTGCCAGAGCCAGTACCCCAACGCATAGCCGCAGATGCCGCCCAGCACCGAGCTGACGGTGGCAATCAACGCGAAATGGAAACTCCGGCGGGGCTTCCCCAGCGCCAGCGCCATCAGCAACGGGTCGGGGGGGATAGGAAAGAAGACCGACTCGCTGAAGGCCAGCCCCGCCAGCGCCGCCGGTCCCCAGCGGGTGTCAGCCCATGAGAGAGTCCAGTCGTAGAGCCGCCGAGGCCAGCCGAACAGACCTCGGGGCTTTGCGTGCGGCGGGCCGGTTGCTGCGGCTGAGGTCGAAGTCGGGGTCGGGTCCATTGAATCGCCTGGAAAGAAGTCAACTGCGCAAGCCGCGCGCATTCTAGCCCAAAATTCGGTCGCAGACTAGAAAAACGGAAAGGCCGGCGATGAACGCTGCCCTTCGGCGACCTCAGGGCAAGCCGGGTTCATCGCCGCTACTCGATCGGGCAGACGGAGGCTACTTCTCCTCCTGGGTGAAAACGTAGCCGGGCAGGACTACCCCTTCGGCAGATTTCTCCACTTTCACCCGGGTGCCGTCAGCAGTCTCATTGCCCACCTTGCGCAGCACCGCGTAGGTGGAAAAAAGCTCGTTGTAGAGGCGGGTGATCAAGTAGTTTTCCCCGCTCTGTTGGTTCTTCCACACTTGGCCGATGAGTATGTTTGGGGGCATCTAGGGCCCCTCAGCAGGGCCGGCAGGCACTTTAGACGCAGGACGGGCGCGGCGTCAAGCGGGGCGCCGGCGGCTGAGCCGCTCTGTACGATTGCTCACAGCGCAAGGAAGAAAACCTGCATCTAATAATTCGAGGCGCAGGCCTTGAGAGTGCCGGACTGGAGTGCTAGGATGGCTGGAGAGAGGGGAAAGATCATGCGAAACAATGGGCGTCAATTCCTGACAGTACTGCTGGCGGTTTTCTTGCTGGTTCCGTCCACGGCTTGGGCGGGGGGCAAGGACAAAAAGGATGTTAGCAAGATCGGCGACCGCAACGTCGGCAAGGGCTGGAACCTCTATTCGCTGGAGCGAGAGGTGGCCCTGGGCAAGCGACTGGCGCAGATGATCGAGCAGTCGGCGCGCCTGGTGGAGGACCCGGTCATCACCGAGTACGTGGACGGAGTGGCGCAGAACCTGGTGCGGCATTCCGATGCGCGCGTCCCCTTCACCGTCAAAGTGATCGACTCCGCCCAGATCAATGCCTTCGCCCTGCCGGGCGGATTCTTCTACATCAACAGCGGGCTGATAATGGCGGCCGACGAAGAGGCGGAGTTGGCCGGCGTGATGGCGCATGAAATCGCCCACGTCACCGCCCGCCACGGCACCAAGCGAGCCACCAAAGGGCAGATTGTCCAGTGGGCCATGATTCCGGCTATCATCCTCCTGCCGGGCGGCTGGGCCGGCTACGGCATTTACCAGGGCATCAACTTTGGCCTGCCCATCGCTTTCCTGAAGTTCAGCCGCGACGCCGAGCGGGAAGCAGACTTCCTGGGAATCCAATACATGTGGGCGGCGGGCTACGACCCCACCTCCTTCATCAGCTTCTTCGAAAAGCTGCGCGAGAAGGAGCGCAAGAGTCCCGGCTCGATTCCCAAAGTTTTCTCCTCCCACCCCCCCACCAAGGAGCGGGTCAGACGCGCGCAGGAGGAAATCGCCGAGCTGCTGCCCGCCCGCGAAGACTACGTGATCACCTCGTCCAAGTTCGACCACGTGAAGCAGCGCTTGGCGCTGCTGATGGCGGGACGTAAAATCGAGGACGGGGATCCCGACCGGCCTACGCTGCGCAAGCGCCAGGGCAAGGACGAGGATAAGAAAGAAGAGGAAAAAGAAGACAAACCCCCGGTCCTGAAGCGGCGCCCCTAGGCGGGGCAGGATTCCGACAAGCGCGAGGCAGAGTTTTTTCGGTTGGCCGGCGCGGACGAATTACTCCACGCCCATCTTTCTTAGCTCATCAAAGTAATACTTGCGGTAGAGCGTCTCCCACTCCACAGTGCCTTCCGGAATGGGGCGCTTCTGCGAGGTAATCTTCAGCCGGGCGGCCTCCTCGACTTTCTCCTCCTGTTTCAACAGGTCCTGAAGAATCTTCACAATCTCCAGCCGCACCGTGTTGCGGTCCTCGACGAACTCCACCTCGTCAAAGCCCGCCACCACATCCACCATCACGTGAGACAACCGCAGCACCTTTTCCCGGCTCAGCCGCACAGTTAGAGAATCACCTTTTCCCGCCGCACCAGCTCCCCCTTGATCTTCTTGAACATCTCCTGGTAGCTCACCCCGCCGCGGCGGATTTCTTCGGAGTATTTGGCCATGTACTCACGGACCTTTTCGTTGATGCGGTCTTCGATCGCCAGCTCGTCCAGCATCACCCGCTCGACGCGCTCGGTCACCTCAGCCACCAGCGAGGTTTCAATCATTTCATTCGCAATCAGCCGCTGCACCACCATCTTGGCGGTATAGCCCACGAGTTCACGCGAAAGTCTCATTGCCCCGTGCTCACTTGCAAAAATCCAGTCTAGCGGTCGTGCCCCACTCCGTCAAGCCGCTCACTTGCAGCCGCCGAAAGGGTGTGCTAGAAACAAATGCGGCATCTCATATGCTGCGCCATCTCAAGCACCTGCTCATCGGGAACCCGCTCGAAACCGCTTCCCTCCAGGACCAGCGTTTGCCCAAGCGCTCCGCGCTGGCGGTGCTGGCCTCCGACAACCTTTCCTCCACCGCCTACGCCACCGAAGAGATTCTGCGGGCTTTGACCGCCGGTGCAGCCGTCGGGCTGGCGCTGCCCCTCTTCTACTCCATCCCCATCGGCGCGGGGATCGGCCTGCTGACGTTGGTGGTGGTGATCTCCTACGGGCAAACGCTCCACGCCTACCCCACCGGCGGCGGCGCCTATACCGTCGCCAAGGAAAACCTGGGGATTACCCCCGCCCTGGTGGCGGGCTCCTCCCTGCTAATTGACTACTCCCTCACGGTGGCGGTCAGCATCACCGCCGGGGTGGCCGCGCTCACCTCGGCCCTGCCGTCCCTCTACGACCACCGCGTGGCCCTCTGCCTGTTCTTTCTAGGACTGGTTTTTCTGGCCAACCTGCGCGGTCTGCGCGAGTCGGCGGCCCTGTTTTCCCTGCCGGTGTATCTGTTCATCATCGCGGCCTACCTGCTGGTCTTCGGCGGCCTGATTCGCTACGCCACCGTCGGCGCCCCCGCCGCCACCCCGGCGCCGGCCGAACCGCAAAGCGTGGTCTGGAATTTTGCTCTGGTCTTCCTGCTGCTGCGCGCCTTCGCCTCCGGCTGCGCCGCACTGACCGGGATCGAAGCCGTGGCCACCGGGGTGCAGATTTTTCGCAAGCCGGTGGCGCGCAACGCCACCATCACCCTCTACGTCATGGCCGCCATGCTGGGCACTCTCTTCCTCGGCATCACCGTGCTGGCCTATCTCTACCACGCCACCCCGCAGGAAGGCGAAACCGTGCTCTCCCAGCTCAGCCGCACCATCTTCGGCACCGGGCCGGTGTACTACTTCATCCAACTCTCCACCATGGTCATCCTGGTTCTGGCCGCCAACACCAGTTTCACCGGCTTTCCGCGGCTGGCTTCGGTGATGGCGCAGGATCGCTTCCTGCCCCGGCAACTGGCCAACCTGGGCGACCGCTTGGTTTTCTCCAACGGTATTCTTGTCCTCTCCATCGCTGCGGCTGGACTCATCATCATCTTCGACGCCCAAGTGCACAATCTCATCCCCCTCTATATGGTAGGCGTCTTCACCGCCTTCACCCTTTCGCAGAGCGGGATGGTGATCCACTGGTGGCGTTCCGGCCAGCCGGGCGCGCTCCGCTCCGCGTTGGTGAACGCCTTCGGCGCAACCACAACCCTGGCCGTGCTGGGCGTGGTGGCGGTGGTCAAGTTCGCCCAGGGGGCCTGGCTGATATTGCTAGCCATTCCCACGCTGGTCCTGGTGTGCCGTCAGGTGCGGCGGCACTACTACTCCGTCGGACGCGAGCTGTCCCTGGCCGACTACGAAAAGCCCGAAGAGTTGCTCCACACCGCCGTCATCCCCGTGCCGGGAATGAACCGGGTGGTTCTCTCCGCGGTCGAATACGCCCGCTCGATTTCCAAGGACGTCATCGCCGTCACCGTCAACGTCACCGACCAAGACCGCGAAGAAATGCTGGCCAAATGGCACGCCTGGGCGCCGGACGTGCCCCTGGTGATTCTCAACTCGCCCTACCGCTCGATTGCCGGCCCGCTACTGCGCTTCATTGACGAGGTGCAGGATTGGCGGAAAGACGACGTGGTAACCGTGGTCATGCCGGAATTCGTCCCCACGCGCTGGTGGCATCAGCTCCTGCATAACCAGACCAGTCTGTGGCTCAAGGCGGCGCTGCTCTTCAAGCCCCGCATCGTCCTGACCAGCGTCCCCCACCACATTCGCTCCCGCGAGCGTCGCCGCGCCGGCAAAGGCGACTCCGGGCCCATCCCACCTCCGACGGCCGGGCACTAGCGCATGGAACTCAGCCGCGAACGCAAACGCAGCATCCGCCGCCGGCTCGAACCCCTGCTGGCCGCGCTCGACCCGCAACTCCAGTTCATCGAGGTCATCCTCGACTCCAGCCGCACCAACCTGGGCGTGGTAGTCCAGAAGGACGAGCGCCCGGCCATGCTGCGGCTCGATTTTGTCCGCTACGTCTCCATGCCCGACTCCGAGTTGCGCGCCACCCTCGCCGCGCAGCTTCGCCAGAAAAAAATCCTCCCCCCAGCCCAATAGACCCGAACAAAACAACGACAGCTCGGAAGAACCTCGCTCAGAGGGGCTGCTCCCTTGGCTCGTCTGTGTGGGAAAACCCCGGTCCGGAAGAGGTGCGCGGTTTATCCCCGTACGGGGACACCCGTCCAATAAACCAATAAACCAATAAACCAATAAACCAATAAACCATTCAACCAATCCCCCCGGATTTTCCTCTCCCCGCAGCCGTGGTACAATGCCGATGGCGCGGGCGGTTAGCTCAGCGGTAGAGCATCCCGCTTACACCGGGAAGGTCGTCCGTTCGAATCGGACATCGCCCACCACACCGCAGGTCAATCGTCTGCGGGGACGTAGTTCAGTTGGTTAGAACGCTGCCCTGTCACGGCAGAGGTCGCGGGTTCGAGTCCCGTCGTCCCCGCCATTTTTTTCATGGACTTGAGGAATAGCTACGGGTTCAGAAGGCTCCTTTGTGACGTCCTTTGTGACGTAACCACCCTCCAGACCCTCACCTTTGACAGGTTTGGAGCGCTTGCTGGAGAGGGCTTCTAGGGCGCAGCGCTTCGCCTCCAGCCGTACGTGGGAGTAGTGGGCAAGCATCCTAGGCGAGACGTGACCCGCGATGGCCATAATCGTTTGATCGCTTGTCAAAGACTCCGCAAGCTCAGTAATCGCATGATGCCTGAGGTCGTGGAACCGTAGTCCCTTCAACCCGGCTTCCTTCGTCAGACTCCGCCACGCTGAGCGCCAACCCTGCATCGGCCTCGTGGGGTCGGGCTTCGAGTAGCCTTCTGCGTGCGGCAGGGCGTACCAATCGAGCGCGAGATTATCCCCAAAGAACTGTTTGGCCCTGTCCCGTATCTCCAGAATGATGGCGAAGGCGTCCCCGTTTAGTGGGATAACTCGCTCCCCCGCTTGGGTCTTCGACCGCATCACAGTAAGCTTGCGGCCCAGCAGGTCTATATCCCGCCAGCGTAGCTCCCGAATCTCACAGCCCCGCATGGTGGTATTCAGAGCAAGAATCGTAGCGAACCGGGCTACCTGCCACTCTGGGCGGCTGGCTGCCACTCGGAGCAAGCGCAACTTTTCATCGGGGCTCATAGCTCGGCCTATATCGCGGCGCTCTGGAAGTGAGCGAATATCGTCAGCCACAATGTGCCACCGCCTTGCCCGCTTCAGGACCCGGCGCAGGATGCCAATTTCCATGTTTACGGTGGTGTTGGAGATGCCGCCAGCTTTGCGTTCACGAATGTAGGCAAGGATCGTATCGGTCGAAATGCGCGTGAGCGGTGTAGTGCCGAAATAGCCGCGCAGGGGCTTTGCATGATCACTTTCGGAGCGGTGACTTCGTGCAGCAACGCGGGGCCTACGGTCAGCCAAATAGCGGTCAAGAGCCTCAGAAAAACGCAACCGAGCAAACTGCTGGCTCGATGGAGCGAGTTTCCCCTGATTGGCTTGGGCAATCAGCTCCTTCTGCTTAGCCTGCGCAGCACGCCAATCGGTTGTGTCTAGGCTCTGGCGGTAGCGTTCGCCGTGGACGCTGAAGTCTGCCCACCAAGTTTTCTTGCGTTTGTATAAGGCCATCTCACTCTCCCCTTGTTTTCTTTTCTTCCTGTTCCAATCGCTGTCTCAACTCTAGGAACATAAGGCCGACGGGGACCATGATTACATCGCAGTTTGCTCGCTTCGCACGCTTTGCGATCAGATCTCGGAGGATATCCTCCAGTTCCCAGGGCTCGGCAAAACTTACCCACTGGTAGCGCTTCTCACCCAGGCGTTTCCCCGTCTCTGGTTCCCGGACTATCGCGATGTAAAGTTGTCTTGCTTCCCTTTCACCAATCTTGAGGTTTGTACTCAACTTTCCCCTCTTACGAAGTTGGCCCAGGATCTTCCCAATCTCTTTGGAACGCAACCCCGTTTCCAAAAGGCGAAGTGCAATAGCAAGCTGACACACATCTT
This sequence comes from Acidobacteriota bacterium, assembly GCA_022571295.1. GTDB lineage: Bacteria > Acidobacteriota > Terriglobia > Acidiferrales > 2-02-FULL-67-57 > JACZYA01. Next base: position 4,070 of record JACZYA010000012.1, on the reverse strand, counting down.
CCTCGTCGTACAATCGGCGACTCCCGCTACCCGCAGCCCCGCTAATTGACGGTTTGATGCCGTATTCCTTTCCCTGGGCGAACGTTATGACCCGCCACTCGTCTTTCTTCACGGTCAGCCCGAGCAGCCTCGTCACCTGCTCAGTCGTAAAAACTTGTTGCTTACGAGCAACCATGACCCCTCAGATGCATCTTAGTAAGATGGAGGCTATATTTTAAGATAGTGGTACTTCTCTTGTCAAGCCCAAACTGGGCGGAAACTCTGAGAACCGTCGGTTGGCCCACTTTCGGTCAGCGCCGCCAGCAGACAACGTAAGCGTGCGACTGAGACGGCCCAGACTGCCCCAGAGGGAGGAGCACGGTGGGGGTTACTGTAAGGAGAACCAGGGAAAGGAGGTGCACATAGCTAGCTAGGTAACAGCAGGACAGGACAACTAGAGTATGTGTCGGCAGGTGGGTGAGCCTCACCTGCCCTTTGTCTATATGGGAGGAGGTGATACGTAGTGCAACTTTATGACGTGAAGAGCGCTGCACGGATTTTGTGCATCTCGCCGTGGACCGTTAGAGCTTACGTGCGGCAGGGCAAGCTCAGACCTGTACGCCTCGGAAGGAGAGTCCTTTTCGAGGAGACGGAGCTAGCGCGATTCATTGCTGAGAACCGAGACACCGGGAATGTCCCGGCGAGAGCCGCGTAGGAAACAAGGAAAGAAAGGAGAGAAAGATATGAACACCAAAGAGAATCACAATCGCACGCAACTCAATGTTGATGATATTGTCAGTCGAAAGGAAGTCATTCACCCCGCCCTGGATTGGGTCGATGGGCAGCTAATTGTCGGTGTCGTCCTCAAAGGTAACAAACGTGCCGTCCTATCATCGAGCAAGGGGCTTGTACCGCTGGACGGCCTTGGGACGGTCTGCGAACGGAATAGAAACTTCGAGAGTCCTGTTACACCAGAAACTGCAAGAGCATTTGTGGCGCATTTGCAGGGCAATGTGAAGAAGGGTTCCGAGTCAGGGGCTCGCGGAGTGATATACGGGATAGCTAATCACTTGAGGCGATTTGTTGTTTTTCCAGACAGGTGGTGGCCGGAAGTTCTCGCTACCTGGGTCTTTGGGACATACCTATACCCAATTTTCCAGGCTTATCCGTACTTACACATAACGTCACCTGAGCCTGGTTGTGGTAAGTCGCTACTTGGTCAGTTGCTTGGCAACCTGTCTTTCAACGGGGAGTTCATGACTTCGCCGACAGAAGCAAACCTGTTCCATCTCCCAGAGTTGAACCGAGGTGTACAGGTCTGGGATGAGTTTGAGCTCTCAAGCCAGTCTGATCGAAAGCGGTTTGAAATTACTAAGTCCGTCCTCTTGAATGGCTACCGCAATGGCGGCGCCGTTCCACGTCAGGTAGGAAAGCAATGGGACAAGACCGTTCGATACCATGTTTTTTGTCCTCGTGTCCTTATTGGGCTTTCATACCTACCGGAGGCTGCATCACAACGGACAATCCAACTCAGATTGCGCAGACGGAGCAAGGAACAGCGCGTCACACTTTACAATCTCCATGACCAAGCGGCTGAGGAACAACGACTGCGTAACGCTTCTGTGCTTTCCGCACTCAAGTGCGCCTCCCAGGTCAAAGAAACCTACATGGACAACCGAGTTAGAAAACACCTTGAGGAAAGCATTGGTCAAGTAGGCCGCGAGGTGGACGATATTTGGCTACCGCTTGCTGCCATTGCGATATCCACTTCGGAGGATGACTCGGCGGAGCCAAAGCAGAATCCTCTGTCAAGGACCGTAGGGAGAGCTTCAATAGAACTAGCCCGACGCCGTGCTTCAAGTCCTAAAGGCTGGGACCGCGTAGATGCGTCAGAGGTTGCGGCTGATTCTCATGTTGGGTCTCAGCGAGTGAGAACCAGTGAAGCTCTCTGTTATGCTCTCGATATACTCGCCGGGACAACTTCAGTGGAGCCACGTCAACTCGCCTCGTTGGTTGCCGACCGAATTGACTGGAAGCCCTCGGTCCAGTGGCTGAGCAAGAACCTCAAGAAGATCGGGATCGAGGCCAGGAAAGAAAAGGGTAGGCGCGTGTTCAAATCCCACCCGGACGAGCTAGCCGAAGCCCGTTCAGGGCTCGCAGTGGAGCCCATAGTCTCTCAAACTGGGACACCTGGACAGGAAAGACAGCAAGAAGAGAAGAAAGAAGAAGAATATATTATAGAGTTGTGAGTAAGTAGGAATAGATAGCTAGTATGCCTACTTTTTGCCGTCCCCGCTGTCCTTGCCGTCTCGCAGGAAAGGAGGGGGATATGCAATATTGCGTAAGTAGTACCCTCCTCCGAGGAAAGCTTGTGCTCAAAGCAACCGCGCTACTTCATCTGTTGTTCTTATCCGGTGGTTCCCCAATCAAGTCTCTCATGGCCATAAAAATCGCTGTCCCTCCCAGGCCGCATGATGCCACAGAGAGAGGTGACGGGAACAAACTATCTCCTGCTATCAAACAAGCACCAAAGACGCCGGATGAAACCCCTTGTGCAACATTGCGCTTTCTCCTCTTTTTGTCTCTCCGTGTCTCCTTTTCTGATCTTGCCAACTCAACCTTTGACGCATGATGTAGGCTCTGTAACTTGTCTCGAATGACAACTGCTGTCAGAGATGTTATTTCTTGTGGAGGCAACTGCAAAAGACCGAGAAGCAGTTCCTTTGACTCCCGATTCTTGAAACCAACTCGGCTAGCTAGTTGGACTTCAATTGTTACACCCTGTGGAGAGAGAGCTTCTTGTACGCGACTCTCAGCAGCCTCGGCAATTAGTGCGTTCAATGACCCTTCAACGAGCTGATCGTGCAATGTCGCCAGTACTTCCCGAAAAGCGGTGTCATAGTCATGCCATAGGTTTTCCGATAGCCGACTACCTCTTGAAAGCATGTCGAATGCTCTTAGGTATCGTCTCAGTGCAACCATGAAACGATTCACTGACTCTGTTTGCTCGCGTGTCATTGGCATTTGTGAAGCTCCTGACCTGACCGAGATTTTGTACCGGTCACGTCACTACAATAATTGATTCTGAACAGCTTGCGGAGATGAGAGCCTCCCAAACAGATTCCGGAAGTCGAAGAAAAACTTGAGAAGAGAGGACTTCCCCGAATTGTTTGTCCCTACGAGAGCAGTAAATCCTTTGCCTAGGCGAATGCGGGCTGGTCTTGAGTCTGGAAAGCAGCGATAGTTCTTTATCGTAATCTCGATTTCCATGGGAACTCTTCTAACAGCTTGAGGCGACGTCAGCTATCTTGCGCCATCCTACCCCCCACCCGCAGGCAAGTCAACGCGAAGGGCACTACTCCGGGAAGTTCATGCGGCGCAGCAGGGAGTGGAAGCGGGGGTCGGAGCGGGGGAGTCGGCTACTCGCGCACGGCTTCTTCTTCCATGCACCTTATCCTGTAGCCACTCGAGTGCCTATCTGAGCCTAAAGGATTCCGGGTCAATCGGTTGATTGTGTGTGCAGCTTTGAAAGAGCATTTCCCACTCCCACAGAACAGCCGGCTGGCCAGTTCGGCTATAGCGGATTCTCCACCGCGCCGGGAGAGTCAGACCGTCGACCTCCTGGAACTCATCAAAGATTTCTTCTAGCAGATAGTGGGTCCGCTGTTGCCGGGGAGATTCTTCGGGGGTCGCCCCCATCTGTGCTGGGATGGTAAGGCGGTAGGTCGTTTGAACATGCCGAAAGGTTTCGGGCTCGAAGTAAAGGTCAATGTGCAAATCACCCCCTCGTCTCCTTGTCCGGTACTCGAGCCGGTGCAATATTCGCTCGTTGACTTTCTTCACGCCACGATACTTGAGCTTGGTCCCCCTTGAGTCCATGGTGAGCAACGCCCATCCTGTTGCGATGGTGCCGCCGAGCAGCCCTTCCCGCAGAATTTGATTGTGTGTGACGACGAACTCACCCATGTTGGAACGCCTTTGTCCCGGTAACGCCGAGGTCACCCATACCTCCTCGCCGTCGAATATGATCTGTTCTCCGCGGTAGTTGGGGTTTTCCACCTCAAAGAGGAAGCTATTTTTTGTTCCTTCCG
>JACZYA010000104.1 GCA_022571295.1 Acidobacteriota bacterium | reverse complement strand
GGAGTTGGGGAGGAAATCCAGCCGCGCCATCAGCTCGTAGAAGCGCTGTTCCCAGAGAGCGGCGGCGCATGTTCATTCGACCCAGTTGCTGGCGTGAACTGGCAGATTTGTTCCAACATCAACGATCTGCAAATCGAACACTTCAATAGTGGCGGGGTAGGTAGGTTCCACATCAACGCCGATACTTTGGTCGGCCCTCCGGGTTCGGCAGCAGTTTCGGAGAACTTCAACTCCTTTGCCTGGGACAACGAGGGCAGCTATTGGGATGGGAGTCAAGCGCAATTCAACTTGTGGGAGTGGGCGGTTAGCACAACCCCAGACTCCGGCGCACCCATACATTCGCGGTTGAACGCATGGCCCCTATTTACCGGAGCGTGTGCTGGGTGTACTGCGGATATTGCATTCGGGGCATCCGGCACAAACCCGGTGAGGGGAAACCCAGCCGGGGCGCCGATGTGGGTTTTCGGCATACTTCCGCGAGACGAGTTCACAGTCACGTTCGCACACTCAGGATTTACTGCAAACAGAACGTACAATTTCCCGAACGTGGATGGTGCAATCATAACGACGGGTTCCTTCGTTCAACACATTACCGGCACGGCGGCATTGAATCTGGCCGCTCCTGGTGCTGTACCAGGATGCGTTGACAGTTCGGAGGTAACGATAAATGGGATCGCCCTTGGAGACAATATCGTTCCCTCAATGAATGCAGTCATGCAAGCCAACCAACAAATGACAGCGTTCGCCAGTGCGGTTGACAAGGTTATCTTTAGAATATGCCAGTTTGCCGGAGGCGCAACCGACCCAGACGGGGCAGGCGCAACCTATCGAGCAGACGTTTGGAAGCACTAGGAGACACCGGGATGATTGCTGAGCACGGTCTTGACGCACTGGATAGTGAACTGTTGCGCGGAGTTTGAACTAGATGAAAAGCATTTACAGCTATATCTCGCCAAAGGTTCAACTGCGATGAGTCTCACTACCCAAACCAAGCCTAGCTCGATGGCGCGCGTGCGGCCCTACAAGGAAAGCGACCTGCACAAGCTGGAGGAACTGTTCCGCAGGAGCTATCCCATCATGTTGACCCCAGACCTGAGAGGGGAGGCCAATGACCTCAATCTCGTGCTGGAGAATGCGCGGGGCGAGCTACAGATGGCTATGGTCGGAGGAGGGTTTCTATCAGTGTTTCCCTTGATCGACCCGAAAAGTCGCGTAGAGCGGGAGGACTTTGGCGCTCTGCTGGCCGCTGCCGAGCAGGGGTTGTGCAAGAAGGGTCTCGCTCTCGATGTTTTGGTTCTATGGCTTCCCGAAGATCAACTCCACCACCGGCTACTCCTGGAGAGTTTGGGCTTCGTCAGCTTTCGGAACACGATACCTTACGCGAAGGTTGTTGTCGGGCAGCCAGCCACGGAGACAAAGCAGTAGGAGGACGGAATCATGGCGAACGGCTTAGTTCCAAGTCCACGCAAGCGCAGTAGGAGTTTCTTCCAACAACTCGCTCAGCCGGAAGAGGACGAGGGATTCTTTGGTCTTGGGCGCTACCAGCCATTGCCGGAGTTTGAACGGCCTGCACAGCAAGACCCAGTGCCCGCGCCAGGAATGCTACGGCTAGGGCAGGGCAACCTTGCTCCCGCTCCCATGTTGCAACGGCCAAGAGAGGCAATCGTTACTGGGGGCGATATTCCTGGGGTAAGCACAGGAACTTTCACGGGCGAACCCATCCTTGCGCCGGCACCTGGAGTGAAACGACCAGAGCCGCGTGCTCCAGCCCCCATTCCTTCCTATGGAGAGGAATACCGGCGCGAGCATGAGAGGCCAGAAGCACCCGAGCGTAAAGGGATTGGCTGGAAGCGCGGACTATTGGCTGTTGGCCTGGGCACACTTGCTGGGATGGGTGGTGATTCAGGAGCGGCAGCGCGGACCGCAGAGAATGTCTTGTACGGCCCCTACCGACGCAAATACGCGGGCTACGAGCGTGACGTAGAGGAGTACGAGAGTGGCTTGGAAGAAGCCCGCGAGCGGGACATTGGCAAAGGCCGCCGAATCCAGCGGGAACTAGGGCAGGAACGATTGACCCGTTTGCGGCAGACCCCCATGCCAGGAGCAGAGGAAACCGAAGGAGAGGCATTCGAGCGCCGGAAGCGTGAGGCCACCGACTTGGGCCTGAAACCTGGAAGCTCGCAGTATCTTGAGTACGTTGCCGAGCGTGACCTTGCACCGCAGAATGAAATCGCGCTGTTCTTACAAGACCCAAAAGCCTACGAGCAGATGCTAGTCGCACGCGGTCGGCATCGGGTGGATCGTCGCACGGCAACCGAAATTCGGATTGATCTCTACAAGAAAGACCCTGAACTGCACGACCAGATCTTTGACAAGGTTGGCATCCGCAGCGAACGGCAGATGCGCCTCAAGATTATCGAGGCTGCCATGCGTCTCTCCGAGTCGGTCACGGGTCAGGTTGACGAGGCCATGTTCTCCCAGAAACTTGAGGAGTTGTCGGCCATCGTCGGGGTTGAGCTGGAGAACCAGCAGGCGGGCAAAACAGCCACGAGAGAGGACGTAGAAGCGTTTGCCCAAGAGAATGGTATTAGCTACGCGGAAGCCGAACAGCAATACAAAGCCGACGGTTATACGATCCAATGAGCAATGGGAATATCGCCCAAGAGGGTGAGAGCTTCCAGCGTCGCCGCAATACCACACCTGCGGCGTTTGCGTCTGAGATTGATGAGTTCCAGCGTCGTCGTGGTACACCATCTGCAACCGCAGCGTCTGAGATTGATGAGTTCCAGCAAAAGCGGCAACGCCTTGCAGAATCTGCGCCAGCAGAGGAACTACAACGCTCATTCCGCGCTGCGCGAGAACCTGTTGAGCAAGCCAAGGAACTTCCCATCCCGGTAGGCGCAAGGATTGAAGCAGCCAAGCCGGCTGCGGCCCCAGCATTTCGACCTCTTGGGCCAGTGGGGAGAGCTTACGCACTTGCGCCGACTCCCGAAGAAGCACCCGCACTACAGAAAGCTGGCCGCGCCTTTGGAGAGGCGCTGACCGAACCGATCTCAGTTCAGCTTGGCGGGGAGTCTTTCAGTTCTATTGTGGAGAAAACGCTTGGAGAATGGGGTCGTTCAGGGCGCGGGCGCATAGGTCTCTGGAAGGCGGAGGCCGTTGATGCTGCACGGATCGCGGCTGGCGTAGCTGATTTCATCCAATCTCCTGCCGGGGTTGCTGCCCTAGCCGCCACAGCAGCAACGGGCGGTGCCGCCGCTCCCTGGATCGCAGCAGGTTTCGGTGCTCATGCTGCGGTCCAGACGCCGCAGGCCATACGAACCTACCTGGAAGATCCCACCCCTGAAAACTTGCAACAGGCACTCTTGACCCCAGGCTTCGCGGCGCTCATGGGAAGCGCGGCCGGGCACGTCCGAGGTCCCGCTGCTCCAGAGCGGGTAGCCGGGGTGCGGGCAGCCGTAGAACGTGCGCCTGCGGCTAGGCCAGCGCCTACCATGAAGCCTTTACCGCCCGCAGAGCCAGCACTAGCCCCAGCGCCCGGACTAAGAGTACCAGTAGCAGCCCCAAGGCGCGCCAGGAGAGCCAGGAGAGAGCCGACCCCGGAGCAGCAACGAGCAGCAGCCGCCTGGGAGCGTGTACTGAGGGAAGAAGCCCCACCGCCAGAGCCAGCCGCACCCAAGCCCTTGCCGAAAGGTGTCACGGAAGAAATGGTGCAGGCGGAACTTTCGGCAATGAATCGCCGGGGGGAGGAATTTAGGCAACCCTCCCAACGAGCCACAGCGATAGACAACATCAAGAGGATGCAGGCAAGAGAGGCCGAGTTACAGGCAGCCAAAGCGGTTGAGACGCAGCCCATCAAGCCCGAAGAGGCAGCCGACTTGGGTGTTGCGCCCGAGCGAGTACCCGAAGTTCTCCGCCGGCAGAGGGAAGCAGAGGCGGCGGCGGCACAAGCAGCTCAACGGCAGCCACAACGTCCCAGCCCAATCCTGAGAGCACCAGCGCCAGGCTTGCCGCGACCAACTGAAGCTGTGTTACCCGGCATGGAGAAGGCAGTCCGTGAGCAAGCAGAAGCCGCACGCAGGCTGGAAGGCGAGAAGCTGGGCGAGGAGTTTGCCCGCCCAGTTGAGGAACGCCCTGGCAAGCCGATTGAGGCTGCCCCGATTTTCAGAGGAACTGAAGCTGCTCCGCAGCGCGAGATGTTCGGAGCAGAACGTCCGGCACCCGCACCGCCGTCGGCTCTCGCCAACTTGAGAGATGCAACTACGGGCCGACCATTCGCGGCCAAACTGCTACAGGGTTCGGCGCGAACTGATATTGGGAGTGTCTATGCAGAAGGTTCTGCTGCTGTGCCGATTCTCGGCACGGGTAGGTACACGACTCCGGTCAGAAAATTCGCAGAGTCTTTCGGTCCTAAAGTGCAGGAAGTCGAAGTCAAACTCAACAATCCGCTTGTAGTGACCAACGATGCGCAATGGCGGGAATTGACTAAGCGCGCTGCCTGGGAGTTCCCGAATCCGATCAGATTCGACGAAGCAGGCAAAGCCAAGGCGCGTGCGGAAATCGCCCGCTTGCGTGAGATGCTTGAACGAGAAGGTTACGACGGGGTTGTCGTTCGCTTATCGCGTGTCGGTGATGAAGCAAAGACCTTGCGTAAAGTGTTTGGTGAAGACACGGTTATTGAGTTTGCGGTGAAACGGGCGGAAAAAGCAGAGGAACCTCGACCTACGCAACTTCAACGCAAAGCCGTGGACGAGTACGGCGATCCGATTGAACGTGGCGGACGGGTTGTAGATTCACTCGGGAGGAGTGGGAAAGTTCGATCTGTAGGTGCCTTGGTACAAGACCTAGAGACGGGCAAGGCGGTGTTTCGGAAAGATATGCTGAAAGTAGATTTCGGCAAAGGCCCCGAACCTGTGTCCATTTCCGAGGTGACGGTGGGGCGCCACGGTCGGCCGAAAGCCCTAGAAGGGATTGGCCGGAAACCAGTTCGTCTTTTCGGAGAGAGTGACGAAGCCTTTGGCGCACGGGTGAGCCGAGAATTGGGTTTTGAAACCTATGGACTGCGAGGCAAGCGCCCCACTCTGCCGAGCGTCGAGCGTGAAACACAATCACCGGAACTAATCCGCAGGAGCGAGATCATCAAAGAAATTTCTACCAAGCTCAACATTCCCGTCCGGGTGGGTCGCTTCCACGAGAAGGCGTTTGGCATCTACAAGGTTCGGCCAGAGGCTATCCGTACAAAACTCGCCCAAGACATTCCAGTTGTGGCTCACGAAATCGGCCACCACATCAACAAGATTCTCTGGGGCACCTACGAGAAAACAACCGGGATGCGACTGAACTGGCAGCCCTTGAAGCCCTACCGGGCAGAACTGAAGGCCATTGCTACGAAGCCCCGCGCCGGCCAGTCCTATCTACCGGAAGGCTTCGCGGAGTTCGTCCGCATGTACTTGACCAATCCTGCGGAAGCCAAAGCGAGAGCGCCGAGGTTTTACAACTTTTTCGAGCGGGAATTGCAGGGGGCAGCGGATCTCCGGGCTACCCTGGAGCAAGCCCAAACCGACATTCGCCGCTGGCTAGAGCAACCCGCCGTGGCGAAAGTGCTGAGCCAGATCAGCAAGCAAGAAACCCCGCGCAGGGGAAACCCGCTGGAAAGTCTCTACACCAACTCCAAAGACGCACTCTACCCGATTCAGAAGGCCGTCAAGGGGATGGCAAAAGGCAAGCGTGTTCCGACCGAGGAGAATGCCTATGAGCTGTCCCGTCTATTCGCGGGCTGGTGGGGGAAAGCCGAACATTTTATTGAGCGCGGCACATTCGATGCCAAGTCTCTCAAGGTCACAGGCAAGTCACTCACTGAGGTTTTACGGCCGGTTGAGGGCAACCTAGACAACTTCCGCGTTTATCTGGTGGCCCGGCGTGCGATTGAGAAAGGAATGCAGGGAAAGGAAACGGGTATCGAGCTAGAGACAGCCCGCCAAGCGGTTGAGCAACTTGACAGCCCGGCTTTCCAGAAAGCAGCCCAGGAACTCTATCAGTACCAAAGCTCCTTGCTCAGCTACCTGCGTGATTCAGGAATGCTCAACCAGGAGCAGTACACGCGCATCGTTGCGTTGAACCGGGACTACGTGCCCTTCTATCGCCTGTTCGAGGAATCCCCTCTTGGCGCTGGACGAGGAGCAGGCAAGAGAGTGTTTGCCGACCTGTGGACACCTGTAAAGCGTATGAAGGGAAGCGGGCGGGAGATTATTGACCCGCTGGAATCAATTGTCAAAAACACCTACACCTACCTGAACTTGGCCGAGCGTAACGGAGTAGGACAAACCCTAGTGCGACAAGCGGAACGGAGTGAGGGGGCAGCGCAGTGGATTGAGGAAGTACCAGCTCCGCAGCGCCCGGCAAAGTTTCAATTACGGGAAATCGAGCGGATGCTGAAAGAGGCGGGCGCTGACCTGTCCAAGGCCGACCTGGAAGCTACCGCCATGATTTTCCGGCCCTCGACTTTCACTCCGGCGCAGGAAGGAATTATCGCTGTGTTTGAGAACGGCCAGCGCCAGTTCTTCCAAGTGCAGCCCGACCTCTACCGCGCACTCAAGGGCCTGGACCGAGAGAGCAGCAATCTTGTGATTCGGATGCTGAGTATGCCCGCCCGTGCGTTGCGCTTGGGTGCCACTGCACTAGGGCCGGAGTTCGTGATCCGCAACCCCGTCCGCGACACCATGACCGCCTTCATGCAATCCAAGCATGGGTTCAAGCCCGGCGTAGATACCATTCGCGGACTATTCCACGCAATCAAGCGCGACGATCTCTATTGGGAGTGGAAGCGCAGCGGCGGCGAACATGCTGCGCTGGTGTCTCTGGACAGGACGACATTGCAGAAAAATGTGGCGGATCTCCTACGCTCTCCATTGGGCCGGGCGGTGCGGCATCCAATCGAAGCTGCCCGTATCCTCAGTGAAACGACCGAGGCGGCTACGCGCTTGGGGGAGTTTCGACTGGCACGCAAGGCAGGAGAGACGCCAAGAGCATCCGGATTCGCCAGCCGGGAGGTCAGCTTGGACTTTGCCCGGATGGGTACCAGTACGCGGGCGGTGAACTCTATTGTGGCTTTCTGGAATGCAGCGGTTGAAGGAACCGACAAGTTTGCGCGCGTTCACATCGAGAACCCAAAGGGAACTCTAGCCAAAGCCGTAGTTGGCGTGACGCTGCCCAGCCTGTTGCTCTATGCCGTGAACAGAAATGACCCTTTGTACCAAGAGCAACCGTGGTGGAAAAAGGATTTCTTCTGGCTGATTCCGACACGCGGAACACCTTTGGAAAAACAAACTCCCTTTATCTTGATCCCCAAGCCCTTTCTCTGGGGCATGGTGTACGCTTCGGTTCCTGAGCGGGTGATGGAGTGGATTGACAAGAAAGACCCCGCTGCGTTTGATGACCTGCTGCTCTCGCTTGGCACGGCAACGCTTCCTGGCATGGTCCCCACGGCAGCCATCCCGATAGTTGAGATGTGGGCGAACCGTAGCCTCTTTACCGGAAAACGCTTGGAACCGAGGTACATGGAGGGTGTGCATCCTCAGTACCGAGCATATCCGCACACTTCGGAGTTTTCCAAAATAATGGCGCGTGTAATTTGGAAGCTGAGTATCGGGAACGCTCTCAAGGCAATCAACCTGGAAGTTTCACCTATCAAACTCGACCAAGCGATTTTCAGCCTCACGGCCGGACTTGGACGCGCACTCGTGAGAATCCCCGACAGATTTTTGCGGGAGAAGGGCGCACCGGAACCACCCAGCGGAACACTGGCGGACGTGCCCGTACTACGCGCCTTTGCTACTCGCTGGCCGACAGGACAAACGCAGAGCATCCAGAAGTTCTATGACCGCTTGCAAGAACTGGAAATGAAAATAAGCACGCTGCGCTATGAGGGGAAGTACCCAGGTCGGGCACCCGGAGCGCCAGATTTAACGCCGCAAGAGGATGCGGAACTCAAGCGGCTAAGAAAAGCGAACAAGGGGATGCGACGGCTCAACCAAGCGATTCGGGTCGCCTATAGCTCCGGCGACTCACCGGAGCAGAAGCGCAGACAAATAGACGACTACATGCTGCAAATGTTGGAGATTGCGCGGGAGACGCTGGGGAAGCCCAAGGCTAACTTTCAGCGCCAATCAGCCCCAAGGACAAGCGTTGCACCAGTGCGAATAAGACCACAAGCAAGCCTTGCCCCTGCACCTGGACTACTAAGAGCACCACAAGCAAACCTAATTCCAGCGCCGGGGTTGTAGTGAGGTCGAGTCTTACTAAAAAGGAGGCAACGCTGAGGAACACGCGAAAGAGGCGCTACCAAGTTGTCGGTAATATCCTAACTCGTGTGGTCGGTTCCTTAGTACTCTTGAACCTCTTGGCTGCGGCTGTCCATGCACAGACTACTGCGGACCTTCCCGCAGACCCAATTGCAGCTCTTGAACTCTGCGAACAGCATCGCACAACGTCGGACCGTGCTGATCGCTGCCAAGCTCAGCGTCTAGACCTGATCAAGTTCTTCACGTATTTGACCTTCGCCGCCCTAGACAGGCCAGAGTATTGCTGTGGTCCCGTAGGAACAACGCCACTAACTGGCACGAATCCCACCGCGACGCCCACAACTTGGCCGTTCTCCAATAGAACAACGGGGCTTCCACTTTGCCCACGATTTATATGTACATCTATGAGCACTTGGTCAAGAGGCTTTGAAGTCCATCCTGCTATCGTCCCCTTGGATAGAACCGGATACGGGTCATCTCCGAAGTACCCCGCAAAAGCCACATCATCTCCCATTTCTGCCTCTTTCTCAGCGAGCGATAGCGGCTTGATGTCAACTTCTGGCCACTGGCGTTTGGCCAAGTTGGGGTCGAACGTGAAAACGGCTACGTCATGCTCATCGTCTGTGGCGACTAACTTTATCGGTACACGGAAACGCTTGCCAGAGCGGGAGGTTCTCTGCGCAATCATTGAACCACCCTTGCTTTCGTTGATTCTTGTGCCTGCTCGCCAGTATACGTGCGCGGCGGTCACTATGAGGTTATCCGCGCCAGCTACAAATCCGGTTCCCATGGGTTTGATCTTCTTACCATCTGGAGACATAACCGCGATTTGGACTAGTGAGCTTTCTAGGCTCGCCACGAGGGAGTCTTGCGTTTTCGCTGGGAGCGTGCACAGCACCGCCAGACAGACAGAAACGATAAGGGATTTCATGGATTTGTCCTCCTTGTCAGGAATGAATGGCTTCCATAACGCCTCCAAGCAGGCCAGCCGTTTAGAAGGGAGTTGCGGCAGGTGGTACGGCTTGGCGAACCACTTTTCGACCCGTCGGTCTAGCCGCAGAAGCGATGCTACACCAAGAGCAGGATTGTAGGAATGCCGACTGAGCAGATCAGCGCAAGGCTGAAAACCCACACCATCGGCCGGCAACGCTCTGCGTTTATCGAGATGGCGTTGAGAGCGGAGCAGAACCAAGAGCAGGCACAACCTGTTCCCCCTCTGCGGTACAAAAACCCGAACTGCTTGTGCGTCAACTGCCTGGGCCTACTGTGGTCACCCCGCTGCGAAGCCCCGATCAACTGGCTTCAGCCCCACGAAGGCGACAGGTGCCCTTACTGCAACGGACCGCTGCTCACCCACAGCTTGAAGAAGGACTGGCCCCCTTTCTACGATTCCCTCTACCGAGTGTTGGGGCATGAGCAAATGCAATCCTGCGACAACTGCCGATGTTGGCTATAAGTCGTGTAGAATGAACTAATGAGTGGCAAGAACGGCAAGCCGAAGAAGCCCGACGCACGGAAGATCAGCAAGAAGCTGAAGCCCAAGCAGCGGAAGCTCATAGCCCACTATACCGACCCTACGAAAGAGACCTTTGGGAACGGTAAGAGGGCTGCCATTGCAGCAGGATACAGTGAAAGGTCGGCTACAGAGATAGCCTACGAAACCCTCAGAAAGCCTCATGTTCAGCGCGAAATCGAGCGAGTGATGCAGGCTGGGGGTGTCACACGGGAGAAAATCGTCGGGGCATTGAAAAATGGGCTAGAGGCAAAGCAGACCAAGGTATTCTGTCAGGAGGGAAAAGTGATTTACTCCGAATCGCTGGAGGATCACCCGACGCAAGTGAGAGCTGCCGAGGTAGCAGGGAAACTCTACGGAGACTTCCCCAGCGGCCGCCAACAGGACCGCATAGCTGCGTTGATTTTCCAACAGAGCATCGTGGTTGTCCCAGGCGGGTTGCCGCAGCCGGAAGAGAAGGAAAAGAAGGTACGGCAGCTTGCAGACTGAGCCAAGCGTCAGGAAGCCTGAGTAGCTGCCCGACGCCCGTTGACTTTCCCCATCGCGGAGATCATCACCCCGGCATCTACAGGCAAGTCCTCCACCCGTCCCTCTGCGGCTTGGAGCCGGGCCAGGAGCGTCCCCAGCTCGTAGGCCACCATCGCGGCTTTAACTTACGCGCCACCTTTTGAGGCATAGTCAGCCCGGAGCGCAGTGATTCGCTCAGCGGCGATCCGTAGGCCGGACCGGAGATTTGTGAACCGAAACTCTTGAAGCCTCTGGACCAGACAGACACGGCAGGCCATCCCAGCGCGGGAGTGAACTGTGCAGTGGCCGTTGCCGTTTGCTAGGGAAGCCT
>JACZYA010000103.1 GCA_022571295.1 Acidobacteriota bacterium | reverse complement strand
TCCGCCACCACGTACAGATAGCGCGCGGTCTTCAAAGGCGGCAAGACAACCCCGTCCAGCCGGCGCAGCAGCAGGTCCACCAGTGGCTTTGGGTCCAGCCCCCGGGGCAAGCGAGCCAACTCAAAGCGCACGCCGTGCTTGGGAAGCAGGCGGCGAGCGGCCTCCCCCAAGCTGTCGCGGTCGCCCTTGCGGAGCAGCTCTTCCAGCATCCCCCGGGCCTGCCCGAACGGCATGCCGTCGAAGCTCTCGGCGATGCTCACGCGGGGGTCGCCCGGTTCCAGCTCCAGCTCGATGGGAGCTAGACGGTTCACCAATCCGGCGCGCACCTCGACGTGTCGCCGCGGGAGTTGGGGCAGCCAACCCTGCTTTGCCACCTGCAGGTCGTAGAAGCCGGGGGACAGGTCTTTGAAGCAGAAGCCGCCGCGAAGATCGCTGGAGATAGCGGCCACGGGCGCAGGCGGGTCGCTCTTCGGCTGGCTCTCCGGGAACACGGTGAGGGTGGCTTCGGGGGCGAAGCCGCCGGCTTCGTCCAGCACCACCCCGCACAGCCAGCCGGTGCTCTGGGCCTGGCTTTCCTGCGCGAGCGCCGGGGCCGAGCTGCCTGCGAGGACGAAAAGCATCCCGGCTACCCGCAGCCAGCCAAGGGAACGAATCAGCGAGAAAGCGTGCGTCATACCAGTAAGAATAATACCAGGATTGAGAGCGCGGTCGAAAGCAGGAAGGTCATGAAGCAGTAGCCCATGATGTGGCGGATGTTGAGCCCGGCGATGGCCAGCAACGGCAGCGCCCAGAAAGGTTGCAGCATATTGGTGGTCTGGTCGCCGAAGGCCACCGCCATGGCGGTCACAGTGGGAGAGACGCCCAGCTCCATCGCCGCCGGGATCATGACCGGCCCTTGCACCGCCCACTGGCCGCCCCCGGACGGAACAAAAAGATTCACCAGGGCGGCCGAGAGAAAACAGTACACGGGGAAAGTCACCTGGGTTGAAAACGAGACGAACGCCTGGGAGATGACGCCGGCCAACCCGCTCTGCTGCATCATCCCCATGATGCCGCCGTAGAGCGGGTACTGGAGCGCGAGCGGGCCAGCGACGCGGGCGGCTTGATTAAAAGCGCGGACGTAGGCTACCGGGCGGCCGTGCAGTGCCATCCCCAGCACCAGAAAGAGGAGGATTACCACATTAAGGTCGAGCTGGAAACCGTTGGCGGCGAAGTGGCGCACCAGAAAAACTCCGCCCAGGAGAACGATGAGGTAAAGCACCAAGCGGCTGCGCTCCAGGCGTTGCGCGGGGGTGGGGTTGTCCGGCGCTTGGGCGGCCAGGCTTTCGCTTTCAGTCTCGGAGAGTAGTGCCGGGTCGATGGCGCGGATTTGCTGGCCGCGGGGCATCATCAGGAGGAACATCACCGGCAGGATGACCAGTGTGCCTGCGACCAGCGCAATGTTCATGGGCGAGAGCAAGGTCTGCGAGAGGCTGACCGACTCGACGCCGGTGTAGCGGGCGATAAAGTTCATCGGGCTGCCGGCGGTGGCCGAGACCAGCGCAATCGAGCTCGACAGGCCCGAACCCCAGATGACAAAACCGGAGTAGGCGCCCGCGACCAGGAAGCCGAAGTCGCAGTTGGGCACCTTGCGGGCAATTTCCTTGGCCAGCAGGGCCGAGGCCACCAGCGCGAAGCCCCAGTGGATAAGCGCCGCCAGTGCCGCCGCGACCGTCAGCAACACAATGGCGCTGCCTTGCGTGCGGGGGATGGAGGCGATGCGGGCCAGTAACCGACGCACCGGCGCGGAGCTGGCCAGGGTGTAGCCGGTGAGCAGGATGAGAATCATTTGCATGGCGAAGGGCAGAATTTGCCACAGGCCGTTGTACCAGTGGGTGACCAGGTCGGCGGGGCCGGTGGGCGTGAGCGCCAGCGCCAACAGGTAGGCGAGCGCGGTCAGCAGCACGCAGAACAGAAACGGGTCGGGCATCCAGCGCTCGACAATGCGGACGAAGAAATTTGCCAGCCGGTTCAGCATGGAGTCGGAGCAAGAATATCACAGACATATAAGCCACAGAGGCACGGAGACACAGAAGCGGGTGCGGAGCACCTCTTCCAAACCGTACTTTCTTCTGAACGTTAGGCGGTTCAGCATTAGCTAGGTCTCACTCAGAACACTCCCTAAAAATCATACCTTCATTCTCTAAAAGAGTAGTTCTGGCTGATCTCTTGTCTGGATTGCACCAAACCAGATGAAACCAGATCCATCCCTCGCGCTCCCAAGCCCCGGTAACGGCTACCCACACCTCGTCTACTCTCTGCAAGTCTGCGAAGTGCGGCTCTAGTCCTTTGATTTCTGCTCCGATTCTGTCATAGAAGTGAACAAAGTCAGCTGTTTCTAGGATTAGAAAGCGCTTGGTTGCTGGTGTCGCTGCAAGTTTGGGGAGCTTCTTCGAGAGTGCATTTCTTACGACTTCTTGAAGGGAGTCTGGCGGAAGATTTCGAGCAACATATACTTTCCCATGCATCCCAGGATGATGGACCTTGTTGATAGAAATGCGGAGGGCAAAAGGAAGATCGGGAACTACGTGTTCCGAGAACGCGATCGGAAGCGAAGCGCAATTCTGACGCAACCACTCTGCGACTTTTCTACCTGCTTCCCGCCAATCCACCCCCTTTGGGATAGCTCCAACGGGGATGCTCAGAATGAGGGAATAGTCTGGGAAAGTCAGGGACGAATCATGCTCGAGAGGCTCAATCGCTCTGAGAAAAGGCTGTGCGTCTTTCCTTTCACCAACGAAGGGCTGAATGAGGGTGTGCTCAATAGCCAGTCTAGTTCCAGATTCATCGATGGCGATAGCTTCAACGGCTTGCTTGCTACGCTCCGCTTCATCCGGCCACTCTTCGACTTGATATTTGCTACCCATACTCTTGTTGTACTCGGACAAGAATCGGACGACGATCTGTTTGTCATGCTTCACGCAAAGCTCTCCTTTGTTAGTGAGTCTAACCAATGAGAATCAGAGAAATCGAGAGGAAAGACGGCACCAGAGCGGGTGCCCCCTGTACGGGGATAAACCCTTCGGCTCCGCTTCCCTCGACTGCGCTCGGGACAGGCAGGACAAGCTCCGCACCCCTTCCAAGCTGGCTTAGTCTCGAGGGGTGCGGCAGAGAGGAAACGCTTGCCTTACCCCGTGGCGGGGGCCACGGGGCTGGACGTGGAAGAGAAGGGAGGGACGGCAAGGGTCGAGCCCTTGCCCTACCTAAAGAAAAAACGGGGCGGGCTTCCCACAGCCCGCCCCGCAGAGATGTGGACGGTGGTCGGTTAGAGGGTGCCTTCAGCTTCGAGGTGGATGGTGAAGGCGTTGCGACCGGAATAGTCGAACTGGTGGTCGAAGCCGTCCCAGCGGTGGACTTTGGATTTGTAGAAAGTGAAGCCGTGGTTCTTGCTGGCTCCAAAGTACTTGATGTTGTTGAGAGTGACCTTGCCGCCATCGGCACCGACGAAACGCTCCAACACCATCTCACCCTTGCCGTTGGCCAGCTTGGCACTGGCCAGGTTGCCCTCGATAGACCAGCTAAACTCGGACTCATCCACCTCCACCGTGGCCCAATCAAGCGGATAAATCTTGCCCAGGATTTGCACCAGGGCGTCGCGCTGCGCCTGGGTGACGCTGGGATCAAAGGTGATGACCAACCAGGGAGCCTTGCCCTCGGTGCCCCATTCATTGCCCAGGTCGCCCGCCAGCCAGTAGCGCGCGCCTTTCAGAGAGACGTCGCCAACCCGCCCGTCGTTCACCTTGACAGCCATGTTGAATTCACAGAATTCATGGTGCGCGCGGTTGTTGGTGTAGCAGGGACAGTAGAGCATGCAACTGCACGCTTCGATGTAGCTGGCGTCGAACGAATAGGGCGTGCCCGCCTCTGGTCCGGTGGCATAAATCCGGACTCCGAGCGCACCCGCCAGTAGAATACCCAACCCCGTCAGGAGAAGTTTTTTCCTGCGCATAAAGCCTCCTTGTTAGAAGATCTGCCCTTTGAAGCTACTCCTTACTTCCACAGCTAGCAACAGTCAAGCTCTTATCGGCTCAGCGGGACGTGCAGCGGGTGAACGGAGCGAACCAAGGAGTGGGTGTCTGTGAGGAACCCCAGCGGCCTGCCTGCCGCAGACAGGCTGAAGCCGCCGGTATTGTTTGCGGCCCCATCGGCACGGCTCCCTCGACTTCGCTCGGGACAAGTTCCGCCGTGCCCTGACGAAGATGCCACAGAAGCACAGAGGTCACAGCGCAGGCTTTCTTGACTTGCTCCGGCGCACAAGCGAGAATGAGCCGGATTGCACACGCAGCGCGAAGCACGTTCATCTTCAGCGGGAAAAGCACCATGGGCACGATGGTTGCCGTCCTGAACGGCCTGCTAAAAGAAAAAATCCTGGCCGTGCAGGAGTTCGCCTTGCTGGGCTACCGGTCGGTGCGCGACATCTTCAGCCGCCCGCGCTACCTGGCCGAGACCTTCGAACAGATGGACAACATCGGCGTGGGCTCGCTGCCGATTGTGGCGCTGGCGGCGTTCTTCATCGGAGCAGTGCTGGTGTTGCAAACGGCCGACCAGTTCGTGCGCTTCGGCTCGCCCGGGCTGACGGGCGACGTGGTCTCGCTGGCGCTGGTGCGGGAGATCGGGCCGGTGATCTTCGCGTTGCTGGCGGCGGGGCGCAACTCGAGCGGCATGGCCTCCGAGCTGGGCTCCATGCAGGTGACCGAACAAATTGACGCCATGCGCGCGCTGGGCACCGACCCAATAAAGAAACTGGTGGTGCCGCGCGTAATCGCGACGGTGGTGATGCTGCCGCTGCTGACGATTGTGGGCGACTTTGTCGGCCTGCTGGGCGGCGTGATGGTCTCCTACTTCGTCATCCGCCTCAACCCGGTGCAGTTCTGGACCCGCGCCTACAGCGCGATCGAATTCGGCGATGCGCTGCAAGGACTGGTTAAACCGGTAATCTTCGGTTTTATCTTGGCGCTGGTGGGCTGCTACTTCGGTTTGAACGCCCGCGGCGGCACGCGGGGCGTGGGACGCGCCACTACCCAGGCGGTGGTGGCGGCGTCGGTGCTGATTCTGGTCAGCAATCTTTTCATTACCAAGACGCTGCTCTGGATCAACGAGCTGATGGGCTGGTGATGGCCGAAGAGGTGATTCGCTTCGACCGCGTCGGACTCGCCCTGGGCGGGAACGAAATCCTGCGTGACATCTCCTTCACCCTCCACCGCGGCGAAACCTGCGTCCTGTTGGGCGTCACCGGCACCGGCAAGACCCTGCTGCTCAAGCTCGCCCTCGGACTGCTGCGGCCCGACCGCGGCCGCATCACCGTGCTGGGCACCGACATCACCGACCTGGAAGAAAAGGAGCTCTTTCCGCTGCGGGCGCGGCTGGGCATTGTCTTCCAAGAAATGGCGCTGTTCGACTCGCTCAGCGTCTATGAGAACGTCGCCTACCGCCTGATTGAAGAAACCGTGCACGGCTTGGCCGACTTCTCCGACGCCGAGATCGAGCGGCGCGTGCGCGAGGTGCTGCGCTTTGTCGAGCTGGAGGAAGCCATCTGGAAACTGCCGGCGGAGCTTTCCGGCGGGATGCAGCGGCGGGTGGGGCTGGCGCGCGCGCTGATCACCGAGCCGCCCGTCATGCTCTACGACTCGCCCACCGCCGGGCTCGACCCGGTGACCTCGCAGACCATCCTGACGCTGATTGCCAAGCTGCGCGACACGCGGCAGACCAGCGCGCTCTTCGTCACCCACCGTTTGCAGGATGCCTTTATCCTCGCCCACCACCTCTTTGATCCAGCCACCGGTGCCCTGCGACCAGTGTCCCAAAACGGAGACCGCGGCGACGAAACACGGGAAGAAGACGAACCTGCCCCCCGTAGCCTAGGCGTAGGGGGGACACGCTTCCTGCTGCTGCGGGAGGGCGGCATCTACTTCGACGGCTCCCCCCAGGAACTCCTCGCCGCCCAGGACCCCTACCTTCAACGCTACTTGGCCTGACAACGCCAAACGGCTTACCTAATTTGAGGCCCGCGGCCTGCCTGCGGTAGGCAGGCACCTGCCGCGGGGGAGGGCGGGTGTCCCTCGGCTCCGCTCGGGATAAACCCTTCGGCTTCGCTCAGGACAAGCTCCGCACCTCTTCCAAGCTGCCTTCTTTTTTGGCAAGGGCACTTCGGCTTCGCTTCCCTCAACGCTGCTCGGGATAAACCCTGCCTGCGCCTGCCTGCGGTAGGCAGGGCAGGCCGCTGGGCTTCTTGTCTCACGACCCACGGGCAGAAGCCCGTGGGCTGAACGGTCTTAATCCTCCGTGTCTCGGTGGCTAAGAGTTGGCGAGGGATGCGAGTTTTTCCAGGTGGTCGGCGGAGCCGATGGCGATCAGGCAGTCGCCCGGGTGGACGACCACGTCGGGGGCAGGATTGAAATGCATGCGGCCGTCGCCCAGCTTGACCGCCAGCACCATCACGCCGGTCTTCTGGCGAATCTCCGCGTCGGCCAGGGTTTTGCCGGCCAGCGCCGACTTCTCCGCCACCGGCACCTCTTCAATTTCCATGTCGAGCTGCTCGCTGCCAAAGGCGTTGTCAATCAGCTCCAGCACGTGCGGCCGCAAAAACAGGCGCGCGATGCGCCGCCCGACGAAGTGGTAGGGCGAGACCACGTGCGTCGCCCCGGCGCGCTTGAACTTGGGCAGGGCTTCTTCCTCGCTGGCGCGGGCGACAATCGTCAGGTCGGGCTTCAGCCCCCGCGCGGTCAGCACGATGTAGAGGTTGTCGGCGTCGGAGGCCACTGCCGCCACCAGTCCCTGCGCGTGGTCAATGCGGGCCTCGTGCAGCGCCTCCTCGCGGGTGGCGCTGCCAACCACCACCGCCATACCCTCGTCCTGCGCCCACTGCGCGCGCTGCTCATTGGTTTCAATAAAGACAAAGGGAACCCCGTGGGAGCGGAACTCGCGCGCCACCGTGCGGCCCACACGGCCCGCGCCGCAGATGATGTAGTGGTTGTTGAGCTTGGCCAGTTCGCGTTGCATGCGGCGGCGTCCTACAAACTTGTCGAGCTCGAATTCTACCATCACCTGCGTGAAAGTCGCCAACAGGAAGGCCCCGGTCATCACCGCCGCCAGGATCAGAAAGCTGTTGAAGACCTTGCCGGCGCCCGAGAGCGGATGGGTCTCCTCGTAACCCACCGTGGTCATGGTGACGATGGTCATGTAGAAGCCGTCGAACCACGGCCAGCCTTCGATGTAGTGGAAGCCCGAGGCGCCGAACAACACCACGCCCACGAGCAGCAACCCGGCCAGAAGAAAACGCTTGCGAACGGTCACGACACTCCTCAGCGGTTTGCATCCTGTGGCGCAGCCCGCCAAAAGTCAAGCCGCCACGCCGCCCACAAGGCAATTGCGCCCGCCGCCGGCTTCAGGCAGAATCTCCACTGGAAACAAATTCGTACCGGGGAGGTTCGCTATGCCAGCTCGCAAGCAAGTTACTTGGTCGGAGTTGCGCGTGGGACTCTTTGTCCTCGTCGCTCTGGGTGTACTGTCAACTTTTGTTTTCTACGTTACCGGCGGGGGCACCCTCTTCGCCGCCCAGGCCCACTACGTCACCTATTTGCCCGACGTGTCCGGCTTGCAGACCGGCGCACCCGTGCGCCTGGCCGGCTTTGCCGTCGGCGCGGTGGAAAGCGTGGGCCTGTCGGAGTTCCGCGACGACCCCTATCGCCATGCCGAAGTCCGCTTCCGCATCTCGAGCGAGTACCAGAACGACATCCGCAGTGACTCCCAAGCCTTCATCACCACCGAAGGTTTGCTGGGCGAAAGCGTGTTGGAGATCACCCGCGGCGTTACCGGCCAGCCCGTTCCCGCCGACGGCGCCGTCCCGGGCGCGCGCCGTGGCAACATCAAGGAAATTGTGCAGAACGTGGATCACATCACCGACGACGTCCGCGGTCTGCTCGGCGACCTGCGCGCCGGCCAGGGGACGCTGGGTAAGCTGTTTGAAGATCCCGCCCTCTACAACCGCGCCTACCGCGCCGTCGCCGATTTCCAGTCCCTCACCCAGCGGACCACCCGGGGCGAAGGCACCATCGGCAAGCTGATGGTCAACGAAGAACTCTACGACCAATTGAAGACCACTATGGACGACCTGGCGCAGATGGCCACCGACGTCCGCGCCGGCAAGGGCATGCTGGGCGCAATGGTCTATGACGAGAAGTTCCGCGAGGAGGCCCGCAACATCGTCCAGCGCGCTGATGACATCATCGCCCGGGTCCAGCGCGGCGAGGGCACCATCGGGAAGCTGCTGGCCGAGGAATCCTTACACCAGGACATCAAGGCCACTTTCGGCAACGTGGGCGAAATTACCCGCAAGATGAACCAAGGCGAGGGAACCTTCGGCCGCGCCCTCAACGACCCGCGCCTCTACGAGAACATCAACGAGTTCACCTCGGAGCTGCGCGCGCTGCTGAGCGACTTCCGCAAGAACCCCAAGAAGTACCTGCGCATCAAGGTCAGCCTGTTTTAGCCGGCCCGCGCGGGGCGGGCAGGCGACCGACCTCCCCCGTCAATGCCGGCCCCGCCTGACAGTATGCGGACTTCCGCTCAACCGCTTCCGTTCGGAGGGGCCCGCCGGCTCCTCCTTCTTCGTTGGGGTTGGGTAAGACCCGAGAAATACCTGGAAGCGCTGCCCGCCGGGCACCTTTTCGTCATGATATTTGGCGATCAGCCGCCCCAGTTGATTGGCCAACTCCTCGGCGAAGGCATGGGCACCGGCTGCGGACGAAAAACGGACTTCCGTCTGGAGCGTAAATGTAGCCAGCTTCTTCTGCGTTTTCTCTGCCCGCGCGCGCAGAACTGCCAGGTCACGAATGGCACGCGCCGCCACCGCCACCAGGTAGGCAGAAGAAAACCGGTCCTCAATCTGGCTGGGGTCGGTCGCCAACGCGCCCAGCGCCGCCGGGTCAATCAGGTAGGAGCGCGCGCTGGCCCGCACGATCCGCTCGGTGCAGTTACCCTTGCGCCGCTCCTCCACCAACTCTACCAGCCGCTCCTTCTCCAGCTCCCGCAGGTGATAGTTAATCTTTTGGCGGGGAATCCGCAGCCGCCGCGCCAGTCCCGAAGCCGAGTCTGGCTCACGCAACTCCGCGACGATTCGGAGCCGCAACGGGTGCAGCAGGACCGAAGCCCGCTCGGCCTCCCGCACAAAATCAAGCGCCGCTCTAGCCGCCACTGTTCGCCGCCTCCTCCTATATTCCTCGAAAGCGCCTCTTTTTTACCACCGACAATTATATTTGTCAAGACTCTTAATATCGTCAGTTGTATAAACTACTGACTCACAGCGTCCCAGCATAATATCATTCTTATTATGAAGCACATACATGAATAGTGCTCGCTCCGTGCGTACCGGTTATTGCGGCGAAGCCTTAGCTCCGTGCAGGCAGCCGGGACAGGAAATCTTCCAGCAGCATGTTGAACCGCGCGGGTTGCTCCAGGCTGGAGAGGTGGCCTGCCCCAGGAATAGTCTGGAAGCGCGCCTGCGGAATCGAGCCGGCCATCTTCTCGGCCTCGCTGGGAGAGGAGAGTTTGTCTTCCTCCCCCACCAACACCAAAGTAGGGCACTGAATCCGCGCCAGCAACTCCACCGAGTCCGTCCGTGCCGCCATCGCCCGCATCGCGTTGGCCATGCCCGCCGGGGAGGCCGCCAGCATCATCGCCCGCACCTGCGCCACCACCTCCGGCTTCTCTCTTTGCGTGGACTCGCCCAGCAGCTTGGGGAGCAAGCGGTCAACTACGGGCGCGGCGCCTTCCCGTTCGGCGAGAGCCGCGGTCTCAAGGCGTCCCTGGCGGCCTTCTTCGGAGTCAGCCGGGGCGCGAGTGTCGGCCAGAATGAGCGCGCGCACTGCCGAGGGGTACTTGCAGTAGAAAGCAAAGGCTACATAGCCGCCCATGGAGAGCCCGGCCAGCACCACCCGCCCCAGCTTCAGCTCTGTGAGCAGGGCGTGCACATCGTCGGCAAACAACTCCATGCTGGAGTCCCCTGCACCGAGGGCCGATCCACCAAAACCTCGAAAATCCGGCGTAATCACGCGGAACTTCTTTGCCAGAGCGCTGCGCTGCTGCGCCCACATCGAGCTGCTCAGAGGAAAGGCGTGCAACAGCACCACCGGCAGGCCGGCTCCCGCCTCCTCCCACGCCAGCTTCACGCCGTTTATCGTTTTGCTTGGCACCGTCCTTGGATGGTAGGACTTGAACTGCTAACCGGCAAGAGCCTTCTTCAACGCAGTATCTGCGGCGCATCCGCGCGGCCGACGCCCGCACAACAGTTGAGGCAAATTGGGGAGCGTGCTAACCTTGCTGGTTTGGTTGCGCTGGAGTGGCGGAACTGGCAGACGCGCCGGACTCAAAATCCGGTGGGGCTTACCCCCCGTGTGGGTTCGACTCCCACCTCCAGCACCATGATTTCCGCCACAAGCCTTGCCCCGAGAGGACAGAGCACGCCAAAAGCTCAGGTGCAAAAGAACTCGGCCCCCCGTGTGGGTTTCCCTCGACTGCGCTCGGGATAAACGACTCCCACCTCCAGCAACATTTTCAACTAGTTACAGTCTGCTGGTTTTGCTGAACTCTTTGCCAGAGGCTGGTGGGGTGAACCCCTCGGTTGAGACAAATTCTTTGGGCACACTTGCAGTTTTTATTCAGCCTTCCTTCTCTCTCCTAGCAGGAGATGGGGTCTGGGGAAGGGGACGGC
>JACZYA010000260.1 GCA_022571295.1 Acidobacteriota bacterium | reverse complement strand
TGACCTCGAATGGCCGAGCAATTCTTGGACGAGACGCGCATCTGCACCGTTTTCGATCAGCGCAACCGCGCAAGAGTGACGTAGAACGATGGGGCTGACCTGCTTCAACCCAGCCCGATCTCCAACCTTGCTGACGATCTGATGGATGGATTTCAAGGAGAGAGGCTGCTTGCGCTCAAGGAACAAGCAGCCGGCTTTCCGGCCTGCGAGATAGGCCCGCAGAGCTTTGGCGGCCTTCTTCCCGAAGGGAACCACCCGATCACCTGTCCTGCCGTGGAGCAAGACCGTGCGCTGCTTGAAATCGAGGTCGTCCACTTTCACCCGCACTGTCTCGCTGACTCTTGCTGCAGTGCCGTAGAGGAACTCCAACAAGGCCCGGCCCTGCGGAGTGTCTGCGGCTTCGATCAAGCGCCCTACTTCCTGGGGCGAGAGATACCGACCATTTCCTTTTTTCATTTCAGGCTCCTTTCTAGTCACTGGTCTATTTCCAAAGTCCAAGCCCAAAACCTGACGTACCAGGGCTTTGCCTTATCGCTGTCTTTGTTCTTTGCCATCCATCTTTCTGCGGCTTGCATGGTGAGTGACGCAAACGCACACAGAGCGAACCAAGCTAGGCAGATAACGACTACGAGTATCCCGCGTGGTGTCACCTTGCCCTCCGTGAAGCCGCGAGTGTTATGTGTTTGCACCAACGCTTACGGGCCAGCTTGCGAAAGGTGAAATCCGGGCAGGTGCAGAACCAGCGGCATTGCCCGTTGCGCCGGATGAATTGAACCGTGTACTCCGTGCCGGGCTTCGATGCGCTGGAGACGTAGAACACTTGCGCCCCTGGGGTGCGCTTTCTCGCCGTTCGTACCGTCATAGCCCACCCCCTGAGTCGCAGCAGCCAGAGCGCCGCTCCAGGTCGTGCTCGTAGCTGGCCTCGAAGCGGGCAAGCCGGGTGCAATCAGCGCACAGGTGGGAACCATGTTCCGCTGCCTTGGGACAGCGGGCGCAGATGGTAGGGTTTTGAGTGTCGGTGGGTTGCCTGCGTGGGGTTTCTTGCGGTAGTTTGCTCTCAGCCATTTCGCCTCCTCGGTTAATCCCCGAAGGCGGGGTGGTTAGGGGCGCGTTCGGTGTTTGCTCACCGGCGCGTCCCGCTTTCCTACTTCTTCTTTTTCTTCTTCCCCCTACCCTTGCGGTAGTGGGCGGCCTTCCACTTGCGAACTCTCTCCACGTCACGGGCAGTCCAGATGCGATAGCCCACGCCAGCAACCCGATTGTGTTTCGGCTCTGGGATCACTCCCTGTTGGAGCCAACGTCTCAGGGTGCCTTTTTGGATGCCGACCATCCGGGCGACCTCAACGGTGGAATATCCTTTCATGTTGTGGTCTATAATAGTAGGTGCTATTATATTGTCAAGAGAAAAGAAAGCGAAAGCCAGGGTTAGGCAGACTTGCCTGGGACGTGATACTCTCGGCGGCATCTTGCCTGGGGGGATTCGCTGTGAGAACAGTAGCAGAGATTGGTGCCTTTCTCGCTGTCGGCTTGCTAGTCGCCTTGCTGCGCCGCAAACGCTGAAAATCGGAGGGACTTTCCGATGTAGAAACGGCACGCCTTGCCGGGGGCCAGCGCCCCCTCTTGTGCACGCCTTTTTGGCCGGATAGGCAAAATTACGTTGTATAATAGCCCAGCCCTGAAAGCATCCAGACGAGGAGATCACTATGAGCTTGCCAATTGAAGTGGATCGGGTATCACAAGTCCTGCTGAGCGATGGGAAATGGCACAAGGTCAAGGGTAAATCGTTTGACCACGCTGCCTTCGAGTTCATGCGCGGAAACCGCCTGATTCTTGGTGGTGAGAAGGTGGAAGGCGTCCCTTCAACCGGAGCTACGTGGCAGGAACCGGATGGTTCATTTGTAGTGTGCCCCTTGACTGCAGTTCAGGCTGTGAGACTGTACCCACAGAAAGCGAAGACAAAGCGAGCCTAAGAGCAGGCGCCGCGACCGCCGCAAGTTGTGTTTTCGACCGTTTCCGAAACGAAAATCCTATCTAATTGACTGCTCAGAGGTTAGCAGGCACAACTTTCGACTTTTAGAAAGGCCACGCAACCAACCAAAACGGGGGTGCAGGGGGCCGCGAAGGGCTGCTAAAAAACTATAGTATGTTGGCAGGGAATGAGCCTTTTTTCGGGTGCGCTGTTTCTACGACTTACGGGCCACTTTTCCGACCTGTGCAGGGGGGTTTTTGGGCAAGCGCGTTATGGTTTGAGCGCTTTCTTCGCTGTGGCGATGGCAGCATCAATTTCGTTCTGCCGCCAATCATCAAGGCATGCATACGACAATCGAAGCGTGACCTTCTGTTTTCCCCCGATATGCCTAACACGAGGTATAAAGTCGCGACTCCTAAATTCAGTGTCTCGGGAGGCTACTTCCAAGCCGTGTTTCCATAACTCGGTCTCTAGCCTTTGCCAAAGCTCTTCTTGTCTTTCGGGAGTCATACGATGCCGGGATTCTATCACAATCCCTGCAAGGCCGCCGACCGGTGGGCAGGCTGGCGCGGTCTCCCCTTCCATGCTAGCATAGTCAACAGAGGTCAAGTCCAGCCTACCAAGGGCACAGCGGGGGGCGCGAAGGAGGCAGTGTGCCCGACCCGAGCAAAGAGCGTGTACTCCTCACCATGCCTGGTCGCGCTGGGGCGTGGGTGCAAATCTATTCCATGCTACTGTTTGCCTTGCGCCAGCC
>JACZYA010000102.1 GCA_022571295.1 Acidobacteriota bacterium | reverse complement strand
CTCGTGGCGGGGCACGCGGCGCAGGGCGCGGAGCACGCGGGGGTCGCGCACCGGGTCGCGCGCGTCGCGCGGGTGCGCCATGGTCTGCTCGACCATGCGGGCGCGTTGGCGGGCCCAATCCTGCTGGTCAGCGGCCGGGGCCAGGCAGGCGGTCAGGAGGAGGGCGCAGAGGGCGGCCAGCAGCCGCGTCCTTTTCCGTTTGCAGCTCATCTCAGTCATTATAGTCTTGGGAGCGCGAATGGAACTGCGAATCTACAGTCAGGAAGCCAACCAGCCCCGCCCGCGCCACCGGCTCACGCGCTGGCTGGAGGAGTTCGAGCGCTGGGCGGCGCCCGAAGTTGAGCCGGAGCGCGAGCCCGGGATCGAGCAAGAGCAAGAGCGCAGCTTTCTTCCCGTAGCCGTGCTGCTGGGCGTGGCGCTGCTGGTGCAGTACGCGCAGTTCTACCACCCGGCGGTGCGCGCCTACCTGGAAAACCGCGACATCCTCTACCGCGCTTCCTGGATGGGCTTCACCATTTTCAAGCAGTGGGGCCTGTTCGTATTGATGCTGTTGGTGTTTGCGATTAAGGAGGAGCGGCTGGCCGGCGTCGGCTTTCCGCGGCTGGACGCCCGGCGGATGACGGTGGCGCTGGGGCTGGTGGGATTTTTCCTGGGCGTGGCGCTGCTGCACCGGCCCAGCTACAGTTTGGCGGAGGCCGGGCTCTACTGGATGGTGCCGCTGTGGACGGGGGAGCGGGTGCTCTCGGTGGCGTTGGCGCTCACGGCGGCGGTGGTGGAGGAGACTTTCTTTCGCGGGTTCGCCATCGTCTGGACCTACCGCTGGAGCGGGAGCCTGCCCTTTGCGGTTCTGTTTCCGGCGTTGGTGTTCAGCGCCGGGCACGCCTACCTGGGCTGGCTGAACATCTTGTTCGCTTTCGCCGTTACGCTGGGGTTCTCGGCAATTTTTCTCTGGCGGCGGGACCTCTACTGGCTGATGGTGGTGCACTTCGTGATCGACGTCCTGGACCTGCTGGCGTGAGGAAGGGCCGGCCGGGTCATGGCGCAGCCTGGGGCGCTCAAGGATACCGTGGCGCAGACGTTCCTGTCTGCCCCGATCTGCGCGGCGCTGGGAAGGCAGACAAGAATGTCTGCCCCACTAATATTCGTGTAGGGGCTGCTAGAGGGGTAGGCCAAGAGCTTGACAGCGTGGGGCACGGCCCGCCGTGGCGGGCAGGCGGAATGACAGGAAGGGGCGTCGGAACGGTCTCGGGTGAAACTAGCGGACGTAGCCGGGGGGGACGCCCTTGCGGCGGGCTTCAGTTTGGAGGGCGGTAATCTCCTGCCGGATTTCAGTCCGGCGGCGCTCCAGCCGCTGGAGGGCGTCAGCGACGCCGATGCCCTCGGCATTGGTGTTGACGTCGATGACGTTGGAGGTGGCTTGGCCCCGGCCGGTGCGGAATTGCCGCAACTGCTGGTCGATTTTCGCCAGCTCATCCCGCAATGGCTTCAAGCGTTCCTGCCAGTACTCGCGGGTGTCTTGCGGGTTGGGGGCGGATTCGGCGGCCCCCTCCGCTGCTGCTGTTCCCGGCTCGCCGGCCGCGGATGCCGCCGGCTGGGCCCCGCCCATCACGCTGATGGGGGCGCCGGGCTTGAGGTTTTGCAGGTCGTCATTGGTCCAGACCTTGCGCTTGGGTTTATCAGCAGCTCGGTTGGCTTCGTTGGTGGCGAGCAGGTTCACCTCGGTCAGGGGGAACTGGTAGGCGCGGCCATCGAGGCCGGTGAACCTCACCATCCCCTTGTACAGCAGGTAGCGGCTGCGCGCTTCAATGCGGCGCCCGTCCTTGAGCACGACGGTGTAGGCGGCGCTGAGCAGCACCGGCAACCCTGCCGCTGGCAAGGCCAGCAGCAACGCCAGCGCCCCGGCGAGAAGTGCTTTCCGTAGCATGGTACCCTTCCTTCCCCCCTCTGTTTGAATTATAGCGCAACGGCGGGGTTGCCCGACTCCTTTCTCTTTACCTGATCGGCCGGGGCGCTACGCCGGGCGGCGCGAAGCCGACCGTCAGCTTCATCGGCGTGTTAGGTTGTCTCGTTCGGCTCTTAGTGCTTCGGCAGCCTGCCTTCCAACCGGAAGAACTGCACGGCGTTGTTGTAGAAAATATCCCGCTTCTGCTCAACACTGAGGAAATCTGCCGATTCAATCCCCTCGATCGCCAGGGAGATCGCCCCGGGCCAAACCATCTGGTCGGAGCCGAACATCAAACGCTTCCCAAGTCCTGCCTGGACCAACCGCCGCAGGTACTCATGAAACTCTGGACGAGGAAGATACCAGTTGATGACCGCAACATCCGCATAAACCTGAGGATGCGCATGCATGAGAGCGATCGTCTCGGAGAGCAGCGGCCAACCCGCGTGCATGATCCAAACGCGGACTGTTGGGTGTCGTATCAGCGCCTCCTCTAGCAACAGAGGGTTACCCAACGCGGCACGGTACTTCGACCCTTCTTTGTAGCTCACGCCCGGTGGGCCAAGACCCATGTGGATGCCAACTGGAAGGTCGAGCCTTTCTGCTAGAGCAAGATATGGTTCCGCCTCCGGATCGGCGGGCGAAATACCGCTGTACTGCCACCCCACTTCGGCCATTGCCCCAAGGTTGCCCATTCGAAATTCGGCTTCCAAGACATCCAGGGTTGCACCTGTGCCGGGTGGCCCCGCATTTTCGGGCCAGAGCGACGGAACAATCCGTTCTGGGCTGGCCATCTGCCATCGTTTCACGAACTCGATGGGGCCGCTAGCGAACGCGGTGACCACGTTGTTTCGCTCTAGAGCCAAGAGGGTGTCGCGCATAAGCTCATCATCTGTCTTCGCTGGTGCAAGACCAGCCGGCACCCATTCCGGGGCTGGCGTACCAAACCAATCGACTGGTTCGGCATGCAGGTGCACGTCGATGATCGGTAGATTTCTCCTAGAACCTGAACCATCGCTCGTGCACGAGACCAACAGCAGCGAGAATACTAGAGCAAGGTGTTTCATGGTGGCCTCCGCGAACAAACTTGGCAGCCTAACAGTTGAGCTGAGCGTGGCGCCTTCGATTGCAGCCTGTGCCATCCGCTCCAGCGAATCGTTAGACGCCATGTATCATTACGGCTTCGTCTTCATACCGTGTTTCTCCATGATGTCTGCAAACCGCTCGGGCGTGAGTGACTTTACTTCCGTCCCTGGGGGCGCTCCCGCCGCCCGAAAAAACTTCTCAAGTTGGGTGCTCTTTCCCGTCCCCGGGGTCACCACCCACATGATTTGTGATGCGTCATCGTCAGTATTCTCGAAACCGTGCCACGTGCCCGGTGGTATATAGATGGTTGCACCTTCCTTCAGCGGCACTCGATCCTCTCCGAGGATCCCTACTCCGTGACCCCTGTGAACAAACAAGAACTCCTCCTCCTGCTCGTGCAGGTGGATCGGAATCTCCCCCTCGACGTACTGAATGCCCATGGCCATCTGCGGCGAACCGGTCTTCGCGGGGTCCACCTTAATGATGACCTGCCCACCAGGAGGACCGCCCAGCCGCAGCACCTCGCCCTCTTCTGGTTGGAGGATAAACCCACCCTTGGAGGTGCCTTCTCCCGCTTTCTGTTGCCCGTTCGCCCGCGTGCACGCGGCGGTGGAGATAATAAGCGACAGCACAGCTATTACAAGGGCACGAGTAATCATGACTCCCTCCTTATGGCGCCCAACTAGAATTAGACCGAACCGTCTAGCAAGGCAAACGTTGCTGCCTGCTGCAGTCTATCACCGAGTGACCACACTCATGATCCATTGTAACTGCTTATGACCTGCACCCCACTTTTGATCCAGTTGTTAATGTAGCACTCGGGGCAAGATGGTCCCCCGGTTGTGAACCCACGGCTAATGCGGGGGGAAGCGCCAGCCCTGGCGCGGCGGCGCGTTGCGGTGCGTAGCTACCAGTGCCAGACTTGATCGTATTGGGAGAACAGGTTCGGCAATTCGCTGCCGCTGATGAGTTCGAAATCCTTGACCAGGCTTTCAAGGGGAATCCCTCGCTCCTCGACATCTTCCCGGATAACGTGGACAGGTATCCCCGCCTGCTTCATCTTGAGCAGGTTCTTCTGGGGGTAGACAGGGTGCTCGATGGAGAGCTTGCCGATGACAACCCCGGCGGGGTCCTGGCTGGCGACGGCATAGTTGACGGCGTTGCCGCGCAACAGTACTCCCATGTTGCTACCGGCGTTCTTCAGGGAGTGGGTGAGCCAGAGGGTGGCGTCGTCCTGCTCTTCCAGAGTACCGCGGTAGGGGGTTTCCACAACGCAGAGAATCTTTTTCATGGCGCGCGCTCCTTTTATTTGGTCGGGATCACGAGGGTGGCATCGGACTCCTGCACCCACTCGTGCAATTGCGGCGGACCGCCGCGGCGCGGGCCTTCGATCCAGTTGCCCGCTCCGCGCTCGTCCACGCAGAAACCGCAGTTGACCCAGTCCAGCTTGACCCCTTTCTCTTTCGCCAGCTCGAACAGGCTGGCCACGAAGAATTTGGTGGTGGGATGCTTCTCTTCCTCCACCGAGGTTCCATGCACAGGGTTGGGGTGGGGCTGCTGGTCTTTGATGGTCAGGCTGACGGCGCCCTCGTAGGCGAAGACGTTAACGTTGATCCCTTTGCGGAGAGCCGCGTCGATGATGCGCAACGAGGTGGTCGAGGTCGCGGACTCATAGGGGGGTTCCATGATGGAAATCGTGAGTGTTTTTGCCATTGTCTGTGTCTCCCTCAGTGCCAGAGAACTTTCGTCCCATTCGCCATGATGTGGTCCACCAGGGCGTCAATGTCGGCGGGTTTCACGGAGGGGTGCCGCTCCGCGTCCTGGATGCCGCGCTCCTTGAGCGAGAAGGAGTCCACCAGGACCTCGACCTTGCCTTTCAAGACAGTGCCGAGCGGATTTCCTTTGGCATCCTTTCTCGATGCCAAGGCCCCGTTTTGAACCAGAAAGAGCGTTACCTTGTCGCCCTGGGCGGCCAGGTCCGCAGCCAGGCCGTAGAAATAGGAAACGTCGCGGGCCTCGAACGGGTCGCGCGATTCAATCAGAAGATAGTTAGCCATTCGCCCCCCCTTCTTTGTCGTTTCAATTTATAGATGCTTGACGTCCGGAAAAGTTGCTACTGAGAACTCCCCCATGCGCCCGAGTCTACGCTTGGGAGTTTAGAGCAAACTGTAAGAAAACAATAGAGTCAATAGCCAAGCAGATTCCTCGTCGTCCGCCAGGGCGGATAAACCCGCCCGAGGCGGGCGGCGGAGGAGGGATTGGAAGCGGAGGCTTTTTCTTTCCCCGGCTCGGGAGAAGGTCTCAAAAGCGCGATGCGGTGAGGGTTACGTTCGCTCGATCCCACGCCTTTCGGAACCTCTGCGCAATTTCTTCGGCTTGTTCTGTTTTTCCTTGTGCTTCAAGGCTTTTCATGAGGCCGAAGAGAGACCAGCCGTTCTCAGGATTCCTCCTCAAGTCTTCCCAATAGACCGTTTCTGCTTCTGCGGCGCGATCCGCCTGGAGGAGCACCGCCCCCAGGGACTGCCGCACCGGATAGTGCCAGTCAGCCGGCTCGGTATAGACCAAAGCATCCTCTAGAAGAACGGCTCGGTGGAGATGGGCGATTGCTTTCTCTGTCTCTCCCCGCTTGGCGGCCAGCCGTCCGGCCAGCACCTCGGCCGCGATCTTGATGATGGGCGCACCTGGATTGGGAGAAAACAACGCCAAATCCTGGAGAGATTTGTCGGCAGCGATCTTGTCCAAGCTTTCCAACTCCGTGGCGGCTGCACCCAGCCGTCCGGTGGCTGTGAAGGCGAGGCCGCGGGCGTAGTGCCAGATCCCAGCCAGAAACAGGAGGTCATCCGCCGGCCTGGGCTCTTGCAGAATTTCCTCCCACTTGCCGAACCGGGTGTAGGCGAAGAGCGGCACAACCGCAAAACTGTTGAGCATTGGCATTTCGCGCAGCTTTTCGGCCGTCAACTTCGACGCGACCTTGCGAGCGGCGTCAATCGCCACTTCGCTGCGGCCCTCCATGCTGGCCGCGTCCCAGAGAAAATGAATGTTGTGAGGGTAATAACCGAGAGGATAGATGCCCTGGGCCCGGCATTGTGTGATGTAGTCCTCATCGGCCGCGATTGCCTGCACGTTGGCCTCGGATGCGTCTGCATAGCGGCCCAACCGCCGATAGATGTGCGAAGGCATATGAACCAGATGTCCCGCCCCGGGCGCGAGCTTCCCGAGCCGGTCAGCTCCGGCTTCAGCCAGCTCGGGCTTGACCGCCTCCACCGCGTGAATGTAGAGGTGAATCCCGAGGGGGTGGTTGGGATTGCGCTCCAGGACCGATTCCAAGACCGACACGATCTTTAGGGTTCCCGGGTAGGGCCGGCCGTCCTTGGTCCAGTAATTCCAGGGTCTAAGGTCCATGAGCGCTTCGGCGTAGAGCGTAGCCGCATCCAGGTCATCGGGATAACGCTCGGAAAGCTGGCGCGCAGCTTCGGCATAGGCACGGTCGAGCGCTTTGCGATCAGGCTTCTCCTCATTGGAGTAGCGCTTGGCCAACGCGTCAATGTAAGCCCGCTCCCGCTCCGAAACCTTTGCTTTGAGCGCAACGGCTTTCTGGATCAGCTCGTAGGCCTGCGCCTCCGCGTCGGGCGGCATCGGCATGTTG
This sequence comes from Acidobacteriota bacterium, assembly GCA_022571295.1. Classification (GTDB taxonomy): domain Bacteria; phylum Acidobacteriota; class Terriglobia; order Acidiferrales; family 2-02-FULL-67-57; genus JACZYA01. Next base: position 4,168 of record JACZYA010000102.1, on the reverse strand, counting down.
ATGTTGGGGCCCAGGACGAGCGCCTGTCCCCAATAGGCCATGGCGCAGTCCGGGTCGAGCCGCGCAACCTCGCGGAAGGAACGGCCGGCCTCCCGGTGGTTGAAGCCGAAGGTGAGGGTGAGCCCCTGGTTGAAGAAAAGCTGTGCCCGGGGCGAACTTGTCGTGACCGGATGCTTGTGGTCGCCCAGATTCTGTAAGCGCGGCGCGATCTGGCCCTCCACAACCGTCGATTTTGTATCGAGTGCCGGATTCTCTTGGCCGAGCGCAACCGGCACTCCAAAGCCGCAGAGAGTCAGGGTCGAGCAGAGGGAAAACGCAAGACTCGGACCAGGGAAAAACTTTGCCCGTCGAGGGATCATTGCTCAAGCTCCTTTGCAGAGATGACGATCAATCCGATTTCCATCCAAATTCCAATCGCTGGTGAGATCGTTTTGCCGGTCATAGGAAGAATTTCGGCAGGCGTCATCTTAGGCCCCACCCGCAGGCAAGTCAACGCGAAGAGGGGATAGGAGACAGGAGCTCTCAAGAGTGCACCTCCCCCTGCGCTCGCCCCCGTACTGGACCGCTCGGGCCCCGGTTTCTACCTCCATCCCACCCCAGCGCGCGGCCAGGGCAATGTGAGCTTGCCGCAAGAGGGTGACTGGCGTATGTTGTGCGCGAAGGTAAAGTTGAAATCGGAAATTCCAGTTAATATAAGGAGGAGAGCATGCGCACAGCGTTCTGTCTTGTCGTCACCCTTTGCTTCCTGTTTCCTCAACCGGTCCCGGCTCAGCATTGGACTGCTGAAGAGCAGGAAATCATCGATCTCAACCAGAGTTGCTGGGACGCCTGGGCTTCCGAAGATTTGGATGCGGTTCGGCGTACCTGCAACGAGCACCCGGACGCCCGAACTTGGCCGACTTCTGAAGCTGCACCTGCCATCGGATGGTTCGAGAAAAATGCGGAGCGTTGGGGTGCCGCTTTCCATCCGCGAGACAAGTGGCTGTACTTCGAGATTCGACCTCTGTCCGTGAGGATCTTCAACGATACGGCGTTGATCCATTTCTGGGCGTCGGACACGCACGAGGATGCTCAAGGTGAGACAACAACGCATACATGGAAGATTCTCAACATCTGGCAGCGCATCGACGGTCGGTGGACCTTTATTGGCGGGATGGCCATGCAAAAAGGCGATCGGGTGTGGTGATGAGCGCGAACGTTTCGAAAAAAACAGCCGCCTAACCCGAGCTAGTAGCTGACGAACGCTGTTGTCACGTCCCGTGCAAAGCTCCGAATCCGCTCACCGCGTCTTCGAACGATTGACACGAGCAGTTCCTGGTTTTTGCGATGCGGTCTGCTGCGACCGATCTGGCCCCCAAGATAAAGTATGTTGCCTACCACGACCCCGTGGCTGTAAGGTAAGCCCGCCCGCTTGCCGGGCAGATTGATGACACGTCGGCCGGGCGATCTATCGGACGAGCAGGCTGCCGCAAGGCCGACTGTCAACGCACACGCAAGAAAGACGGGGATATACTTCATCGCTTCCTCCTGCTTGTTTTTGGGTGTGTGACCTTTGGCATGAGGAACGCCATCCTAGCGCTCGGTGCTGGGGCTGGTCAATGCTGGGGCCTACTCCGCCTGCCCCGTGTCCTTTACGGGGGGAAGTTCAGGCCTGCCTGCGGTAGGCAGGGTAGGCAGGCGCAGGCAGGCGGCGGAGTTGAGCATGGAAAGCAATCTCGGTAACCGATGGCGCTTTGTCGGTGCTGCGCTGGTCATGCAGCTTTGTCTTGGTGTGCTCTACTCTTGGGCCGTATTCAGAGGTCCGCTCGAGATGCTGCACGGGTGGTCGAAGGCGACCAGCATTGCGCCCTACCGCTACTCGCTGTTGTTTTTTACGATCGCCATGATCCTGGCGGGATTTTGGCAGGACAAGAAAGGCCCGCGGCTGGTAGGAAGTGTGGGAGGCTTCCTCCTGGGGACGGGGTGCCTGCTCGCGGCCTGGATCGGCGACACGCCCGGCGGTTTGATCTTTTCCTACGGGATCTTGGGCGGCCTGGGAGTGGGGTTCGCCTACGTGACCCCGATCGCCACCTGCATAAAGTGGTTCCCGGACAAACGGGGAATGATCGTAGGATTGGCCGTAATGGGCTTTGGCGCTGGCTCGCTGATCTTCGCCCCCTTGCTTGAATCGCTCATCGGAGCCCACCCGGCGGACTATGCTCGCACCATCCCCAAGACTTTTGTGATCATGGCGGTCATTTTCTATCTCTTTGTCATTGGGGCCGCCCAGGTCTATCGAGTTCCGCCCGCGGGCTGGAAGCCGGCTGGGTGGAACCCGCCAACCGCCACCGGGCCAGCGACCAAGCAGGACTTCACTCCGGGTGAGATGTTGCGAACCTGGCAGTTCTACGCTTTGTGGTCGATCTATTTTCTTGGAACCTCGGTCGGCATTACAGCGATCGGGCAGGCCTCACCGATCGTACAGGAGATGGCCCAGCGGGGTGTCGTGCTCTCAGGGGGCGCCGCTTTGGGTGTCATGTCATTCTTCAACGGAATTGGCCGGCTCTCTTGGGGGAGCCTGTCGGATCGGATTGGACGGAACCGCACTGCCGTTGCCATGTATTTGGTCTACAGCGTTGCCTGCCTGTTCTTCCTGCGGACTGCCACCGAGTTCTGGCCGCTGCTGGTGGGCCTCTGCTTGGTCGGCTTCGCCTTTGGGGGCTTCCTAGCGCTGCTGCCTTCCTTCACCGCTGATTATTTCGGGTCGCGGAATGTGGGCGCTAACTATGGACTCATGTTCAGCGCCTATGGGCTGTGTGGCTTTGTCGTGCCTCGTTACTTTGCCTCCATCATGGACCAAGCTCGGCTCGCGGGCGATCTGGCCGCTGGCTACAGTCAGGTTTACTTCATCCTGGCATTGTTTGCTCTGGTGGGAGTTGTGCTGGCCGCCATCGTGACGAGGCCCCTCCGCCGCCTGGACGGATAGATTCCGGACTCGCCTTCAGCTCTCGCCCTGCTGCTCAGCTATGTAAGTGAGCCGGTTCCCGTCCTCGCGCCACCACACATCCTCGAACTGACTTGACGTGCCTGGTAACTTCCGCGAATCTACCTTGTGCACCCCATACGCGCCGCCGCCCTCGGTAGGCCGATCCTTGCCGGCCAGTCAACGCGCTTACAGTCGCTGGCACCGAACGAAGCACGCTTAATCAGACTGTCGAGTGAAAGCCCCGGCGTGACGGCCATCACATACCTTCCGCATCGGGCGGACTATCTTGCCAAGTATCGTTCCCAACAACTTACGGTGAAGGAGGGGAAATCATGTGTTTGTTGTTCAGCCTCATTCCCGCCTCAGTGTTTACGACGTTGAGCTACTTTGTTTGGTTTGCCGCCGGCAACGCCCAGGGCAGCCGCCAGCAATGGGGGAACTATCTGGCCGTCTGGCTCCTACTAGTTGCTCTTGGTTTTGTTGCGTGTGGGGCTTTTGTGACACTTGCAGGGTTGTGTCCAATGGGGCGCATGTTCCAGGCGGGGGGCGCGGGCTAGGGTTCGAGGCGGGTGTGGGGGTTGTAGGCCACCCAGGCCCACCAGAAGTTGACCAGGTGGGGCACCGGTCGGAGTTGCTGGCCGGCCAGCTCGCCTTTCACAGCTTTGCCGGTCAGGCCGGACCAGAGGGCCCCCGGGGGCCCCGCTCAGCCTGAGGTTTTCCCTGCTTATCGCAACAGCGTCAAAACGTTCTGCTGCTGTGCGTTGGCCTGGGACAGTGCCGCGAGGCCGGTCTGGTTGAGGATTTGGAACTTGGTCAAGTTCGCAATCTCCACCGCTATATCGGCGGCGCGGAAGCCGTCCTCCGCATTGGTCAGGTTCAGTACCTGGTTGGCGATGACGGCGACGGCGGACTGGAGCCGGTTGATGGTGGCTCCGATCTCGCCTCGCAACAGCGCCACCTGTTCGATGGCGTCGTTGACTTCGCCAATCGCCGTGGTGGCCTTGGCCACAGTCAACAGGTCGTCGTCGCTGAGGTTAATCGTGGTCGAGCCATCCGAGGTGAGGTTGGCCGAGGAAACCGCCTGGGTTGAGGAGGCGATTTCGGTGTTGGTGCTCGCATCGCTGAGGAAGATGGAAGTGGCAGTGGTGGTGAATACCGAGGTGCCGTTGAAGGTGGTGCTGGAGCCGATGCGGTCGATTTCCG
>JACZYA010000101.1 GCA_022571295.1 Acidobacteriota bacterium | reverse complement strand
CTTTCTGGGCCTGAAACCATGTAGCAATCTCAACTCGTGCCCGCTGCACGAGGACTGGGCTCCCATCCGCGCCAAGATTCGCCGTTTGCTGCAGACAAAGAACCTGTGGGAATTCGCCGCCGAGGCCAGAAATCGGGGAGTGCAGTACTGGGAACCGACGCCCCGCAACGCGAGCGGGCAGCGGAGTCCCTGCGCTGAAGGTCAACTATGAAGCACAGTTCTGTAGTGGTGGGAGCGAGCGCCATGGGCGTCACCTCGAGAAGTAAGAGCGAGTTCGGAGAGTGGGTATGAAGAGGAACCTGTACGTTGCGCTATCTGTCGTCGCCATTCTTGTCGCAGCCGGTCTGATGGGCTGGTGGATTTGGACTGCCCGAGCTCCGGCAGGCGACGCTTCACAGGGACAGGTGCTTTACGAGAAGAATTGCGCCGCTTGCCATGGCCTGGATGGAAACGGGAAGGGCGAGGCGGCCTATCTGCTTCAGCCCAAGCCGCGGAACTTTCGCGCGGGGGAATTCAGGTTGGTGAGCTCGCAGAATCGCCAGCCGACTCGGGAGGACATCTTCCGCGTGATCGCCAACGGGATGCCCGGCACCCCGATGCCACCCTGGGCCCACTTGGCAGAAAGTGACCGCTGGGAGCTGGCGGATTACATCCTCAAGCTCAATTGGCAAGGCTGGGTGGAAAAAGGTATGAGCTTGGGAGACGCGCGCGCGGAGGCGGAAAAGTACGCCACTGAGATGATCCAACCCGGCGACCCGATTCCCCTCCCGTCGGAACCGGCGGTGACGCCACGAGGACTCCGGCAGGGCCGCGCCTACTACCTCACGGTCTGTGCCAAGTGCCACGGAGAAGACGGTAAAGGCAAGTTCGATCCCACTTGGAGAACCGCAGAAGGATTCCCCACCTGGGCGCGCAACCTGAGCGAGGGCGTGTTCAAGGGCGGGCGCGAGGGCGAGCAACTCTACCTGCGGTTCTTTACCGGGATGCCCGGCACCCCGATGCCGAGCGGAGAACTCCCCGGCGAGCAGGTCTGGCGCGTGGTCCAGTACGTCCAGAGCCTGTCCGATCCGGCCGCCCAGGAACAAGCTCGGATCCGAAGAGAGGAAATTGTAGTCAAACGGCTCCAGAGCCTGCCCGCAGGCCCGGAGGATGCCGTCTGGGACACGGTGCCGGAACTCCGCCTGGCGCTGATGCCGCTTTGGTGGCATGAAGGGTATATCAATGCCGTTCGGGTCAAGGCGGCGCACGATGGCCAACGTCTGGCATTCCGCCTGGAATGGAACGATGCCACCCGCGACGCTGAGGGAATTCGCCAGCAGAGCTTTCCGGACGGAGCGGCGGTTCAGTTGGCGGCCAACGTTTCGCCCCCCTTGTTCGCTATGGGCGCCGCTGGCGAGGCTGTCAACATCTGGCACTGGAAAGCACTTTGGGATGAAGATCAGAAACAGTTTCAGGATGTGGCCACAGCCTTTCCCCGGATAGTCGCCGACTCCTACTATGGCTCGGAGAAAGGATGGCAGGCAGAGCCCCTGGAGGACGCCCGCTACCGGCCAGCCGATGCGGCGCGGAATCTGATTGCGTCGCCACACCGAACCAGCACGGTCGAGGATGCCAACGCCGCCGGCTTCGGCAGCCTTACCTCCCAAGCGGCCGAGAAACAGAACGTAGAAGGCGTCTCCCGCTGGGAGGATGGCGTGTGGCGTCTGCAATTAGTCCGGGATCTGCAAGCATCCGATGCCGGCGACGTCCCGCTGCGGGCAGAGAGGGCCGCCTCTGTCGCCTTCGCAATCTGGGACGGAAGTGCTGGTGACCGCAACGGTCAGAAGAGTGTCAGCATCTGGAACACGCTGAAACTGGAGTAGGCGGTAGGAAACAGGAAGGAGTAGGGAGCCAGCTGTCGGTTCCCCCGATTTCGGCTCACCGGAAATTGCAACCTGGAGAGTGAAGATGGCTCCAATCGAAAACCAGAAATCAAAAGTTGGAAGTGAGCACCCACTCAAGCGCCGGGATTTCCTGAAGGGGCTGGGGGCGGCCGGAGCCACCGGCGCGCTCGCCCTGTGGTCGCTGGAATGCGGCCCGCGCGGCCCCGGCTTGGAGGCGATCAAGAACCCCTTGGCCTACTACCCCAGCCGCGATTGGGAAAAGATCTATCGGGACCAATATCGCTTTGACCGAAGCTTCACCTGGGTCTGCGCGCCTAACGACACCCACATGTGCCGGGTTCGGTCCTTCGTGCGCAACGGCGTCATGATCCGCAGCGAACAAAACTACGACTACGCCAACTACACCGACCTCTATGGCAATCGGGCCACCGCCGCATGGAACCCCCGCGGCTGCCTGAAGGGTTACACGTTTCACCGTCGCGTCTATGGGCCGTACCGGCTCAAGGGTCCGGTGATCCGCAAAGGCTGGAAGGAATGGGCTGACGACGGCTTCCCTTCCTTATCGGACCGACCTCAACTGCGCGACAAATATCGTTTCACCGATCGCGGCAACGACACCTTTGTCCGGGTCTCCTGGGACGAAGCGGCGCGCTACGCCGCGCAGGGTCTTAAGGCCATCGCCGAGACTTACAGCGGCGACGCGGGCCGTGAACGTTTCAAGAAAGACGGCTACGGGGAAGAGATGCTCGAACACTGGAACAGCGCCGGCACCCGCACCATGAAGATCGGTTCTTCGCTTCCGGTCCACGGCATCATCGGCAAATTCGGTCTGTTCCGCTTCGGCAACATGATGGCCTTGCTGGACCATCACGTGCGCAGCGTGCCGCCGGAGCAAGCCCAGGGAGTGCGGGATTGGACCGAGTACACCTGGCGGGGCGACCAGGCTCCGGGGCAACCTTTCGTCCATGGGCTGCAAACCTCAGATTGCGACTTCAACGATCTGCGCCACGCCCGGCTCCACATCCAGGTCGGCAAGAACCTGGTCGAGAACAAGATGCCCGACAACCACTGGTTCAATGAGCTGATGGAGCGGGGAGGGAAAATTGTCGTCATCGCGCCGGAGTACAACCCCCCGGCCGCCAAGGCCGACTACTGGATCCCCGTCCGGCCGGGCCTGTCGGACACGGCCATCTTTCTCTACCTGACCAAATACCTGATTGACGAGAAGCTTTACGACACCGAATTCGTGCGGCGCTTCACCGACTTTCCCCTATTGGTGCGCACCGATACCCTCAAGCGCCTCAAGCCCGAAGAGGTGATAGAGAACTACCAAATCGCCGACATCTCAAGCGGCCCCAGCTATCGCATTCAGGGACTGACCGACGACCAGCGCCGAAGAATCGGCGACTTCGTCGTTTATGACCAGAAATCAGATGGTTTTAAGGCCCTCAGCCGTGACGACGTGGGCGACCGACTCACCGAGAGTGGAATCGTGCCCGCGCTGGAATGGAAAGGCACCGTCACGACCACCGACGGGAAGAAAGTGGAGGTGATGACAACTTTTTCTCTCTACCAGATTCATCTCCGGGACTACGACTTGAACACGGTGGCGGAAATCACCGCAGCGGACAAGAAGCTGATCCAGCGGCTGGCGCATGACCTGGCCACCATCAAGCCGGCCGCGATCCACCACGGTGAGGGGATCAACCACTATTTCCACGCCACGCTGCACAACCGCGCGGTTTTCCTGCCCATGATGTTGACCGGAAACATCGGTACTTACGGCGCAGGTGTTTATACCTGGGCGGGCAACTACAAAGGCGCGGTGTTCCAGGCTTCGCCCTGGTCGGGACCGGGTGCCGGCGCCTACGTGGTGGAAGACCCGTTCAATCCAGTGCTTGATCCTAAAGCGAAAATCGGCCGCGAGCACCTCCGGCCTACCATGCGGGGCGAGGAAGTTGGTTATTGGGGCGCCGGTGACCGCCCGCTGATCGTGGACACGCCCAAGGGGCGCAAGATGTTCACCGGGAAAACTCACATGCCCTCGCCCACCAAACTCATCTGGTACAACAACGCCAACCTGCTCAATCAGGCCAAGTGGATTTATCATCTCATCACCAACGTCAATCCCAAGGTTGACATGATCGTGGACCAACAGATCGAGTGGACGGGCTCGGCGGAATACGCCGACCTGGTGCTGCCGGTGAATTCCTGGGTGGAAGCGCAAAGCGTGGAGGCGGGCAGTTCCTGCTCCAACCCGTTCCTGCAACTGTGGGGCGGCAAACAGTATGAAGCCACCCGGGGCATCGATCCCCTCTACGATTCCGTCGATGACGGCATGGTGTTCGCCAAGGTGGCGGAGAAGCTAACCGAACTGACCGGAGACAAGCGTTTTCGAGATTACTGGCACTTCGTCCTCAACGGTGAAACCGATGTTTACTTGGACCGCGTCTTCGCCTCTTCCACCACCACTTCCACCAAAGACGGGCGGAAGTACACCACCAAGAAAATCATGGAGGGAGAGTATGGGAACGAACGTGGCTCGGTCCTGATGCTCTACCGGACCTATCCCCGCATCCCCTTCTTCGAGCAGATTCACGACTCGCTGCCGTTTTACACCGACACCGGCCGTCTGAACTCCTACTGCGACATCCCGGAGGCGATCGAATACGGGGAGAACTTCGTCGTCCACCGGGAAGGCCCCGAGGCCACGCCCTACCTGCCCAACGTGATCGTTTCCTCCAACCCCTACATCCGGCCGGAGAGTTACGGCATCCCCCTCGACGCCATGGACGCTGACCTGCGGCAGGTCCGAAACGTCAAAATGCCCTGGCACCGGGTGAAGCGCACCAAGAACCCCCTGTGGGAGCAGGGTTTTCGCTTCTTCTGTTCCACCCCCAAGAGCCGCCATACGGTCCATTCCTCTTGGAGTGTGGTGGACTGGAACTGGATTTGGTCGGACAACTTCGGTGATCCCTACCGCAAAGACAAGCGCGCCCCGGGCGTCGCCGACCGGCAGATTCAAATCAATCCCCTCTCTGCGAAGGCGCTGGGCATCGAAGACGGCGACTACGTCTACGTTGATGCCAACCCCACCGACCGCCCGTTTGTGGGCTGGCAGAAAGACCCGGTGCGCTACAAGGCGTTTCGTTGCATGGTGCGGGTGAAATACAACCCGGGCTTGCCGCGCAACTTCACCATCATGAAGCACACCGGCTGGATGGCGACCGAGCGAACCGTCAAAGCCCATGAGTCGCGCCCGGACGGCCGCGCGCTGGCGGCAGACACCGGCTACCAGGCCAGCTACCGCTACGGCAGCCACCAGTCCATCACCCGGGCGTGGATGATGCCCATGCACCAGACCGACAACCTGTTTCACAAACAGACCGGGGCGATGGCGTTCGTCTTTGGCTTTGCCATCGACAATCACGCCATCAACAGCGTTCCCAAGGAGACGTTAGTGCGAATCACCAAGGCCGAAAGCGGCGGCCTGGAAGGCAAAGGAATTTGGAAGCCCGCCACCACCGGCTTTACGCCCGGCAACGAAAACGCCGATGGGAAACGCTACCTGCGCGGCGGATTTATTCAAGTGAAGTCGTAGGACGGGACAGGGTGAAAGAGACACCACTACCAGAGGAGCGCAAGGTGACGGAAGAGTTGCAACACCTGCACGGTCGAGACAAGCAGCCGGAGGCGGATGACCCAACCGAGCTAGTGCTGACGCCGGTGCCGGGCGGCGACCCCGAGGTTATGGCCACCTGCATCATCGAAGAGTACGCCCGCATGGGAATGGAGGGAAAAGAGATTCTGGAGCTTTTCCGCCAGCCCATCTACCAAACCCACGCTCTCTACCTGGAACGGGGCGAAGCGTGGGTGCGCGACTTGATCCGGAACGTCCTGGCCCGGACCGGCCGGATGCGTGTCTCGGTAACAGTTTTCCATCATATCGGAGGATGCGATGCCTAGGGTGCACAACTGGCAATTGGGGCGGGAGATGCTCTACCCCTACGACGAGAGCCATCCCAAACGGCAATTTGCTTTCGTGTTCAACATCAATCGCTGCATCGGTTGCCAGACCTGCACCATGGCGTGCAAGTCCACCTGGACCTTCTCCCGCGGGCAGGAATACATGTGGTGGAACAACGTGGAGAGCAAACCCTACGGCGGGTATCCGCAGTTCTGGGACCAGAAGCTTCTGGCGTTGCTGGAACGGGCCAACCCGGAAGGCCAGGTCTGGAATACCGCCCAGAAAGACGGCGGGCAAGCGCCCTATGGAGCGTTCGAGGGGAAAACAATTTTTGAAGCGCTGTCCGAAGAACAACACCAAGAAGGCGATACCCTGCAAAAAACCTCCGGCCGCGTGTTGGGCTATCTTCCCAGCGACCAGGAGTGGGAGGCCCCCAACATCTACGAAGACACCGCCCGGAGGCCCGACAACTGGCACCAGCGTTGGGGCGGGGAAGGCACCTCTCTGCCCGCCCACCATACCTGGTTCTTCCATCTGCAACGCATCTGCAATCACTGCACCTATCCCGGCTGCCTGGCCGCCTGTCCGCGCCAGGCCATCTACAAACGGCCGGAGGACGGTGTGGTGCTGATTGACCAGCAGCGCTGCCGGGGCTATCGCAAGTGCGTGGAAGCGTGCCCGTACAAAAAATCCCTGTACCGGGGCACCACCCGCACGTCGGAAAAATGCGTCGCCTGCTATCCCCGCTTGGAAGGCAGGGATTCCGTTATCACGCCCGACGGCGTGCCCATCGAAACCCGGTGCATGGCCGCCTGTGTAGGGAAAATCCGGATGCAAGGCTTCGCCCAGATTGCCAAAGACGGAAGCTGGGAGAAAGACCCGGACAACCCCATCTACTACATGGTGAAAGAGGAGAAGGTCGCCCTGCCGCTCTATCCGCAGTTCGGCACCGAGCCCAACGGCTTCTACATCCCGCCCCGCTGGGTGCCGCTGGACTACCTGGTCCAGATGTTCGGGCCGGGGGTCGAACACGCCATCGAAGCCTACGTCTGCCCATCGCGTCGGATGCTGGGGCTGCTCCAGCTTTTCCGTGCCAGCCAGAAGATTATCTTCCGGTTCAAGGTGAGCGAGGGCAAGAAGGTCGGCGAGAGCGAAGTGACGCTTCCGAGCGGCAAGAAAAGGATGCTGGAAATCTTCAATGACACCGCGACTGGCTACGACGCCAAGGGGCGTGAAATCGTCCAGCTCACGGTGGAAGAGCCCGTTTTTGAACGCTCCCCGGAGCATTACAACAGCATCTGAGTGAGGACATAATGAACCGGCAAAAACTTGCGTTGGCCCCGCTGCTCGCTCGGCGCGAGCTGTGGTTGTTGGTTTCGGTTGCTTATGTGGACCCCTTCCACCGGAAACGGTTTGATCTGCTGCGCGACCCTGCCTTCCGCCGGCGAACCCGGGAGGCGGCTGCACTCATGGCGCAGGAACATCCGGCGATCGAGTTGGGCCCGGGAGAAGTAGACCCGAAGGTGTGGTCGCTGGCCGGCCTCTTCGCCGCTTTTGATGCCGGCCAGGAAAGCAGTGAAACAACTTATCGTCAACTGTTCGGGCTGACGACCTTTTCGCAGCACTGCCCCCCCTGTGAAATCGAGTACGAACCCAACACGGAGGTCGCTTATCGTTCTCAACGGATGGCCGACGTTGCCGGTTTCTATCAGGCCTTCGGGTTGCAGGTTTCGACCCGTGCCGGGGAGCGCCTGGATCACATTACGGTGGAAGCGGAATTCCTCTACCTGCTATTGGCCAAAGAAGTGGCCGCGCTGCAGGGAGATAACCAGGAGGGGGCTGAGGTTTGCCGGGACGCTCGGCAAAAGTTTTTCCAGGAGCACGTAGGATGGTGGCTGCCGGCATTTTCCCGGGTGCTCTCCCGCGTCGCGCCCCCGGGGTACTACCGACAGTTGGCTGCTCTGACCGCCGGACTGTCGGGGTTGGAAAGAGTGAGCCTGGGGCTGCCCCCGTTCAAACCGCGCATTGTCCCGAAGCCCTCTGAAATGGAACCGGAGGCTACCTGCTTCGCGTGTGTGGGAGGCCGGAAGAGTTCTTGATGGGGAACCTGACCAAGGTGCGGCAATCAGCACGGGGCCCAAGGAGGCCAACAGGACTATAACTTCCAAGTGGGAAGCAGCCAAGATTCTTTGCAGGGAAGCTGAGAACATTCGCCGCCACGGATTGACCAACGCATTCAACCTCAGTTTCAATTGCGTCCAGGCACAAGTTCTCCGAACGGAGAAGTGCGAAGGTTGTCTGCTGGGTGACTATGTGCGCGAAGCGTATGCCCAGGAAGCGTTTCCCTGCCAGTTCATTGAGCCGGATGCTTGGGAGAAGATTGATGCCGATGCCGGGTTGCGGGAAAGAATCGCCGCCCGGTTTGAGGAAATCGCAGAGGAGTTGGAGACCAGCGCGCAAGCCGAGGAGTCCGTGTGCGAGCGATAAAAACCCTCCTAGCGTATCGGTCAAGGAGTTCCGCGGCGGACGTTCTGAACCGTTTATACTCGTTCATACCCGTTTTGAACATAGAACTACTGCAATTTTACTGCAGTCGGGGTTTTCGGGCTGGTTGGCCTACCTGCTGTAAACGCTCAACTAACTGAAACAAAAAGAAAAAGCTGGAGGGGCTGGGCGGATTCGAACCGGCGACCTGCGGTTTAGGAAACCGTTGCCATGCAGTTAGCTAAGTTGTTGGACGGACGACAGAAAGCCTGCAACCCCCTTGAAGGCAGCGAGTTTGTGACTTGTGGCTAGTTGTACCGAGTTGACTCAAGATGTACTGAATTGTTCGTGAGGTCCCCACAATTTTCCCCACAGTGACCCGGCCAAAGTGTGTACCGGAATGAAAGGGTTTTGACCCAGTTTCCGGTAAGCCGACTTCACGGCCAAGTGACCCAGATGTGTAGCCGTCGCGATGTTCTTCTGGAGTTAAAAACAGGTTAAAATGTAATTTACAGATGGTGTACACCTTCTATCACCGGGAGACTTAACATATGACTAGGCGAATCGCCATGTTCAACCACAAGGGAGGTGTGAGCAAGACCACGACGACCTTTCACCTTGGCTGGATGCTGGCATCGAAGGGCCACCGAGTGATAGTGGTGGACGCTGATCCCCAGTGCAATCTGAGCGGCCTAATTTTGGGCTTCAAAGGTGAGAATGAATTCGAAAACTTCTATGCGGCTGAGGGTACGCCGAATATAAGAGCTGGTCTCGCGCCGGCGTTCGAGTCACAACCACGTGCAATTGAGCCCGTCGATTGCGTTGCCGTTGCGGGATGTGACGGTCTATTTCTTCTGCCGGGGCATATCCGGTTATCAGAGTACGAGGTGACTTTGGGCATTGCCCAAGAGCTTTCCGGTACGATCCAGACCCTACAGAATCTGCCGGGTTCGATCTCCTACCTTCTGGACATCACAGCCAAAAAATATGGGGCTGATTTTGTGTTGGTTGACATGAACCCCAGCCTTAGTTCGATCAACCAAAACCTCCTGATGACAAGTGATTTCTTCATCGTCCCGGCGTCACCTGACTACTTTTCAGTAATGGCCATTGAATCGCTCTCAACCGTCATCCCTCGTTGGCACGCGTGGTCTGAGCGCGCGAAACGGAACGCGACACTGAAGGTTGCAGCCTATTCTTACCCGGCGAGAACTCCAAAATTTCTCGGAACTATCATTCAAAAGTACCGTCCTCGCAAAGGAGCTCCTACCGAGGGCTTCCAGAAATGGATCGATTTAATCAACGATAGGGTCGCAAAGCAGTTCGTAACCGCACTCGATCCTCTTAGGATGCTCTTACCACCGGCACGTTACTACGAGGTCGCAGACCTACTTCCCGGCTATTGCCTTGCTCAGATTGCGGATTTCAACACGTTAATTGCAAAATCTCAAGAGCACAAGACCCCGGTCTTCGCGCTCACGGACGAGCAACTGGGCCATGTAGGTACGGTTTTAGGGATTGATCAAGCAAAGAGAACAGAATTCAATGCCGCGTTCTCTAAATTAGCTGGTCAGGTAGAAGCGCTCACGGCCAATGCAAGCGGCGATTGATCAGTTCCAGGTGAACCTGTCTCGCGCTCGGAATCTAACGGAGATCGGGGACTCACTGGTGGCGCTCACCACAACAGCGGTCGACTTGACCGACATCCATCGCGCCTCGCTTGTCCTGGGCGTAAGTGCTCTCGATCATTTCGTGCATGAGTTTGTTCGACTTGGAATGCTTGAGGTACACCGAGGGAGTCGACCAACCAACGATGCGAACCTCTCTTTCAAGATTCCGCTGGCTGCAGCAAGAGCCGGGATAGCCGATCCCGAACAAAATGACTGGCTCGACGCGGCCATACGGGAGGCACACTCATGGCAGAGTTTTCAGCAGCCCAGCAAGATTGCGGATGCAATTCGCTTGGTGTCAGGCGTCAATCTGTGGGAAGAGGTAGCGAAGGAGATCGGGTCAGACTCCAAGGCGGTCAAGGTTCGTTTGACCGCCATAATTGTTCGCCGAAATCAGATCGCACACGAGGCTGATATGGACCCAAGTAATCCGGGCAATCGGTGGCCGATCGATAGTGCTCTCGTGAACGATGCCCTTGATTACATAGACCATTTAGCTCGTGCAATCTACAAGTCGGCTGCCTGAAGCGAGGGCACTTGGACGTATAACGCCCTTTTCGGAAACTGGCTGAGGTCGTGTGAAAAACGCTGTGGTTTTCACACACCAGAGTTAGGGTACCCAAGCAGCGCTCTAGCAAGCAATTGGGGGCGCGGTTAACTCAAGGTTTTCGAGACAGCAGGAAGGGCCTCTGGTTGCCGAACCCAGAGGCCGTTATGGTGGCGCTAAGTGGTTTCCAGCTTTTCCCCGCTCTTCAGGTGCAGGCCGTTGATGAAGTCCGCCGCCGCCACGCGCTTGCGGCCCGCCAACTGGACTTCTTCCAGGCGGAGCCAGGTTCCCTCCCCCCTCGCAT
>JACZYA010000100.1 GCA_022571295.1 Acidobacteriota bacterium | reverse complement strand
TCAGGACAAGCCACGGGGCTCGGCGCGAGTTCCCCATTTTCAAGAAGGCCCACTGTGCAGGCGTTGGCGCGGGCAACGCAACCGTTGGAGTTTGTTCTTTTGGGAAAGGAAGGGAAGAGCCTCCGGGCGCAAGGAAAAAAAAAAGCCCGGTGGTCCCGAATCTTCGGAACCACCGGGCTCGATCCGTTCCCTTGGAGGCAAAGGCTCAGTTGGGGCATGTCCGTCGCCAAGCAGGATTAAGGTTCTACTCGACGTGACGGGTGGGGATTTAGTACATCCCGCCCATGCCGCCCGGCGGCATGCCGCCACCACCAGCCTCCTTCTTTTCCTCTTCAGGGATTTCGCAGACCAGGGCTTCGGTGGTCAGCATGAGCGCGGCGATGGAAGCAGCGTTCTGGAGCGCCAGGCGGGTGACCTTGGCCGGGTCAATTACGCCCTGCTTGGTCAAGTCGCCGTATTCACCGGTCTCGGCGTTGAAGCCGAAGTTGGTTTCCTTGGCATCCTTCACGCGCGCCACCACGATGGCACCTTCGCCGCCGGCGTTGTTGACGATCTGGCGGAGAGGCTCCTCCAGGGCGCGGCGGACGATGTTGGCTCCGATCTGCTCGTCCCCGTCAAACTTGACCTTGTCGAGAGACGAGATGGCGCGGATGAACGCGATCCCACCGCCGGGGACAATGCCTTCCTCGACCGCCGCTTTGGTGGCGTGCATGGCGTCTTCGACCCGAGCCTTCTTTTCCTTCAGCTCGGTCTCGGTGGCGGCGCCGACTTTGATGACGGCCACACCGCCGACCAGCTTGGCCAGCCGCTCCTGAAGCTTCTCGCGGTCGTAATCGGAGGTGGTTTCTTCGATTTGCGTCCGGATCTGCTTGACGCGGCCTTCGATGGCGTCGGACTTGCCGGCGCCCTCGATCAGGGTGGTGTTGTCTTTGTCGATGGTGATTTTCTTGGCGCGGCCAAGGTCGTCGGTTTTCACGTTTTCCAGCTTGAAGCCGACCTCCTCGGCAATCACCTTGCCGCCGGTCAGAGTGGCGATGTCGTCGAGCATGGCCTTGCGGCGGTCGCCGAAGCCGGGCGCCTTCACGGCACAGATTTGCAGCGTGCCGCGCAGTTTGTTGACCACCAGGGTGGCCAGCGCTTCGCCTTCCACATCTTCAGAAATGATGAGCAGCGGTTTACCACTGCGGGCGGTCTGTTCCAGCAAGGGCAGCAGGTCTTTCATCGAGCTGATCTTTTTTTCGTGGATGAGGATGTAGGCGTCCTCCAGCTTGACCTCCATGCGCTCGGGGTCGGTGACGAAGTAGGGCGAGAGGTAGCCGCGGTCGAACTGCATGCCTTCGACCACGTCCAGCGTGGTGTCCATGGTGCGCGACTCCTCCACCGTGATGACGCCGTCCTTGCCCACCTTCTTCATCGCCTCGGCGATGATGTTGCCGATGGGCTTGTCGTTGTTGGCGCTGATGGTGGCCACCTGCGCGACTGCATCGCCGGAAACTTCTTTGGAGATTTCCTTGATGGTTTCAGTGACCGACTCCACCGCCTTTTCGATGCCGCGCTTGAGCGCCATGGGGTTGGCGCCGGCCGACACCGCCTTCACGCCCTCGCGAAAGATGCACTGCGCCAGCACAGTGGCGGTGGTGGTGCCGTCGCCGGCCACGTCTGAGGTTTTGCTGGCGACTTCGCGCACCAGTTGCGCTCCCATGTTGTGCAGCGGATCTTTGAGTTCGATTTCCTTGGCTACGGTCACGCCGTCCTTGGTGATCTGGGGCGCGCCGAACTTCTTGTCGAGGACGACGTTGCGTCCCTTGGGCCCGAGCGTGATCTTGACGGCGTCAGCCAGTAGGTTGACTCCGCGCAAGATCGCCTGCCGGGAATCGTCTCCATAAATCACTTGCTTGGCAGCCATTTCTATTTTCCTCCCTAGAAGTTCTTGCGAATTCGTTTACGGTTGTGCCAGGATTCAGAGCCCGGCTTACTTCTTGGCTCCTACCTTGGCGGGTTCCAGCACGGCCAGCACTTCCTCTTCGCGTAGGATGAGGTAGTCCTCGTCGTCGATCTTGATGGGTAATTCGCTGCCGCTGTATTTGCCAAAATACACGTGATCGCCTACTTTTACGTCAAGTGCGATCCGCGTGCCCTTGTCATTCATCTTTCCGGGACCGACGGCAATTACCTCTCCCTCCTGCGGTTTCTCCTTGGCGGTGTCTGGAATGATGATTCCGCCCTTGACAGTCTCTTCATTTTCTTCCAGCCGCTTGACCAGGATTCGGTCGTGCAGCGGTCGTACGTTGACACTCATAGTGACTCCTCCACAACGAAAGTAAAAAACCCTTACAGGTTTGGCTTACCTTATCCCCCACTTTACGGGCGAGGCAACAACCAGAACTGCGGGCCATCGGGCCCTTGCGGTCTCCCAGGGAGGCTTAGCACTCTCACCGGGAGAGTGCTAATGTAAGCGGAACTGGAAATTTTGTCAAGCTGGTTGCGGGCAGGGTTCCCGCCGCGAGCTAGGTGGTGTATGGGCCAAGGGCCGCAATGCCTTGCGCGGGCTGTTTCTGTATTGCATTCGTTACACACTGGTTAGGATGACTGTCGGCGCTTAGGAGAGCAGCTTCGAATCGTCCGACACCTCGCGGTGGTCTCTGGCCTATACTCAGCCACATGGTTAGCCGAGCGGTTTCTGCCCTGCGTGCGGCGGGTTTCGTGTTGACGGGCGGGCGCAGTTCGCGCATGGGTCGCGACAAGGCGCTGCTGGAACTGGCGGGTCGCCCGCTGGCATTGCGAACGGCGGACACGCTGCGCCTGCTGGTGGACCAAGTGGTTCTGGTGGGCGCTCCCGAGCGCTACGCGCACCTGGGCCTTCCCGTTCTGGCCGACCGAGTGGCAGGCAAGGGTCCCCTGGCGGGGATGGTGACGGCGCTGGCCGCCACCGCCCACGAATGGAACCTGGTGCTGGCGTGCGACCTGCCCTATATGGAAACGCGCGCGCTGGAGGTGCTGCTCCACCTGGTCGCTAGCACGCCGAATGTTGATGCTATTGTTCCCCGAACGGAAGAGGGCTGGCCCCGCCTTCGACGGGGCTGGCAGCCGCTCTGCGCCGTCTACCACCGCCGCTGCCTGCCGGCCTTTGAGCGGGTGTTGGACTCCGACCACCCCAAGATCGCGCGCGCGTTCGGTGATTTGCGAGTCCGGGCGGTCACGGCGGCGGAGCTGGAGCGGTTTGCTTTGTCTGCGCGGATGTTCAAGAATATGAATACACCGGAAGACTATGAGGAAGCGCGGCGTACTCTGGAAGCCTAGTGTGACACAACGTTTCTGCCCATGAAGCCAGCGGACAACTATATTGAGTTCCAAAACGTCTGGCGGTCGTTTCCGCAGGCGGACGGAGGTGAGCAGGCGGTTTTGGTTGACGTTAGTTTCTTTGTTCCTCGCGGCGAAACCGTGGCCATCCTGGGCCGCAGCGGGGTGGGGAAGAGCGTCGCCTTGAAGCACATTGTCGGCTTCCTCCAGCCCGATCGCGGGCGGGTGTGGGTGGACGGGCGCGACGTCACCGACCTGGAGGAAAAGCAGTGGGCGGTAATCCGGAGACGGCTGGCATTGGTCTTTCAGTCCGGGGCGCTGTTCGATTCGTTGACTGTGGCCGAAAACGTTGCCTTTCCGCTGCGGGAGCGCGCCTTGCAGAACGGTCAGCAGGTTGTGGAGGAGGAGATTGAGCGCCGCGTGCAAGAGCTGCTCACTACGGTGGGGTTGGCGGAGAGTGCTGACTTGATCCCGTCCGACCTTTCCACCGGCTCAAAGCGCGCGGTGGCCATCGCGCGGGCGCTGGCGGCAGAGCCTGACTGCATCCTCTACGATGAGCCCACCACTATGGTAGACCCGCTGATGGCGCAGACCATCACTGATCTCATCCTCCGCTTGAAGGAGAAGTACCACAAGACCTCCGTCGTGGTGACGCACGACGTGCGGCTGGCCGAACGGGTGGCCGACCGCCTGGTGATGCTGTGCCAGGGCCGGGTCTGCTTCTTCGGCACCCAGGAAGAGTGGCGCAACTCCGACGACCCCGAAGTTGAGGCCTTCCGGTCGCTCGACGCCCTCCCCGGCGCCCCCGCCGTCCGCTAGCGATCCTGCCTGCTGTATCGAATTGAGCCAATCGTAACTTGGTTCGCATCTAGAAAAGGCCACTAGGTGCCCGGTGCCGGGCACCGCAGAATAGTCCCAGTATAGGACTAAGTCCCAACATGGGAACATAATTGTAAAAGCGACAGCCTGCTGTTGTGTAAAAGTATATTACTTTCTGATACTTATAGCGCGCACGCTATGGTTCCGTTCTGGAACTGCTATTGCTTGTTTCATGGTATGATTCCTCCAACACCTGGGGGGGAAGCGCGAGCACGATGCCCCGGCCTGGCCAGAGTAACGATCCCCGTGACGGTTTCGTAGTTCTGATTGCGGACGACGATCCTGCCACGCTCAACCTCTGCCGGGATGTGGCGGAAAAGATGAAGCTGAAGGTGCTCACAGTCACCTCGACCGAAGCGGCTCTCCGGTTGGCGGAGGAGAACCACGTGGATCTGGTACTGGCCGACATACGCATGCCGGAGGCCGGCGGTATGGTTCTGCTGGAGCGTCTCAAGCAGGCTCATCCTCACATTGAAGTTGTAATGATGACTCAGTTCGGTTCGGTAGATACTGCCGTAGAGGCGATAAAGCGGGGCGCTCATGACTACATCGCCAAGCCCTTTCATGTGGAGGATTTGGCGGCCAAGCTCCGGCACGCTTTGAAGCAGCTCGAACTGTCGCAGGAAAACCGCATCCTGCGCGAGCAGGTACGTGGCAAGCCCGGCTTCGGCCAGTTGCTCGGGACCTCGCCGAAAATGCAGCGCATCTACCGCCTCATCCTCAAAGTCAGCCAAAGTCGCTGTCCGGTTCTGATCCTGGGAGAAAGCGGGACCGGGAAAGAACTGGTCGCGCGCTCCATTCATTTTCTCGGCGCTCACCGCGAGCGGCCCTTTGTGCCGGTGGACTGTGCCGGCTTGGTGCCCACCTTGATCGAAAGTGAGCTGTTTGGCTATGTGAAAGGCGCTTTTACCGGGGCCCATCGCTCCAAGGTGGGCTTGGTGGAGGAAGCCCACGGGGGCACTCTCTTTCTGGACGAAATCGCCGAGCTGCCCCCGGACTTGCAGGCCAAACTGCTGCGGGCGCTGCAAGAAAAGGAAATCAAGCCGGTGGGAAGCACGCATCGCATCCCCATCGATATTCGCGTCATCGCCGCCACCAACCGCGACCTCGACTCCGCCCTCCAGGAGGGCCGATTCCGCAAGGATCTCTACTACCGGCTCAACGTCGTCACCATCAAGCTCCCTCCGCTGTGTGAGCGCAAGAGCGATATCCCGCTGCTGGTGAATTCCTTTCTGGAGCGGCACAACGACTCCGGCCGCGCCATCCAGGGTGTTTCAGAGGAAGCCATGGCGCGCCTGATGAGCTATGACTGGCCGGGCAACGTGCGCGAACTGGAAAATGTGGTGGAACGGGCGGTGGCGCTGGGCACTGGATCCATCATGGATATCGTGGATTTGCCCTCCAGCTTACACTACGACTCGGCACCCCGCTCCGGCGCTCCGCAACCCGAACAAGCCATCGTCTCCTTACGCGAACTGGAGAAGCGCGCCATTCTGCACGCGGTCAAGGAGCTGGGGGGCGACAAGCTGCTGGCCGCGCGGCTGCTGGGCATCGGCAAGACCACTCTCTACCGCAAGCTTAAGGAATACGCTCTCGAGTCCTAGGCTGCGCACTCTCCCTGCATTGGGAGCGCGGTTTCATTTTGAAACTGAACTCCTCCCCCCTCGCTTCTCGCGCGCCGCCAATCTGATAGATTCGAAACCACTTCCGCTCCCTAGCTGTCTGGCCCTCAGACTGCTATCCAACCGGCGGTTGGTCGTTTTCGATGAGTGCTTGCGGCAGCGCAACCGGGCGAGCAGGAATTCGCGCCTTTCCCCAGGCTGGCGCGGTGCGAACCAGTGCGGTCTGGGTCCACTGCCTGTCCGTTGTGTTCTCGTTGGGCCAGGAGCCGGACCCTTGAAGTCTGCTTGGTTGCTTCGTACCGATCACGCGCGCTCCTCTGAATTGGTGGCGGAATTTCTTCGCCAGTCAGCGCAGGCCGCAACAACGGAGGAAGCGTTCCGCCACGCCGGGGAACTTCTGCTCCAATTCTTTGACGCCGATGCCGTTCACCTCTGGCAGGGTGAGATCGAGCGCGGGCGGCTTCGCCTCCTCGCTGGCGCCGGTACCGACATGCAACTCTTGGGGGACTTGGGCGTCGAGGCTCTCCCCGGCTTTGAACGCGCCTCTGTGCAGGGAGAGCCTTTGTGGGTGGAGGACCTTTCGGCGCACGCGCAGCAACTGCCCGCCGCCTTCCTGGAGGCGCGGAGTTTATTGGTCTTGCCGGCGGTGGTGTGCGGACGGATTCTTGGCTGCCTGTTTATCTTTCACCTTCGCAAATCGGCCTCCAAGCCTGCTCCCGATGAACTTGGAGCAGGGCTGGCCCTGGTCACCGCGCTGGGTCTTCTCCTGCAGACGGAGGCGGAGAAGCGTCGCCTGCGCCAACTCGAAGAGCAGCACCAAGCGGTCGCCCGCCGCAAGGAAAAAGTTTACCGCGTGGCTTGGTCCCAGACCGGCCTGAGCCAGCTGGTGGCTGTGGTGTTGGAGCTGGAGCAGGCGGTCGCCGCCGGCCTTTACGAATGCGAAGCCAACGGCTTGCGGCGGGTGGCCGCTGCGGGTTCGCTTGAGCTGCTGCCGGTGGAATTGCCCCGAGGCGAAACCAAGACGTTTTCCTGGGAGCAAGCCCTGAATCGGGGACAACTGCTGCGCGTCGAGCCAGACGAATGGGCTGCCGCCTTCCCGTCGGGGCAAGCGAGCACGAGTTCGCCCTGGCTCTTGCTGCCTCTGAAGGGACGCGGGTATCCGCTCGGGTTGCTGGTTCTGTGCGGCGCTCGCGCCCAGAGCCAGGATGAGGGGCCTCACGCCGAGTTGGCCGAGCTGGTTTTTCTCGCCACCGCCGCCCTGGAGTCGCGCCAACTGCGGTCCTTGAACGAGCGCGACCACCGCCGTTACTTGCAGCTCTTTGACCAAGATGAGATCGGAATCTTGTTTCTGAGCCGGGAAGGCTTGGTGCTGGATGCCAACCGGGCTTTGTTGCACCTGACCGGCTACGCTTTCCACGAGGTGGTGCCGAAAGTTCTGAGCGAGTTCCTGCATCCGGCCGACTGGCAACCGCTTTCGGATTGGCTCCAGCATCGCTCCACACCTGCGTTCAGCCGCCCGGTGCTTTGGAAATCCAAGGCCGGCGCCTGGCAGGAATGGGCGTTGAGCCTGCGCGCTGCCGGCCCCGCCGACTATGCTGGCTTGGTGGGCTTTCTCCGACCCACCGCCCAGGATAGCGCCCTGGCCCAACGTTGGCGGGCGGCGGAGATTCGCTTGCAGGCCGTGCTCGACTCCGTTCATGACGGAGTCTGGCTGATTAGTGCCGACGGCACGGTCGAGGGCGCCAACCAGCGTTTGGGCCAACTGCTGGGCGTGGATGCTCGCGAGTTGGGCTCAGGCGTCGCCCAGCTTGAGGTGGTGGATAAGCTGGCGGGACGCTTCCGCGCCCCCGAGGAGTTGCGCAAGCGCTGGCGCCATCTGGCGCGCTACCCGGAAGAAGTCCGCTGGGACGAGTTGGAGTTGGTTCAGCCCCGCCGCCGAATCCTGGAGCGTTTCGTTCGTCCGCTCTTCGACGACCAGCGCCGCCTCACCGCTCGCCTGGAAGTCTATCGTGACATAACCGCCCAGCGCCTGGTGGAAGACAAAGTCTTGCACCGGGAACGGTTGGCTGCGCTCGGTCAGATGGTCAGCGGCATCGCGCACGAGCTCAATAACCCGCTCACTGCCGTCAGCGGCTATGCCCGCCTGCTGCTGGAAGGCCATCCGCCCCGCAAACTGCGCGCCGCCGCCCGCCAGCTCTCCAGCGAGGCCGAGCGCGCCAGCCGCATCATCAAGAGCTTGCTCTTGTTCGGTCGGGTGGAGCAGGCGGAAAAACGCCCGGTGGCGTTGCCGGATCTGGTTGACCGCATCATTTCCCTCCGTGCCTATGAGCTCAAGCTGCGCAACATCGAAGTGCAACGCCGCTTTGCGCGTAACCTGCCCGCCGTCCTCGTCGACCCGCACCATCTCCCGCAGGCGATTCTGAACCTCATCCTCAATGCTGAGCAGGCCATCCGCAGCCAGCGCGACCACGGGCGCATTACCTTCCACCTCCGGTCGGTGGATACCGATAGCGTGCGCCTTGACATCAGCGACGACGGGCCCGGCATCAGCCCGGCCGTTCTTCCCCACATCTTTGATCCCTTCTTCACCACCAAGTCGGGCTCGGAAGGCACCGGCCTCGGCCTCTCCATCGTCCAGTCCATTGTCAAGGAACACGGAGGCGAAATCCGCGTGCAGAGCACGCCTGGGCACGGCGCTACCTTCAGCTTGATCTTTCCGGCCTACCAAGCCGAGGCCGAAGTGGAACCTCCACCCACCCCGCAGGTGGTGGAAGCGGAGACCCTGGCGGGCTCCCCGCGGGTTCTGGTAGTGGATGATGAGCCGTCGGTGGCGCAATTAATCACGGACGTCCTGCGCCGGCTCGGGTGCCGCGTGAGCCTGCACACGGACAGCAATCGCGCCCTGCAAGTGGCCCTGCGGGAGCCGTTTGAGTTAATCATCTGCGACCTCCGCATGCCCGGGTTGGACGGGCGCGCGTTCCACCGCATCCTCAACGAACGCAATCCTGAGCTGGCTCGCCGCCTCTTGTTCATCACCGGCGATACTCTGGCCGCCGACACCCGTGCTTTTCTCGACCAAGTGCAACTCCCTCATATCCCTAAACCCTTCCTGGTGGAAGAATTGCGCGCCGCCGTAAAGGAATGGTTCTCTCGGGTGGGCCGGGTCGTCGTCATACCGGGCGCTGGGAAAGGCCGGAAGGTGCGCGCTCCGGGCGCGCGCAAAGCCGGCCGCCGGAGAACGGCATGAGCAGGGCTCTCGCCGCGGAGGCAGCCGGGTTGAACGTTCTGGTGCTCGTCTCCCCGAAACGGGAATGCGCCCGACTGGCCCGGCGCCTGCGGGCAAGCCTTCCACAGATTTTCGTGACCGCGGTATCCCGGATGCAGGAAGCTGTTTCCGCCCTGAAGACGCGCAGGATGCACGCCGTCGTTTGCGACCTGCGCTTCTTCCCCAAGATGTACGCTGCTGTGGTCCGCCAGTCCGCCGGCGACCGTACGGTTCCCATCATCGTGCTGGCCCCAGAAGGGGCGGAGGCGCAAGTAGCCGCTGCCTTGCAGCAAGGGGCAGCGGGCTTTCTCGTCAAAGCAGGGGACTACGGCCGGGTGCTGCCGCTGGTAGTCGAGCGTGTCGCGCAGGTGCTTTCCTCGTGGGTGGAGGTCGGCAAGTTGGTCCGGCATGAAATCAACAACCCCTTGACCGGCATTCTCGGTAATGCCGAGCTGATCCTGGCGTCGGAGCACGAGTTGCCCGACGAGGTTCGGAGCCGCGTCACCACCATCGTCCACTTGGCTGTCCGCCTCCGTGATTTAGTCAAAAGCTTGGAGGGGCGTCTGCAACGATGACATGCGCCGCCGGAAGCAATCTCGGACGAAAGCTCGAACCCGCAAGTTGTTCTGCTCTCCGCCGGCCCCCGCCGAAGCTGAGGGGACGAACGTGACTCCGCCGGTTGGAATTTTCTCTGAAGCAGACGCTGTGTCCGTGCGCGCAGCTTCAGCAGGGCTTCGTCGAGATGCTTCGGTCTTTCTACTCGCCCATCACCTTGATGACGAGTCGCTTGCGGCGTTGGCCGTCAAACTCGCCGTAGAAGACCGCCTGCCAGGGCCCCAGATCGAGCTTGCCGGCGGTAATCGGCAGGATGACCTCGTGGTGCAGGAGCAGGTTCTTCAGGTGGGCGTCGCCGTTGGTTTCGCCGGTGCGGTGGTGCCGGTAGTCCTGCCGGAACGGCGCCAGCTTCTCCAGCCATTCGTCAATGTCGGCCAGCAAGCCGTCCTCGTGGTCGTTGACGAATACCGCGGCGGTGATGTGCATCGCCGAGACCAGCACCATCCCTTCCCGCACCCCGCTCTTGGCGACCACCGCCTCCACCTGCGGGGTGATGTGGATGTACTCCCGGCGTTTCTTGGTGTTGAAGGTCAGATACTCGGTGCGGAATTTCATGGTTTGCTCCTGGTGTTCAAAGAGAAGAGAAACTTGAAGAGTGGGGAAACCGACCGTGTGCGGCGATCCGCTAGTCTTTGCGGCAGTTCCGGCAGCGACGATCGGGCGAGCCCGCCGGGAGGGTGAACATGTTGTTGCAGGCTTCGCACACGCGATGGACCAGGGGCTTGTCGGTCGCTGCGGTTTCCGTTTGGGGCTTGGTTTCTTCCATGCTCGCCTCCTTTCTGCCGCGTATATAGTCTCCCGCTTCCCCGGCTATTGCAAGCGCCGCAGCCACGGCGTAGTAGCCACGAACACCACCGTCGCCAGCAAGGGCAGCGCGGCGGAAACAGCCAGCACCGGGCCCGTGCCCCAGTGGCTGGCCAGGGATCCCACCAGCAGGCTGCCCACGGCCAACCGCTCCAGGGTGGTGAAGCGCTGCCCGCAGCTAAGACACTCGCGGCGGCGGCGGATCCCGTCGCCCGAGTCCCTGGAGTCGATCACCTTCGAGTCGTCGTGGCTACAGTGCGGGCAGTACATTCGACAGCCGTTCGACGGACGCCCCTTGACCAGGGATAAAGCACAATTTATCGTGGGGCCCGTAGAGGATAATACCAGATGTTGTGCTTGTCAATAGTTA
>JACZYA010000259.1 GCA_022571295.1 Acidobacteriota bacterium | reverse complement strand
CGCCACGTCCCGCGGGGTGGCTGGCCCCCTCGTCACTTTGCTCAGCAGACGCTCCAGATCGGAGACCGAGGCGATCTCCTTGGCGATCCGGACCCGTGTCATCGACTGCTGGAGCAACTGCTCGACCGCGTCCAAGCGGGCCTCCATCACGGATTGGCCGAGCGAAGGCCGCAGCATCCAGGATCTCAGCAAGCGGGCCCCCATGGCGGTTGCCGTCCGGTCTATGACCGACAGCAGGGTGGCCTCCGGCTCCCCGGCGAAAAGCGGCTCCACCAGCTCCAGGTTGCGGACAGTGACCGAATCGAGCACCATCCACTCTTGCCGGTCGTAAAAGCGGATACGGTCCAGGTGGGCCAGCGTGCCTTGCTGCGTCTCCTTCAAATAATGCAGCAGCGCGCCGCTGGCACAAACGGCCTGAGGCTTGTCTTCCAGCCCGAATCCATCGAGCGAATGCACATGGAAGTGATCCGTGAGCATCCGCAGGGCGTATTCATAGCCAAAGACCCATTCATCGAGGTCGGTACGGGTAAGGCGCGGGGGGGCGGACAGGGGTTCCGCAAAAGCCAGCCGCCCCTCCGGCTCCGGGAACAACGGCTGGCCCGCAGGGGAGAGCAACTCGCGCGCTCCCAGATGGCTGAGCTCCTCGGCCAGCTTTGCTTCCCGTCCGGCGCCTCCCATCTCCGTCGCGCGAAACTCTCCGGTGGAGAGATCCACGCAGGCCAAGCCGATCCGCTCCCCGGACCGGCAGGCGGCGACCAGGTAGTTGTTCTCGCCCGGCGCGAGGAGGCGGGTGTCGGAGGCCGTGCCGGGCGTGATCACCCGGGTGACTTCGCGCCGCACCAGCTTTTTCGCGAGGCGCGCCTCCTCCACCTGCTCGCAAACAGCCACCTTGTAGCCTTTCTGGATCAGGCGCGAGATGTAGGTGTCGGCGGCGTGGTAGGGCACGCCGCACATCGGCACCGGCGTGCCGCGGTCTTTGTTGCGCGCGGTCAGGGTGATTTGCAGTTCCTTCGAGGCCACCACGGCGTCGTCGTAGAACAGCTCGTAGAAGTCGCCCAGGCGAAAGAACAGCAACGCGTTCGGGTGCTGCTGCTTGATGGACTGATACTGCCGCATCAGCGGCGTGGTGGGAGGTGCTGCGCTCATGGCCGCGCGCTCATTATCCGGCAGCCCGCCAGCCTTGTAAACCACCGCGCGCCCGGTGCCGCAAAAAAGCGGGTGCTGAGCCTGCCTGCGGTAGGCAGGCACCTCTTCCGGACTGGTTTGTTTTGTGGGTGGGTGTACGAAAGTGGACGCTCGCGCAGGCAAACCTCGTACCTCTTCCAGACAGAAGCTTTCTTGCGGCACCGATTCAATTGTCAAAGAACCGCCCACCTTCGCTGGTGGCACCGGCCACGCTGCCCGGCGCTTACTTCCTAGCAGGCTCGCTTCACTCCTGTCTAAGGTTTTCGCGGTTTCCGCGTTTTTTGCGGTGGAAAATTTTCTCGCCATGGTTTTCCGCCCCAAAAACTCAAACAGAAAAACCGCAAAAACCGCAAACTCTGCAGAAACTGCACGTTCAATGCTCTGTGTACTCTGTGCCTCTGTGGCTATAATCATTTCGAGGTTGAGGGTTCTCCATGTGGCTGCTGGCGGTTGATTCGAGTTCCAAGGACGCGAGTGTGGCATTACTGCGCGACGACCGGCTGGTCGCGCTGGTGGCGCCGCGGAGCGACGAGCAGCACTCGGTAGCTCTCTTTCACCATATTCAAGCCGCGCTGCGTGAGGCAGGAATCGAGCTCAAAGACATCGACGCCTACGCCGTGGCCAGCGGCCCGGGAGCTTTCACCGGTTTGCGCATCGGGCTTGCCCTCGTCAAAGCGCTGGCGGAGATGCACGCCCGGCCGGTGGTGCCGGTGGGTGTGCTGGAAGCCGTCTGCGCCAGTGCAAACGCCGAGGGCTGCTTGATCCCGGTCGTCAACGCCTACCGCGGGCAGGTGTTTGCCGCCGTCTATGAAAAGCGCGACACCGAGCCGGCGCTTCAAGGGCGCGAGCGCGTTTTCACCCTGCCGGAATTCCTCCAGCAGTTGGACGCTGACTCCGTCCAGCCGGAATCCTGCACTTTCGTCAGTCCTAATCTCGACCGCTGGGCGGAGCCGTTGGCCGCGAGCGCCTTCGGTGCCAGCCGTCGCGAATCCATTTCGCCGGTGTTGGCGGAGGCGGTGGCCCAACGCGCGCGGCGCAAGCTCAGCCGCGGAGAAGCGGTGGACGCGCTCCACCTCCAGGCCAACTACGTCCGCCGCTCCGACGCCGAGCTGCTGTGGAAGCCTAAGTAACCCGCCAGCGGGCCCCGTGCCTTGAAGCTCCCGCCGGGCTTGTGCTAACGTGCCCGCCGGGATGAGCTCAGCCCAGCGTCTGCACGAGGAGGGGAGAGGATGAAGCTCCAGTACGAGCAAGCCCGCGAGGAATTGCTCCAGTCGAATGCCGAGTTCCACCGCTTAGTGGAAGAGCATGCGCGCTACGACCGGGAACTGGCCGAGTTGCTTCGCACGCAGCATCGCCGGCCGGAAGACGAAATCGAAAAAGCGCGCCTCAAGAAGTTGAAGCTGCAAGCCAAGGACCGGATGGAAGAGTTGCTCCACGAATGCCGTCGCGAGCGGGCTGAGGCTGTGCAGGCAACCTGAGTTGATGCAGCGCGCGCATTCCTAAACCACGGCCATGCTTCGCATCGGATTCTACTTTGCCGCTGTGCCCGCCTTGTTAGGAGCAGGGC
>JACZYA010000099.1 GCA_022571295.1 Acidobacteriota bacterium | reverse complement strand
GGGAGCAGGTCTACAACACCGTGCGTCCGCACCAAGCCCTGGGCTACCTCACTCCCCACGAGTTCTTGGCCCAGTGGCAATCCCAATCAAAGGAGGCCAAGTGTCACTAATCTACTGGACGAGTACAGTGCGTTGACAAAACCGGGGTATATCCGTTACATTCTATGGTTTCTGACCCCACGGTTGGAATCACAGGGGAGAAATGCGTAGTTACTATCCCAGCGGAAGAGAAGTGGGCGAGCTCACGGCAGGGACGTGGCGCGTGGTGGACGCGCGCGGCCAAGTGCTGGGCCGGCTGGCCTCGAAAGTTGCGCACATCCTAATCGGCAAGCACAAGCCGCGCTACACCCCGGCGGTGGAGTGTGGCGACCCGGTGATTGTCATCAACGCGCGCGAAATACGGCTGACGGGCAAGAAGCTCGACCAGAAGGTCTATCGCTGGCACACTGGCTACCCCGGCGGGCTGAAAGAAATCAAGGCGCGGCACTTGTTCGAGCGCAAGCCGGAGCAGATGGTGCGCGAGGCGGTGTTGGGCATGCTCCCTAAGAACAAATTGCGCAAGCGCCGCGCGCGGAAGTTGCGCGTCTATGCCGACGACAAGCATCTGCACCAGGCGCAGCAACCGCAGCCGATGAAGTTTGAGTCGTAGGAGGAATGGTGGGCGATAGCGAACGCGAAAATCCGGCTCCCGAAACCCCGCAGCCGGAAGCAGAGCAGCCGGAAACTGAGAAGACGGAAACCGGGCAGCCGGAGGCGGAAACAGCCTCAGCCGCTCCCGAAGAGACTCCGCCCGCTGAGGGCGTTGAGTCGGAAGCCCCGGCGGTTGAAGCAGACGCGCAAGCGGAGGCAGGAACAGAAGCACCTCCGGAAGCGCAGCCGGAGCCGGAACCAGCGGCGCCGGAAATCATTCCCGGCCCGCACTACGGCACCGGACGGCGCAAGGCCTCGGTGGCCCGGGTGTACCTGCGGCCGGGCAGCGGCAACGTGCGGGTGAATGGCCGTCCGCTGGATGAGTTTTTTACCGCCCAGTTCTGGCGGCGTCATGCGCGGGAGCCGCTGGAATTTCTGGGACTGGGCGCGCAGTTTGACGCCGAGGTTCGGGTGCACGGAGGCGGCAGCACCGGCCAGGCAGGCGCCATCCGCATGGGGTTGGCGCGGGCACTGGCGCTGGCCAATCCGGCCGGACGCGTCCGGCTGCGCCAAGCCGGCTACCTTACCCGCGACCCGCGCATGAAGGAGCGCCAGAAGCCCGGGCAGAAGGGCGCGCGCAAACGATTCCAGTGGACCAAGCGCTAGGGAGAAAGAATTGGTGAGCCTCAGCATGAAAGAATTGTTGGAAGCGGGCGTCCACTTCGGGCATCAGACCCGGCGCTGGAACCCGAAGATGAAGGAGTATATTTTCGGGGAGCGCAACGGCATCCACATCATCGACCTGCAAAAGACGGTCAAGAAGTTCAAAGAGGCGTCGCAGTTTGTGACCGAGAAGGCCGCCGAGGGCAAGAACCTTCTGTTCGTCGGCACCAAACGCCAGGCGCAGGAAGCGATTGCGGAAGAGGCCAAGCGCTGCGGGATGTTCTACATCAACCACCGCTGGCTGGGCGGCACGCTGACCAATTGGGCCACCATCCAGAAATCCATCCAGCGCTTCAAGGAGTTGGCGGAGAGAGAGGACGACGGCCGCTTGGCGGCTGCGCCCAAGAAAGAGCAGACCCGACTGCGGCGCGAGTTGCGCCACTATCGGGAAAACTTGGATGGTGTGAAGGACATGCCCGGCCTGCCGGACACCATGTTCGTCATTGACTCCAACAACGAGCAGATTGCCGTGCGGGAAGCGCGCAAGCTGGCGATTCCAGTGGTGGCGGTGGTGGATACCAATTGCGACCCCGACGAAGTGGACCTCACCATTCCGGGCAATGATGATGCCTTGCGCGCCATTCGCTTGTTTGCTTCCAAGATTGCCGACTCCGTGCTGGAAGGCCGGGCCCGCTACGAGCAGGCGGCGCTGGAGGCGGCCAAGGCCGAGGAAGCGGCTGTCGCTGCCGAGGCAGGCGAAGCGGAATATGTCGGCACTCCCGAAGAGCTGCAAGACGTGGCCGAGGTGTACGATCCCAACGAGCAGCTCCCGCCCCATCTTCGCCCGCGCCCGGCGCCCGAGACGGATGAGCCTGCCGAACAACCTGCCGCCGAACCGCCCGCCGCCGAAACCGTTGCCGAAGAAGCCCCCGAACAGCAAACTCCGGCGGAGGAGTCTGCCGGCAGCAAGACGGGATGAGCGATCCCGACTCTAAGAGACCCCGGGAGATGTTCTCCCTAGGCCCAGGGCACGCACCTGCCGGCCTGCCGTTTTTGTCTATGCCACGGGAGAAGCAGTGACGTCGACAATGCCTGAGACCAAAAAAGCGGCCATTTCTGCGCAGCAGGTGAAGGAACTCCGCGAGCGCACCGGCGCCGGGTGGATGGATTGCAAAGCCGCCCTGGGCGAAACCGGCGGCGAGGTGGAGCAGGCGATTGCGTGGTTGCGCAAGAAGGGCATAGCCAAAGCGCAGCGCAAGGCCGGGCGCACCACGCGCGAGGGGGCAGTGGGCAGTTATGTGCACGCGGGCAACAAGATCGGGGTGCTGGTAGAACTTAATTGCGAGTCCGACTTTGTTGCGCGTACGGATGAGTTCAAGCAACTGGTGCATGACTTGGCTATGCACATCGCCGCCGCCGAGCCCCGCTTTGTCACCCGCGAAGAAGTGACGCCAGAGGTTCTGAACAAGGAGCGCGAAATCTATCAGGAGCAGGCGCGCGCCTCCGGCAAGCCGGACCCGGTGGTGGAACGCATCGTCGTCGGAAAATTGGAGAAATTCTACGAAGAGAACTGTCTTTACGAGCAGCATTTTATTCGAGACGACAAACACACCATCAAAGAGTTGATCGCCGCCGCCATCACCAAGTTGGGGGAGAACATGACGGTGCGCCGCTTTGCCCGCTTCAAGCTGGGCGAGCCCACCATGGCGGCCGAAGCCGCGGCCGAGCCGGCCAAGAGCGGGCAAGCCTAAGACCTTTCTGGTATTGTTGGCGCAGAGTCCGCGCGCCGGCGGGGGAGACGATGCCGAAACGAACCACACCCGTATTCAAGCGCATTCTGCTGAAACTCAGCGGCGAAGCCTTCCGGGGTTCGCAGGATTTTGGGATTAACGACGAAGCCGTAGCCCAGATAGCGCGCGAAGTTAAAGAGGTGTTTGAGCTCGGGGTCGAGATTGCCGCCACCATCGGCGGCGGCAACATTTTCCGCGGGCGCACCTCCGGTTCCAAAGGGATGGACCGGGTAACCGCAGACCACATGGGGATGCTGGCGACCATTATCAACGCGCTGGCATTGCAGGATGCGCTGGAAAAACTGGGCGTTGCGACGCGGCTGATGTCTGCCATCGAGATGCACCAGATTGCGGAGCCGTTCATTCGGCGCCGCGCCCTCCGCCACCTGGAGAAAAAGCGCGTGGTGTTGTTGGCGGCCGGCACCGGCAACCCCTACTTTTCCACCGACACGGCGGCAGCCCTGCGGGCGATGGAGATCAAAGCCGAGGTGGTGCTCAAGGCCAGCAAGGTGGACGGCATCTACGACGCCGACCCCAAAACCACCGCCGGGGCCAAAATGTTCGACCGCATCTCCTATCTCGACGTGATTGCGAAATCGCTTTCGGTCATGGATGCCACCGCCGTTTCACTCTGCATGGATCACTCGCTGCCAATCATTGTGTTCAATCTGACCCGCCCCGGGAACATCAAGCGCGTGGTCTTGGGAGAAAAGATTGGTTCCCTGGTAACCGCTTAGGAATGGGGTGACATATGCAGGAAGTAACGAGCATCAAGGAGGCCATGACCCGGACCCGCCAGCGGATGGAGAAGACGGTAGAAGATTTGCGCCGCGAGCTCAGCCACCTGCGGACCGGTCGGGCTTCGGTGACGCTGCTGGAGGGAGTGCGGGTGGACTACTACGGCGTTCCCACGCCGTTGAACCAAATCGCCAAGGTCACCACGCCCGATGCGACCTTGATTGCGGTGCAACCGTTTGACACTTCCTTGCTGGATGCGATCGACAAGGCGGTTCGGGCCGCCGACCTGGGCTTGAATCCGACCAACGACGGCAAACTGGTGCGGGTGCCGATTCCCCCGCTCACGGAGGAGCGGCGCAAGGAGTTGGTCAAGCATCTGCACGGTGTGCTGGAAAACCATCGAACCGCTGCCCGCAACATCCGCCGCGACGCCAAGGAAGCTATTCAGAGGCTTTACAAGGATAAGAAAGTCAGCGAAGACGACGAGCGGCGCGGTTTGGACGGGCTGGAGAAGGTGACGCACGAATTCGTGGAAAAGCTCGAAAGCATGGCAAAGAGTAAGGAGAAAGAGGTGATGAGCGTCTAGGTTTCGTGGCCCACCACAGTTTCGTGGGTGGGGCCGGGCGGCCCTAGGTGAGAGTTTCTTCTTTGCTGGTTTTCGTATTTCCTTCCAACAGAGTGCGCATCTTGCGCGCCAGAGTGTCCAGGGAAAAGGGCTTCTGCAGGAAAAAGCTGTCTTGAGTCGGCACGCCGTATTGGCCCAGGGCGTCGTCGGTGTAGCCGGAGACGTAGAGTACCTTCATCTCCGGGCGCACCGAAGCCATCTGTTGGGCTAGCTCATGCCCGCTCATCTTAGGCATCACCACGTCGGTCACCATCAAGTGGATGGGGCCCTGGTGCCGGTCGGACAAGTGCATGGCCTCGACCGGATCCTCCGCCTCCAGCACGGTGTAGCCGGTGTTTTCCAGGAACTCGCGCGCCAGCTTGCGCACCGGCTCTTCGTCTTCCACCAGCAGGACGGTCTCGGAGCCCGACGGCGGTTGGGAGGCAACTTGCTCCTCCTGGTCGGCTGTCACCGCGTCCTCGACCCGCGGCAGGTAAATCTCGAAAGTAGTGCCCTGGCCCGCTTCGCTGTACACCCAGATGTAACCGCCGCTCTGCTTGACGATGCCATAGACGGTGGCCAGCCCCAGCCCCGTCCCCTTGCCTTTCTCCTTGGTGGTGAAGAAGGGCTCGAAGATGCGGGCCTGGGTTTCGGCGTCCATGCCCACTCCGGTGTCGCTCATGGCCAGCATCACGTGCGGGCCGGGCTTGACGCCAGGGTGCTGGCGGGCGAAGGCCTGGGTCAACTCCACGTTGGCGGTCTCCATCACCAGTTTGCCGCCCTGGGGCATGGCGTCGCGGGCGTTGACGGCCAGGTTGAGGATGACCTGCTCGATCTGGCCCGGGTCGGCCTTCACCCGTCCCAGCTCGGCGCCCAGGATGGTGGCCAGCTCGATATCTTCGCCGATCAGCCGACGCAGCATCTTCTCGGTATCAGACACCACCGCGTTGAGGTCGAAGACCTTGGGTTGCATGACCTGCTTGCGGCTGAAGGCCAGCAGTTGCTGGGTGAGGGAGGTGGCGCGGTCGGCGGCCTTCTGGATTTCCTCGGCGTTGCTGCGCAGGGGGTCGTTGGCGCTCAGGCGGCCCAGCATCAGCTCGGTGTAGCCCCGCATGACCATCAGGAGGTTGTTGAAGTCGTGGGCCACGCCGCCCGCCAGCCGCCCCACCGCTTCCATCTTCTGTGCCTGCTGGAACTGCTCCTCCAGCTTTCGTCGCTCAGTTAGATCTATATACTGCCCCAGGCTGAACAAAATCTTCCCCGTGCTGTCTCGGATGACGGAAACACTGGTCAAACTCCAGATTTCGTGCCCCTGCTTGTGGAGATAGCGCGCTTCGATTTGGAAGAAATCCAACTCTCCCTTGAGCACCTGTTCAGCCACAGGCAGATGGTCCTTCCAGTCATCGGGGTGAATAACCTCGGACACATTCATCCCGAGCAGTTCCTCTTGGGTGTACCCCAGCATATCCAGGAATGCTTGGTTCACTTGCAGGAACTTGGTGTCACCGGTTGTTATCGTCATCCCCACTTGTGAGTCGTCAAAAATCCGCCGGAAGCGCTCTTCGCTCTTACGCAGCGCCTCCTCGGCCCGCTGCCGCTCGGCCAGTTCCGTCTCCAATTGTTTGTTCGTTGCTGCCAGCTCGGCCGTGCGCTCTCCCACCTGTGCTTCCAGCCCGTCGTAAGCTTTGCGCAGCGCTTCTTTCGTCTGCTCCAATTCCCAAATGTTCTGCCGAATCCTGCGCGCCGTCGGACGGAACAGGAACAGGCCGATTAGCAGGAGCACGATCAGGGTGGTGCTGAGCAACACCAGTTCAATCTGTTTCAGCCTGTTGATGTGAGCCTCCGCCTCTTGGTCGTACTGGAAGACGATCTCGTTCATTCCCTCCAGGAAAGCCGCCTCCTCCGCGAGAATCTCCTCCACCGGCGTCGAACGGTGGGGCCCACCGGACGAGTCTGTCCCCTCCTGGGCGACCGCTGCAATCAGCCTCTTGGCCGCATGGAGCATGGACTGATAGTGCGGTTCAATCCTGGTGAACAACCGTAGAACCTCGGCACTATTCGTGTCAGGCAGGCCCAGTTCGGCATCGCCACGTTGCAAACCCACGTGGGAGCGCTCCCAGAGCGTCACCACACTCCGAAGCTCCTCCACACGCTCCTTCCGCGCGTCGGGAGCGGCGGCCGACTCGAAGGCGAGTGCTGCTTTGCTCAGCTTCTGGCTCAGCATCCGCTGGCGCCCGGCTAGATTGATCACATGCGCATTGCTCGACTGCTGCATCAGCATCCGTTGCACCAGAGTTTGGCTAAGGATCAACAGCAGCGCGACCGTGCTGAGCGCCGCGACATAGCGCACCGTCAGGCGATCCCAAGCAAATTGCCGGTTGAGTAGTGCCATCAAACCCTGGCCTGGACGCACGAAGCGGTCATAAAGTCTTTGACCTCACGCGGGGACAACCTGCAGTGCCGACCGCTGGCGTTGACTACGGCGGCATCGGTTTGCTGAGCCCCGCTGTTCTCATACAGAAATGGGAAGGAAGCCGCAGCGAGCACGGCCGACAGTCCCAGGGCAAACCGGTATCGGACAGTCAGGTTGTTGGGAGAAGACTTATGCATTGCCATTCCCGCCGGACCCCCCCCATCCCTCTGCCTGCCATAACCCTAACCCATACCCTTAATAGAGTGTAATCGGCGAACTCATCATTTTGTTTATGTTCAGAAGCACTGGGGGTTGTAGTGGCCTCAATCCTGTGCTGAGCAACATGACAAGCTGTCAAGACTCCCCGAATTACGCGGCGCGCTAAGCTCGGATGATTCAGCGGCTGTCTGTTGCGCCTGAGCCATCTGCCAAGTTAACTAAATTCTGTCTTGAAGGCTGTGACTGCTGTCACACAGCGAAGACTGTGACTATTGTCACACAGTATACGTGTCCAGATTCACAGAGCCCTGCCTTCCCTCGCCGATGTAGGACTTTGTGGCCGGAGAAGTTAGCCACGGGGCTTTCGGTCCGGTTTCACGGAAGTTCTCTGAAATCAGGAGGGCGAACATGTTTTCAAACTACAGATCATTTCGCTTGGCAACGGGATTCATCGTAGTCATCTTGACGGTCGCGGGGTTGTGCCCTCAGTTGTTCGCTGAGGAGGCGGCGTCCGTACCCGCGTCCACCTACAAAGCTCCCGCCTACCAAGTCCTTCGTCAGAACGAGAACTGGTCCGGGCTGGCCGCGCAGGACAACAACAGCGGCGGCGACCCTTTTGATTCGATCAAGTTCATCCCGCTGAACGATGACGGTTCGTTCTGGATCAGCTTCGGCGGCCAGGTGCGCTTCCGCGCCGAGGCGTGGGACAACTTCGGCTTCGGTGCGCCGGCCAACGACAGCGATGTCTATCCGCTCACCCGGTTCTTTTACCACACCGACATGCACTTCGGCAGCCACGTGCGGCTTTTCGTCGAAGGCAAGAGCGCCTTTGTAAATGATCGCGATCTGCCTGGAGGCAGCAGGACCCTGGAGGAGGACAAGATAGCCCTGCAAAACGCTTTCGTCGAGTTTAGCTTCGCGTTTTCCGATGATCGCAAGTTCAGCTTCCGCGCCGGGCGGCAGGAGTTGCTGTTCGGCAAGCAGCGGTTGGTCAGCCCGCTGAACTGGGCCAACACCCGCCGCACCTTCGACGGTTTCTCCAGCACCGTCAAGCTTGAGGGCTGGAGCCTCACCGGCTTCTGGACTCGCCCGGTGGTCATTCGCCAAACTTCTTTCAACAAAAACGATCCCAACACCGATTTCTACGGGGTCTATGCTGCCGGCTATCTGCCCAGCACCAAGGTGAAACTGGATGTCTATTGGCTCGGGCTGAATAAAGAAGCGGCAACTTTCAACGGCACCAGCGGCAGCGGGAACCGGCAGACCGTCGGCGCTCGCGTCGGGGGGAAGATTCCCGACACTGCCTTCGACTATGACTTTGAAAGCGCCTTCCAGTTCGGCGAAATCGGTGCCGATGACATCGGCGCCTACATGGTCGCCAGCCAGTTCGGTTACACCTTCGCCGACGTTCGCGCCACCCCGCGCGTGTACCTGGGTTTTGACTATGCCAGTGGAGACGACACCGCGGGCGGAAAGGTCGGCACCTTCAGCCACCTCTTCCCCCTCGGCCATGCCTACCTGGGCTTCATTGACACCGTGGCGCGGCAGAACATTGTTGACCTGAACCCCGGCGTCACCTTCAAGCCGTTCAAGAAGCTCAGCGCGGCGGTGGCTTGGCATAAGTTCTGGCGGGCTGACACAGACGACGCCCTCTACAACGCCGGCGCCAAGGTGGTGCGCGCAGGAGCCGCCGGAACTTCAAGCGACGTGGGCTCCGAGCTCGATCTCACCCTCAAGTACAAGTTTGACCGGCACACCGTGTTGGTCGTGGGCTTCAACCACTTCTTCGCCGGGGACTTCATTCGGGAGTCCGGTTCGAGTCAGGGAGTCAACTTTGGCTACGCGATGGTGCAATACACCTTCTAGAAACTTTTACACTCAAGGGAGGAATCAACGATGCGATTTACGATAAGAGCGAAACTTGGAGTGGGCTTCGGCATCCTCATCTTCGTGATGGTCGCGAGCTCAATGGTTGCTTATTTCAAGCTCTCCGACATGGGAGAGGTCCAGGATGCGGTGGTCAACCACCGGTACCCCACCGCCCTGGCCGCCAGGGATTTGATGAATGGGATGAACCACTCTCTCGCGGGCCTGCGCGGATACATGATTCTCGGCAGCGACCCGGCGAAGGCCAAGTTCTTCAAAGAGGACCGCGCGGCCGCATGGCGCGAGATCGACGAAGCGGTAGCGAGGTTGAGCCAGGAGGGGAACCTGGAGGGCCTGGCGGAGATCAAGTCCGAACTCGCGGGCTTCCGCACCGCACAACAGGAAGTGGAAGATATCGCCCAGACGGACGATAACGTTCCGGCCTTCAAGCTGTTGTTGACTGAGGCGGCGCCGCGGGCAGGCAAGATGCTGAAGGCCATCACGGCCATCATCGACGAAGAGTCCACCCTGCCGGCGACAGCAGAGCGCAAACGGCTGCTCAAGAACTTGGCCGACACCCGCGGATCATTCGCCGTCGGCCTGGCCAACATCCGTGCCTACCTGCTCTCGGGAGACCTAGCCTTCAAGCAGGGGTTCGACCAGAAGTGGGCCATCAACGAACAGCGCTACAGTGATGTGCGCCGCACGCTCAATCTTTTCACCCCTTCGCAGCGCCGGAACTGGAATATCTACGCTTCGGTGCGTGCTGAGTTCGCTCCTTTGCCGCCCCGCATGTTCAAGCTGCGCGGCGCCGAAGACTGGAACCTCGCCAACCTGTGGCTCGGCACCAAGGCAGCGCCACGAGCCCGAAAGATCAAAGGCTATGTGGACAAAATCGCTGCCTCGCAGCAGGAGTTGGTGGCGCAGGGGACTGAGGATCTGAATGCCGCCAGTTCGGCCATGACCACTACCCTTACCCTGGCCTCGATCATTGCGGTCATCATCGGTTGCTTTGTCGGAGTTCTGCTCAGCCGCCGGATCGTCAACGCCGTCCAGTCGGCTCTGTCCCGGGCCGAGGCCATCAGCAACGGTGACCTGACGGGTGACGAACTCCAGGCCAACGCTCAGGACGAATTGGGCGACTTGTCCGCGGCAATCAACAAGATGCAAGACAATTTGAGCGCCATGATTGAGTCAGTGGCCAGCAATGCCGGTCGGGTGTCGAGCTCCAGCGAGGAGATCTCGGCCGCGGCCACCCAGCAGGCTCAGGGCGCCGAAACCCAGAAAGACCAGGCCAACCAGGTGGCCACCGCCATGCAGGAGATGGCCACCACCGTCCGCCAAGTCTCGGAGAACTCCGAGAAGGCGGCCACGGCGGCGACCGAAGCCGCCAAGACCGCGCGCGCCGGCGGCCAGATTGTCGAAGACACCCTGGCGAAGATGCGCACCATCGCTACCACGGTGGGCGACACCGCCCGCAAGGTGCAGGAGCTGGGCGCTAGGTCCGACCAGATCGGCGAGATCATCGGAGTGATCGATGAGATTGCCGACCAGACCAACCTGCTGGCGTTGAACGCTGCCATCGAAGCCGCCCGGGCCGGGGAGCAAGGCCGCGGGTTCGCGGTGGTGGCCGACGAGGTGCGCAAGCTGGCGGAACGGACCACTAAGGCGACTAAGGAAATCGCCACCATGATCAAGAACATCCAGGTCGAGACCAGGAGCGCGGTCGAGGCCATGCAGGCCGGCACCAAGCAGGTGGAGGAGGGGGTGGAAACCACCACCCAGGCCGGGACTTCGCTGCAGGAGATCATCCAGGTATCGGAACAGGTAGGGGAGATGATCACCCACATCGCCACCGCCGCGACGCAGCAATCCACCGCCACCGAACAGGTCAACGTCAACGTGGAGAACATCTCGAAGATCAGCCAGGAGTCGGCGGCAGGCGCGCAACAGTCGGCCAAAGCCTGCCACGATCTGTCGGGTTTGGCGCTGGATCTGCAGAACCTGGTGGGGCAGTTCAAGCTGAGACAGAACGGCCAGGGTAGAGGCGCGGGCAACGGCCGGCGCATGGGCCACGGTCAGGCCGCGGGCAAAGCCAAC
>JACZYA010000011.1 GCA_022571295.1 Acidobacteriota bacterium | reverse complement strand
CCACCTGCTGCCCTACCCGCGCCGCCTCGCCTTGGTTGCCCGCCTGCTGCGCTTCTACCAGCGCTCCGGCGCGCAAACGCTCGTGCGCCGCTCCGGCCTCCTGCGCTGGCTGGGCAAGCTGGGCGCCGCGGAAAAGTTCCTGCCCCGCATCGACGACCGCTTCTTTTTCTCCCAGCTTGGCCGGGTCTTTCCCGCCGAAGGTGAGCGCCGCGCCCGCGTGGCCTTCTTCGCCGGCTGCATGCAGCAGGTGGCCTTTACGCAGTTGAACCAGACCACCATCCGCGTGCTGCAAAAAAACGGCTGCGACGTCATCGTCCCCACCGGCCAGGTTTGCTGCGGAGCGCTCCACGTCCACGCTGGCGTGCGCGACGTGGCCCGGCGGCTGGCCCGGCAGAACCTCGACGCCTTTGCAACCGATGATTTCGACGCCATCGTCACCAACACCGCCGGCTGCGGCTCTACCCTAAAAGAATACGATCAACTTTTCCCCGATGATGAAAAAGCAAAGCAAAGAGCGGAACAGTTCCAGGACAAGATGCGTGATGTGACCGAATTCCTCGCCGCCCTCGGCCTGCGCCCGCCCGAAAAAGAAGTCCGCCTGCGCGTCACCTGCCAAGACTCCTGCCACCTGCTGCACGGGCAAAAGGTCCGCCACGCTCCGCGCGAGCTGCTGCGCGCCATTCCAGGAATTGAATTGGTAGAAATGAAACTGGCCGACCACTGCTGCGGCAGCGCTGGCATTTACAACCTGCTGCACCCTGAGATTGCCGGTGAGCTCTTAGCCGAAAAAATGGAACATGCCCGCGCCACCAGCGCCGACGTTATCGTCACCGCCAACCCCGGCTGCATCCTGCAACTGCGCGCCGGCGTCGAGCAGTTCGGCACCGGCCAACAAGTCCTCCACGTGGTCGAACTCCTCGACCGCGCCTACGGTAAGCAACAGTAGGGCAGACATTCCTGTCTGCCGAAACAGCTCTCCATAAAACAAAAAAGCTACTGAAGGAGTTGAACCGCAGAGGACACAGCGAGCAGGAACAACGAAACCCGCAGACAGGAATAGCTACGCCACCAGGAGGGAGAAAAATCAGATTAGACGCTCGTGAGGTCAAGCGCCGCGCTGCTAATCCCAGAACGGCGCGCTTTGCAGTTGACGGCGACTCCGGCCTCCGCTATAAAACGCCTTTTAGCATCTCCGCATTCTGCAACTCAGTAGTTCCTGATAGGGAGGCGCGCTTGTGAGGACTCAACTCATTCTTCCCGGCGTTGCGTTGGCTCTGCTCTTGGCTCTCTCCGTCCCAGCGCAGGAAATTCTCTCGCCCGAAAGTTTCCTCGGCCACAAGGTAGGTGAAGACCGCTACCTGGCTCCCTACCCCAAAGTGGTGGAATACTTCCGCGCTCTCGGTGCCACCTCCGAGCGCGTCACCGTGCAGTTGGCCGGCAAGTCCACGCTCGGCAATGACATGCTGCTGGTCATCCTGACCTCCGAGGCCAACCAGCAGCGCTTGGACCATTACCGCGACATCGCCCGCCGCCTGGCCAACCCGGACGACCTGACCGAAGAAGAAGCCCAGCGACTCATCGCCGCCGGCAAAACTATCGTCCTGGTCACCTGCACCATTCACTCTACCGAAGTCGGCTCCACCCAGATGGCGATGGAGTTCGCCTACGACGTCGCCACCACCACCGACCCTAAAATGCTCGCCTGGCTCGACGACGTCATCATGGTCATCATCCCCTCCATCAACCCCGACGGCCAGGTACTGGTGATTGACTGGTACAACCAATACCTCGACACGGAATTCGAGGGCGGCCGCATGCCCTGGCTCTACCACCACTACGTCGGCCACGACAACAACCGCGACTTCTACATGCTCACCCAGCAGGAAACCCAAGTGGTGAACGACGTCCTCTACCACCAGTGGTTCCCGCAAGTGTTCCTTGACGAGCACCAGATGGGCAGCACCGGCCCGCGCATGTTCGTCCCGCCGCAGACCGATCCGCTCAACCTCAAAGTGGATTCCATGATCTTCCGCCTGGCCGACCTGCTCGGCACCAACATGTCAATGCGCCTGGAGGAAGCCGGCAAGACCGGCGTCGGCCACGACATGATCTACGACAGCTACTGGCCCGGCGGCACCCGCAACACCGCTTGGTGGAAAAACGTCGTCGGCCTGCTCACCGAAGTCGCCAGCGCCCGCATCGCCACGCCCATCTACATCGAGCCCGGGGAGCTGCAAGGCGGCCGGAAGGGCTTTCCCGAATACGTCCGCCGCTCCAACTTCCCTTCCCCCTGGCCGGGCGGCTGGTGGCGGCTACGCGACATCATTGACTACGAGCTGATCGCCACCCGCAGTTTGCTGGAGAGTTCATCCCGCTACCGCGAAGAGCTGCTGACCAATTTCTACCGGCTCAACCGGCAGGGCATCGAGCGCGGCGCCGCCGAAGCGCCTTACGCCTTCCTGATCCCGCCCGACCAGCACGACCCCGTGGCTGCTGCGCGGCTGGTTGACCTCCTCCTGCGCCACGGCGTCCGCGTCCACCGGGCCGAGGCCGGCCTCGCGGTCGGAAACACCCGCTACCGCCCCGGCACCTACGTCATCCTCACCGCGCAGCCTTATCGCCCCTTCATTCTGGAAATGCTGCGCCGCCAGCGCTATCCCGAGGTCATCCCCTACACCGGCGGGCCCATCATCCCGCCCTACGACGTCGCTTCCTGGTCGCTGCCCATTTCCATGGGGGTCAAAACCATCGAGGTGGATACTCCCATCAGAGACCGCCTCCGCCGCATTGACGCGCCGGACTGGCCGGGCGGAAACGTTCCCGCCGGCCGCGGTGGCTACTTGATTCCCCACAGCGCCGACTCCGCCTTCACCGCCATCAACCGGCTCCTGAAAGCGGGCAAAACGCTCTACTGGCTCCAGCAAGCCCCGATGGGAGGAAAGATCGGCGACATCTACCTGCCCGCCGACCAGATGGATCACCGCGAGCTCACCGCCCTCGCCTCCGAGGTTCACGTCCCCATTCGCGCTCTGGGCGCCGCCCCCTCCGGTAAAGCCCATCGGGTCACTTCCACCCGCGTCGGCCTCTACAAGCCCTGGATCGCCAGCATGGACGAGGGCTGGACGCGCTGGCTGCTGGAGCGCTACGAATTCCCCTATACCAACCTGAGCAACGAGAAAATCAAAGATGGCTCCTTCAAAGAGCAGATTGACGTTCTGCTCTTCCCCGACGTCAGCAACTCCGTCATCAAAGACGGCATGCCCAGCGGGCCCGCGGGTCGCTTCTTCGCCCCCCTGCCGGCTGAATACGCAGGCGGCCTTGGCCAGGAGGGCGCAACGCACATCAAAGAGTGGGTCGAGCAAGGCGGCACCGTCGTCGCCCTCGACTCCTCCGCCGACTATTTCATCGAACTCTTCAAGCTCCCCGTCACCAACGTGCTCGCCGACGTCGACAGAGATGCCTTCAGTTGTCCCGGCTCCATGCTTCGCCTCCAGGTGGACAACACCCATCCCATCGCTTACGGCATGCGCAAGATCGAAGCCGCCTACTTCGCCAGCTCGCCCGCCTTCCAGACGCGCGTGCCCGACGCGCGCTTCGACCGCCGCGTCGTCGCCACTTACCCCGAACACGGCGACCAGATTCTCATCAGCGGCTACCTCAAAGGCGCCGAGCTGCTTGAAAAGCGCGCTGCCGTGGTGGAACTCAAAGTCGGCCAGGGCCGCGTCGTCCTCATCGGCTTCCGCGCCCAGCACCGCGCCCAGCCCCTCCGCACCTTCAAGCTCCTGTTCAACTCTCTCTACCTGCCCGGCCTGAAGGAAGCAGACTTGCCATCCCGACCGTGACCTAGCGTCACGCGCCGCCGTACCCTACTGTGCCGCGACCCAGCGCACCTTTTGTGCAGCGGTGCTAGAGGAACCCAACCGTGAAGAAGTGGCTAGGAAAGAAAATGGAGCGATAGGGTTTGCCTGTCCTGAGCTTGTCCCGCCTGCCCGGCTTGTCCCGAGTGTGAACGAGGGGAGCAAAGCCGAAGGAAACCCAACCGCAGTATCGCGTGCGAACAGGTGAAGAGAGGAAAAAAGAAATGGAGCGAGCGATGGGAGGAGTTTATCCCGAGCGAAGCCGAGGGAAACCCACCACCCCAACCTTAGCGGTTCCTGTCAGAAGGTAATGGAGCGAGCGATGGGATTTGAACCCACGACCCCAACCTTGGCAAGGTTGTGCTCTACCAGCTGAGCTACGCTCGCTCCGAAGCAATTTATTCTACGCACAGCCGCGCAGGAGCGTCAACCGCTCACCTTGGCTTCGCCGATCCGAATGCAGTTCCGCCCGGCCCGCTTTGCTTCTTCCAGCGCCTGTGCGGCCTGCGCGATCAGGTCGCTGATGGCCGCAAGCTCCTCCGCCCCCGCCACCCCAATGCTGA
The DNA here is from genome assembly GCA_022571295.1 of Acidobacteriota bacterium. Classification (GTDB taxonomy): domain Bacteria; phylum Acidobacteriota; class Terriglobia; order Acidiferrales; family 2-02-FULL-67-57; genus JACZYA01. The sequence continues at coordinate 36,508 of JACZYA010000011.1, read as the reverse complement.
CCGTCAACGGAATCGAGCGCCCGCCGAAACTGAAGTCGGAAGTTTCCACGGCCTTGCGTACCTTCTCCGCCGCCACCTGCGCCTGCTCGGTCTTGGTCTCGGCCAGGGCAACCACAAACTCCTCGCCGCCGTAGCGGCCCACAATGTCGGTCGTGCGGGTGCTCTCCACCAGCAGGCGGGCCACGTGCGCCAGGACCTGGTCGCCGCAGGGTGGGCCGTAGGTGTTGTTAATCTGCCCCAGGTGGTCAATATCCACCAACAGGCAAGAAATGGGCTTCCGATAGCGCCGGGAACGCAGCAACTCGACGCTCGCGCGCTCAAAGAAATAACGCCGCGTGCAGACATTCGTCAGCCGGTCGGTATTGCGCAGGTGGTCCACGCTCTTGGCCAACTGGCGCACCGTGACCGCCAGCTTTCGCTTTTCCAACGAGCGCTCCACCGCCGCCATCAGCTCATCCAGGTTGTGCAGGGGTTTCAACAGAAAGTCGCTGGCCCCCAAGCGCAAGGCAGCGATGGCATTTTCCAGCAGTCCTTCCTCGGCGCCGGTCAGGATGATGACCTCGATGGATTCGTCCAGTGCCTTGACCATCTCCAGCACCTTGATGCCGCTCAGGCGGGGCATTTTGATGTCGGTGATGACTAAGTCGAACGACCGCTGGTCCAGCAGTTGCAGCCCGCGCAACGGGTCATCCACGGCCGTCACTTGATAGCCGAACCGGGCGAAGGCTTTCTCCAACAACTGGACGAGGAGTGCGTCGTCGTCAATAACCAGGATGGCCGCGCTCATGCCCTGCGTCTCAGCCATGATTGGCCTGTGTCTGCTCCGAGAGATGCGGCCAGTAATCTACCACGAACCCGCCGACCGCGCACCGCAACCCCGACGAAATTCTTTTGACTTGCTTTGCAATTCCCGCCTACACTCCAGCGGTTTCAGCGGCTGTGCTGTAGGGGGCCACCTAACTCCGAGAATGACAACGACGAAGTGTAAAGTCGGCAGCTGCACCACTTTCCCCCCACCCGTCCTATACGAACAGCGACTTTGCCTGGAACACTACCTGGCCGACATTCATGACCGCACCCACGCCTTTGCCCGGCAGTTGAGCAACCAGGAAACCACCAAAGAGTTGGAGGCGGCCATCGTGCAGTTCGTTGTGCTAACGGCCGCCAAGATAGCCGTCATTGGCACTCAGAACCCGCCGCAAGATCAACTGCTCCGAGGAAAGCTGCTGAACGCTATGCTGCTGCTGGCTGACCTGCGCGAACGCGCCGAAAGGAATGAGAAACAGGAAGAGACACGCTAGCCCCTTCCTTCGGAAAACGCAAAGAAGGGGAGCAACTTAGGAGTGGCCTACCTTCCAAAGCTCGTGCCGCGCAAGCGGCCTGCTACCCGCCGCCCCGGCAGTGCAAACTAGCCCACCATCAGCCGCCTGTACAGCGTAGGATGGCCTGCCGTCAGCCGCCTTGCAGCGCAGGCAGGCCCGCAGGGCGTAGGACGGCGGAGCGGGTGGGATTCGAACCCACGGTACCCTTTCGGGTACACGGCATTTCCAGTGCCGCCAGTTCAACCGCTCCTGCACCGCTCCGGCTAAAAATCACCATAGCAGAGAGTCCTGTTTTGGTGCAAGATTGCAAGGGAACCCGGGTAACCTGTCCCGCACATTTTGCGTCCAATGCTTGCAGAGCGGGCGCGGGGGGACCGCACCCACACTGAAGTTCAGGAGAGAGACCAAATGAAACTTTGCTCTTGGCTGCTGGCCGGCACTCTGGCGCTGGCGCTGCCTGTGGCGGCAACCGCCGACGTGCTGGTGGTTCTCAACAAATCCGATCACGAAGCTGCCCTGGTGGACCCTGCCACCTACGAGGTGCTTGCCAAATTGCCCACCGGCAAGGGCCCTCACGAAGCCGCCGCCTCGCCCGACGGCCGCTATGTCTACGTGGCCGACTACGGCTCGTTCGCCATCTTCCGTCAAGGTCAGCAGCAATCGCGGCAAGGCAGCACCATTACCGTCCTTGACCTCAAGCAACGCACGGTCAAAACCACTTTCACCCTCCCCTCCTACAGTCGGCCCCATGGCATCTGGGTCAGCCGCGACGGCTCGCGCCTGTGGGTGACGTGCGAAGCCCAGCAGTCGGTGCTGGAACTCGACACCGCCAGCGGCAAGATTCTCAAAGCCTGGAAAACCAATCAGCAGGTCAGCCACATGGTCGTGCCTACACCGGACGAGCGCAAGCTCTACGTCACCAACATTGGCTCCGGCAGCGTCACTGTCATCGAGCGCGCCACCGACAAAGTCAAGAGCATCCCCACCGGCGCCGGGGCGGAAGGCATCGACATCTCGCCCGACGGGCGCGAGGTTTGGGTGTCCAACCGCGCAACCAACACCGTCTCGGTCATTGACGTCGCCAGCGACCGCGTGCTGGCCACCTTCGAAAGCGGCGGCCGGATGCCCATCCGAGTCAAGTTCACCCTCGACGGCAAGCAGGTCTGGGTTTCCAACGCCCGCAGCAACAGCGTCAGCGTCTTCGACGCCGCCACCCGGCAACTGCTGGGGAAGGTAGATGTCGGCGTCGTCCCCGTCGGAATCCTGATGACGCCGGACGGGCGGCGCGCCATCGTCGCCAACACCAACTCCAATCAACTGACGGTGATTGATGTGCCCGTGCGCAAAGTGCTCCGCACCTTCACCACCGGCACCGAACCCGACGGCATGGCCTGGGCGCAGTAGCTTGCACTCAAACTGTGCGGAACGCGTTCCTGCCTCCACATAGCTGGAGGCAGAATGTCAGTTTGGAAGAGGTGCGGAGTTTATCCCCGTACGGGGGCACCCGCTTTTCGCCGGTTCACTGCGCAGCTGCTCGGCTGGCACCGCCGCTGGTTGCGGCCCCATTGACCGCGTGCTAACATGCCGCTTCGGATCAGACTTCGGGCTCTGTGCAACGAAACCCCGCGAACTCCGCCAGGTCCGGAAGGAAGCAACGGTAGCGGGTCATTTCCGTGTGCCGCAGAGGACCCGGGGTCTGGTCCCTTCTTAGGACGCGGGGGCCAACCAAACCGAATGACCTACCAAGCCATCGCTCGCAAGTATCGCCCCCAAACCTTCGAAGAGGTCATCGGCCAGGAACCTATCGTCCGCACGCTGACAAACGCCATCGAAAAAGACCAGGTCGCGCACGCCTACATCTTTTCCGGCACGCGCGGCGTCGGCAAGACCACCACCGCCCGCATTCTGGCCAAAGCGCTGAACTGCCAGCAGGGGCCCACCACCAAGCCTTGTGGCCAGTGCCCCGCCTGCACAGAGATTACCGCCACCACCGCGGTGGACGTGATCGAAATCGACGCCGCCTCCAATCGCGGCATCGATGAAATCCGCGAGCTGCGCGAAAACGTCCGCTACCTGCCGGCGCGCGACCGCTTCAAGGTCTTCATCATTGACGAAGCCCACATGCTCACCAACGAGGCCTTCAACGCCTTGTTGAAGACTCTGGAAGAACCGCCCGCGCGGGTGCTTTTCATCCTGGCCACCACTGAACCCCACAAGATTCCCTCCACCATTCACTCCCGCTGCCAGAGCTTCCACTTCCGCAGCATCGGCTTCCAGGAAATCCTCGACGTGCTCGCTCGCGTCGCCAAAACGGAAAAGGCCGAAGTCGAAAAGGAAGCCCTGGCGGTGATGGCCCGCGCCGCCGAAGGCAGCCTGCGCGACTCGCTCTCGATTCTGGACCAGGCGCTCGCTTACTGCGGTACACAGGTCTCAGCCAACGCGGTGCGCGAGTTGTTGGGTGTGGTCAGCCGTGACGTGCTGGAAACATTGGTTGACGCCATCCGCGAGCAATCCTCCGAAAAAATCCTCAGTCTGGTGGACGCGCTGGTATGCGACGGCCACAACTTGCAGCACTTTTGCCGGGAGGCCCTGCGCCACATCCGCAACCTCCTGGTAGTCCGCATCGGCGGCAGCGCCGCTGAGCTGGCGGAAGCGACCGGAGAGGAGCGGGAAAAACTGGCAGCCGCCGCTCGGGAGTTCAGCGAAGAAGACCTGCTGCGCCTCTTCAACACGCTGCTTTATACCCATCGCGAACTGCACCAAGCGTCGCAGCCGCGTCTGCATCTCGAACTCGGCCTGCTCAAGATGGTCCAGGCCCAGCGATTGGTGCCGCTGGAAGAGGCACTGGCCGGACTGGCCGGCAACCCGGCCCCACCCGCGTCAGCAACCCCGGTTCGCACTCCCACCGCCGGACGCCCGCAAGCAGCCCCATCCGCCCCCCGTCTCCGCAGCGAGGCTGCACCCGCGCGAATTCCTAAGCCGGCAGCGCCGAAAGTGGACGGAATCGAGTCGTCCACGGTCAACACCATCAAAACGGCGGTCTACGACCGCTCCAAACTTCTGGGCACCTTCGTGGACAGCGTTGACCGCTGGGAAAGCCGGGACGATACCTTGCAGCTCTGGTTCACCCCGGAAAACCGCTCTTTGCCCGAGATGCTGGACAAGCAGCAAAAAGATCAACTGGAGAAAATTATCTCGGAGGTATTGGGGCGCTCCGTCCGGGTCTATGCTAAGGTCGGCACAACGGACCGCGCCCCCGCCGCCGTCGGAGACAAACTCCCGGAGGTGCAGGAGTTGCTCAAGCGCTTCGGCGGGCATTTGCGCACCGCCGCCGAATTACCGCGCGTTCCCACGCGCCGCGGAAGCGAGAAGGTCTGACCATGCCCAACTTCCAACAAATGCTCGGCCAAGTTAAGCAGATGCAGGAACAGCTCCAGCAACGCCTGGAGCAAATCAGCGTGGAAGCCTCCGCCGGCGGCGGCATGGTCACGGTCACCATGAACGGCCACAAACATCTGACTACGGTTCGGATTGACCCGGAAGCGCTGACCGAGGCAGACCGGGAGATGCTGCAAGACCTCGTCCTGGCGGCGGTCAATGAAGCTCACCGCCGCGTGGACGAAGAACTGAAGCAACAACTCAGCGACCTTACCGGAGGGCTCAACCTGCCTAAGATTCCCGGTCTGTTCTAGGCCTCTCGCCCATGAAAGAACTCGCCCCACCCATCGCCCGCTTGGTTGAGGAATTGCAGCGCCTGCCCGGCATCGGTCGCAAGACCGCCCAGCGCCTTGCTTTCCACCTGCTGCGCCAGCCGACCGCCGAGGCCGAGCGCTTGGCGCAGGCCATCCTCGATGCCAAGCAGAACCTCCGCACCTGCTCCATCTGCCACAACATCACCGAACAAGACCCGTGCGGCTTCTGCTCCTCCTCCACCCGAAACCACAAACAGATTTGCGTGGTCGAGTCGGCGCAAGACATTCTGAACGTCGAGCGCACGCGCAGCTACCAGGGTTTGTACCACGTGCTGGGCGGCGTGCTTTCGCCCCTGCAAGGCATGGGGCCGGACCAGCTCAACATCAAAAGCCTGCTCGAACGCCTCAAGGGCGATTCGGTGGAGGAGATCATCGTCGCCACCAACCCCAACGCCGAGGGCGAGGCCACCGCCCTCTACCTCTCCAAGCTGATCAAGCCGCTGGGGATTCGTATCACCCGGCTGGGCATGGGGCTGCCGGCCGGCAGTGAGCTCGAATACGCCGACCAAATCACCATGACCCGCGCTCTGGAAGGCCGGCGCGAACTCTGATCACCGATCCCGCTTTCTCTGTCTATAATCGACGCCATGGCTAACTTCGCCTTTCTCAGCCTTTGGTTCGACGACTTCACCATCCAGAAAGGAACGCACCATCTGGAAGCGCTGCTGACTATCTTCCCGCTCTCCACCGCCCGGCGCGACTTCCGGCTGCTCATCCGCAGCCTCGACGCCACCCAGCAACCTACCCTGGAGCGGGACCTGCTCGCCACACCCTCCGCCGTGCGTGAGTTGGCTGAGCAGTTCCTCCACCAGGACACTTCCTACGAAGTCACCGTCCACTGGGACCTCTGGCACACGCACACGGTCGCCGGCCCCTCCCTGGAATGGAATCAAACGCCTTCCCGCGTCGAGCTGCTCTTGCAGGGCGAACAGTTCGACCAGGGCCGCTACCGCGAAACCGGCCACGTGCTCCTCAACCTCGGCTTTGAACATCTCTACACCGGCCACGCCGACGTCCTCAGCGGAACTGAGGTTCGCCCGGAAAATTTCACCAATCGCGCCGAGCACGAGTTCATCTTCGCCTTGCAGGAACCGCAAGCCCTGGAAGCCTACCGGCGCCACACCTGCGAGAACATCCGCCGCCTCTACTCCTACCTCCAACAAATAGAAAAGAGTCTTCCGACTAAAGAACGACGCCTGTGGTCAGAAGGCGAACCCGACTTCGCCCGCCGCACGGAACAAATCCTGACCGCCTCCTGACGACGCTGCCTTCTCTCTGGGGCCGCGCCCGTAGCCAAACGGCAACCTCGCCCGTATAATAGTTTTTTGCCCCTTGCGGGCACCGACTCGACCCGAAATGGACCAACACCAAGCTACTTCCCCCTCTACACCTCTCCGGGAACAGCTCCGCCCGCTCTTCCCTTATCTGCGCCGCTACCGGCGCGGGATTCTGATCGGCATGGCCTGCCTGGTGACCGGCAACGTCATCTGGATGACTTTCCCTCTGGTCCTGGGCCGCGCCATCGACAGCCTGACCAGCGGAACCACGACCGCTCAACTGCTTCTTTTCGCAGCCGCCCTGGTGATCATCGCGTTGATCAAAGGAGTCTTCCTGTACTTGCAACGCTGGATTCTGATCAGCATCTCCCGCGACATCGAATTCGACCTCCGCAACGACCTGTTCCAGCGCCTGGAGATGCAGTCGGCGCGTTTCTACTCCACCTGGCGCGTGGGCGATTTGATGTCGCGCTCCACCAACGACATGAACGCCGTCCGCATGATGGTCGGCCCCGCCGCCATGTACACGGCCAACTCCCTGGCCGTTTTCCCCCTGGCCATAGCCGCCATGCTTTATCTCGACTGGGGTCTCACTCTTATGCTGCTCCTGCCGGTCCCACTGGTTTCTCTGGTGGTGAAGCGCTTCGGCCGCCTGATCCACGAGCGTTTTGAGCGCATCCAGGCCAAGATGTCCGACCTCACCGCCCGCATCCAGGAGAACATCGCCGGCGTGCGCTTGCTGCGCGCCTTTACGCAGGAAAAAGCTGAGCTCCGCAGCTTCGGCCGCCTGAATCAGGAATACATCGAGGCCAACCGGCGCCTGATTCGAATTCAAGGCATGTTCTTTCCCGCTATCGAAACTCTGGTGACCGTGTCTTTCTTGGCAGTGCTCTGGTTGGGAGGACTGGCGGTGTTGGGCCAGCCGGTGTTGGGCCGGCCCATTTCGCTGGGCGATTTCGTGGCCTTCATGCAGTATATGTTTCTCCTCACTTGGCCGATGATCGCGCTCGGCTGGGTGGTCAATATCTTCGAGCGCGGCACGGCGTCCCTGAAGCGCCTGAATCAACTGCTTGCCGCGCAGCCGGACGTGGTGGACCGCCCCGCTCCCGATGCCCCCACCGAAATCCGGGGCGAAATCGAGTTCCGCCATCTGAACTTCAGCTACAACGGCGTGCCGGTGCTTCGGGATATCAACCTGCACATCCCGATCGGCACAACCTTGGCCATTGTCGGCCCCACCGGGTCGGGCAAGAGCACGCTCATCCAGCTCATCGGGCGGCTCTATGACGCCCCCGAAGGCACGGTGCTAGTGGACGGCCGTCCGACCGAGCAGCACCGTCTGGCAACCTTGCGCCGCTCCATCGGCTACGTTCCCCAGGAAACCTTCCTTTTCAGCGAAACCCTGCGGGAGAATATCGCCCTCGGCACCCCCCAAGCCACCGACCAGGAAGTGGAAGAAGCCGCTGAGATCGCCGACCTGGCCGGCGACATCGAAGGCTTTCCCCGCAAGTACGCCACCCGGGTGGGCGAGCGCGGCATCACTTTGTCCGGCGGCCAGAAGCAGCGCACGGCCATCGCCCGCGCCGTCCTGCGCAATCCGCGCATCCTCGTGCTTGACGACGCCCTCTCCAGCGTAGACACCCACACCGAAGAAAAAATCCTTCGCCGGCTTACCACCGTGATGCGTGAGCGGACCTCCATCATCATCTCCCACCGCGTCTCCACTGTGCGGCACGCGGACCAGATCGTGGTGCTGCAAGACGGCAGCATCGTCGAGCGCGGCACCCACGAGGAACTGCTGGCCCGCGGCGGCTACTACTACGACCTCTACCAAAAACAGTTGCTGGAAGAGGAACTCGAGCGCACATGAGCGAGCACGACCACCACGAAGAATCGGCCATCGGCAAAATCTACGACCGGCGCCTGCTCGCTCGCCTCGCCACCTATCTGCGTCCCTACCGCCCGCAGGTCGCGCTGGCGGTGGTCTTGCTGATTTTTCACTCTGCTGTGCACGTAATCGTGCCGCTGTTCTACAAAATAGCGATTGACTATTACATTCAGCCCACTCCCGATGCCGACGGCAAGCTTACCTGGCTCACACAATACCTCGCGGCTGACCCCTCGACCGGCCTGCAGCAGCTCGCCCTTGTCTTCGGCCTGCTTCTGGTGGTGGGGTTCGTGGCCGCCTACGGCCAGGCCTACACCATGCTGATGACCGGGCAACGGGTGATGTACGACCTGCGCATGCAAATTTTCAGCCACCTGCAACGCCTGCAAGTCGCTTTTTTCGACCGCAATCCCGTCGGACGCTTGGTCACCCGCGTCACTAACGATGTGGATGCGCTGAACGAAATGTTCACCGTTGGCGTGGTGGCCGTCTTCGGAGATATTTTGGTCTTGGTCGGTATCGTCACGGCTTTGCTCCTGATCGACTGGCAACTGGGCCTACTCATGCTCGCCGTCCTGCCCTTGATCGGCGCCGTCAGCATCTTCTTTCGTAACTATGTCCGCGACTGTTTCCGCCGCACCCGCGTCGCGCTGGCACGCATCAATTCCTTCCTCAACGAGCACTTGAGCGGGATGTCGGTGGTTCAACTGTTCAACCGCGAGCGGCGCGCGGCCGAGCAGTTCGAGGAAATCAACCGCGCGAACCTGCGGGCCTGGCGCGACGCCATCTTCGGCCATGCGCTCTTTTACCCTGCGGTTGAAGTTCTTTCGGTGCTGGCCATTGCGGTGATTGTCGCCTACGGCGGCAGCCAGGTGCTGGGCGGCACGGCCCAGCTCGGCACTCTGGTGGCGTTCCTGTTCTGGTCGCGGCGTATGTTCCAACCCATTCAAGACTTGAGCGAGAAGTACACCGTGCTGCAATCAGCCATGGCCAGCGCCGAACGCATCTTCAAGCTGCTGGACGAGCCTGTCTCGATTACTTCTTCCCCACAACCTCGGTCGCTCCCGACCGAGGCGGGACGGGTGGAGTTCCGCAACGTTTGGTTTGCGTACAACGACGAAGACTGGGTTTTGCGTGACGTTTCATTTGTCATTGACCCCGGCGGCATGACTGCCATCGTCGGCCACACCGGCGCCGGCAAAACCACCCTCACCAATTTACTCCTTCGTTTCTACGACATCCAAAAGGGGCAAATCCTGCTCGACGGCGTGGACATCCGCGAACTGGACTTGACAGAGCTGCGCCGCCAGTTCGGCATCGTGCTGCAAGATCCCTTTCTCTTTTCCGGCACCATCGCCAGCAACATCCGCCTGGGCACCGACGGCATCGGCGAGGAGGCTGTCCTGGGGGCGCTGGAAACCGTCAACCTCAGCGACTTCGTCCAGTCCCTGCCGGATGGGCTCGGCCACGAAGTGCGCGAGCGCGGCGCCACCCTCTCGGTCGGGCAGAAACAGTTGCTCTCCTTCGCCCGCGCCCTGGCCCACGATCCGCGCTTCCTCATCTTGGACGAAGCCACTTCCAGCGTGGACACCCACACCGAGCACCTCATCCGCTCAGCCCTGGAGCGCCTGATCGAGCACCGCACCTCGATTGTCATCGCCCACCGCCTCTCCACCGTGCAGCGTGCCGATCGCATCCTAGTCTTTCACAAGGGCAAGTTGCGCGAGCAAGGCACCCATCAGGAGCTGCTCGCTCAGCGCGGCATCTACTACAAGCTCTATCAACTCCAGTACCGCGACCAGGAAGTGAGCGTGGTCGCCGACGACGATTGACGAGCGCACCCGTGAGCGATCCCGCCCTGGCTTTGATCGTCGCCACTGAAGCCTCCGGCGATCACTACGGCGCTGCGCTGGCCGCCAGCCTGCCCCGCCACTTTCCGGTGCAATGGTTCGGCATCGGAGGCGATGCCATGGCCGAGGCCGGGGTGGAGTTGGTCGCTCACGCCCGTGAGTTCAGCGTCTTGGGCATCTTTGAAGTCATCCGCCACTACTTTCGTCTCTATCCCGTCTTCCGGCATCTGCTGGCAGAGATTGATCGCCGCCGGCCTCGCTTCGCCGTGCTCATTGACTCGCCCGGCCTGAACTTGCATGTGGCCCGCCATCTCCACCGCCGCGGCATCCCGGTCATTTACTTCATTCCTCCCCAGGTGTGGGCCTGGCGCCGGCACCGGGTGAAACTGCTCCGCCGATACACCCGCAAGGTCATTTGCATCTTTCCCTTCGAAGAAGATTTCTTGCGCCGGGCCGGTGTGGACGCCGATTACGTCGGCCATCCACTGGTGGATTCCGCCCGCCCTTCCCTCAGCCGCGAGGAGTTTTATCACCGCTACCAACTCGATCCCCATCGCCCCACCGTGGCGCTCCTGCCCGGCAGCCGCAACCAGGAGCTTACCCGCCACCTGCCCCCGCTGCTGGAAGCCGCCCAGCGGCTGGAGCAGCAGCAACCCGTACAGTTCTGCCTCGTCCAGGCCAGCACCGTTGACCCTGCCCTGCTCGCGCGCCTCCTTGAGCCGGCCCGCAATCTTTCCCTGACAGTCGTCCGCGACACTTCGTATAATGTCTTGGCCCACAGCGACGTTGCTGCCATTTCCAGCGGCACGGCCACGGTGGAGGCTCTGCTGCTGGAAATTCCGATGGTAGTTGTCTATCGCGTTGCCAGCCCCAGTTGGTGGGTAGGAAAAGTGCTGATTCGCACGCCACACTACAGCATGGTCAACTTGATTGCCGGCCAGCGGCTGGTGCCGGAATTGATCCAAAACGATTTCACCCCGGAGCGCGTTTTCGCAGAAATCAGCCGCCTGCTGAACGACCCCAACGCCCGTCGGCGCATCCAAACTGAATTGGGGCGAGTGAAGCAACGCTTGGGCCCCCCGGGCGCCATCGAGCGCGTCAGCCGACTGGTGACGAACCTGATGCAAACGCCCGCAACAGTAGAACCCTAAGCGAGGATGCACAACGTGAGACCATTCAGCCACCTCTTCGCCGCCTGCCGGTCTGGCTTCTCTCTCATCCTTCCTCTGGCCCTGCTGATCCTTGCGCCGGTCGGGCTTGCCGCACAGCCAGCGCCCGCTCCTTTTCGCGTGACCAGCTATGAGCTGGTGGTTGAGTTGGAACCCGATGTGCACCGGCTCCGCGTGCGAGCCCATCTTCAAGTGGCGGCGAACCAGCCGCTGGCTGTACTGACTTTTTACCTGAACCGGAACCTCAAGGTGCAGGCAGTCCGAGGACCGGACGGCAAAAGCCTCCGCTTCGAACAGCCCTCTCAAACAGATGCCTTTCAAGTGGACTTGCGGGAGCCGCTGGCAGCCGACCAAACCCTCGCTGTGCAGGTTGACTACGCGGGCGTTTTCGACCCGGCTCTCCGCTCCGAACGCGGGCCTGTCCTGGCTCGCATCGCTCCCGGGGCGTCCTATCTTCTGCCCGAATCGCGGTGGTTCCCGCAGTCCGTCAATCCGTGGCACCGCTTCGAGATGAAACTGACAGTCACGGTACCCGAAGGAGAGACCGTTCTCTCCAGCGGCCCAGCCGAAGCCGCCGGTGCAGCGCCGCTCGGAAAATCGCGCTTCCTGATCCGATCGGGCGCACCGATCCGCGCCGGCACGCTGGTGGTGGGACGTTTTGAAAAGGCGCCGGAGACCATCGGCGCCCCCCTCACTTTCTACCTCCGCACCGTCCCCACCTCCTACGCCTCCACCAACGCCGAGCGCTTGGCTGACATCTACACCTACTTCTCCGACAAGTTTGGCGCGCTGGAGCCACCGGGACTGGCCATCCTCGAAGTCCCCGACGACAGTTGGGAAGCCTACGCGGCCCCGGGACTTCTCCTGCTGCCCGTGCGCCACTGGAGTAACAACATCAATTTCCGTCTGCTGGCGCGCACAGTAGCGCAGCAGTGGTGGGCCGCTCGTGTGCTGCCCGCCCACGCGGCTGACGTCTGGCTGGCGTATGGCTTGGCCCGCTACTCCGAAGCGCTCTATGTTGAACACAGCGCCGGCAAGGACGCTTTTCGCCAAACCATGGAAGACCTGACCATCGCTGCTCTGGTGGACGAAAGCGCTTCCCCCATCGCCAACGCCGACCGGCTGGCTGCCTTCTCCCCGGAGTTCAACTCCGTGGTGCGGGACAAGGGAGCCATGGTCTTCCACATGCTCCGGCAGGTGATCGGCGACAAAGATTTCGATCGTCTGCTCCAGACCTATGCGAAGCGTTTCGCAGGTCGCGCCGCCTCGGTGGATGAGTTTGAAGAATTGGCCGAGGAAGTCAGCGGAGAGCCGCTCGACTACTTCTTCGGCCAGTGGCTACGCTCGACCGGCGTGCCCCAGTTCGAGCTTGAATACGTCACTTACCGCACCCAGAAAGGTTTCCGCGTCTCCGGCACGATCAAACATGAGCTGGAGATTTTCCGCATGCCGGTGCAAGTCCGCATCGAAACCGAAGGGCCGCCGGTCACCAACACCGTGCAAGTCGCCGGCCTCTCCTCCGATTTCGCCATCGAAACCTTCGGCAAACCGCAGAGCATCCAAATTGATCCTGAGTTCCACGTGCTGAAGTACACGCCCGACTTGCGCCTGCGCGTTTCCATTGCCCGCGGCGAAAGCCTGTTCGAGCGAAACCAGTACTTCGAAGCTATCCGTGAATACCAGAGCGCACTGGAGGTCAAGCGCAACAGCTCATTGGCGCACTACCGCCTGGGAGAAATTTTCTTCGAGCAGCGCAATTACCAATCCGCCGCCAATGCTTTCCGCGAAGCCGTCAACGGAGATCAGGAACCCAAGTGGACGATGGTGTGGAGCCGTATCTCTCTGGGAAAGATTTTCGACATAACCGGCCAGCGCGAGCGAGCCATCAACGAGTACCGGCGAGCGATTGAAAGCGGCGACGACACTCAAGGCGCGCAGACCGAAGCGGAGAAATACCTGCGCGAACCCTACCGCCGACAGCGGCGCACCATCAAGTCCATCGACCAAAGCGGGGACCGCTAGAGCGGACGCAACCCCGACAAGCGTACCTGTCCCACTCCCCTGGCCTGCACCAACACTTTGAACGCTTCTCCCATCCCCTCCGGATGAATCAGTTGCTTGAGCTGCTGGCGAAGCTTCAGCTTCTTCACCTCCGAGGTCATGCTTTCAATCTCGCCCGCCAACCCGCTGGCTTGGACGAGCGCCAGCAGGAACTGCGTCTGGGTGGTGAAGCCAAGTATTTCCAAGCCCAATTCCCGCCCGTGCTTTTCCAGAGCGGTGAAGTTCACGTGGGCCGTCAAGTCCTGTTCCCCCGGCCGCGCCAGCCACTCTTCCTGGGCGCGGTGGCCAGAAAAAGTGAGCAGCGTGCCCCGCGGATGCCCCGCGCCGTAAAGTTCCCGTGCCGGGTATCCGTAGTCAATCGTCACCACAAAGCCACGGTCGAGAGCGCGCGCAACTTGCGCCAGCCACGTCAATGCTCGCAAATTGACTTCGGCCAGCTGATCCACCCCCAACGGCACGCCGTATCGTTCCAGGTAGTGGCTCAATACCGGCGTGGACAACTCGCCCTCCACTTCCCGCAGCGCCCCATCCCGAGCGGCGACGTAGATTTCCCGCAATCCCTCTGCGCGCTGTACCACACGATGCACAGGCAAGGCGTCCACCAGTTCGTTTGAAAGCACGCAACCGATGATTTGTTCTTGCGGAAGGTCAGCGACGCATCGCACCTGCTCCCCATACACCTGCAAGTCCTTCACCGCCTGCTGCCGAAGCGGCCCGCTGGTTTCCACTAGCGTAACCCGTAAGGCCGTCAGGAATGTGGGCGCGTGCTCGGCGGCCCACCCCAGGATGTCACCCGCCAGCCGTCCGCGTCCGGCCCCGCACTCCACCAAGTCAAACCGCGCGGGCCGGCCGAGTAGTTCCCACAACTCCCGCAGTTGCCCGCCCAGCAACCGTCCGAACAGCGGCCCCACGTCCGGGCTGGTGAAGTAGTCGCGCTTCCGGCTTTCCGCGATATGGGCGGTGTAGTATCCGTGTTCGGGATGGTAGAGGCACATTTCCATGAACGCGGAAAAGGTCAGCGGACCCTCGCATTCGATCCGCTCCAACAAAATATCCGTCAGAGGTGTGTGGGACGTAGCAGGCGACGCCATGGCGGCGTTCAGTAGGCTTTCATCTGTGGATTGCGCGTGAACATTTCGATCAGGTAGTCGTGCAGGCAATCGTAGAGCTGTCGCTGGAAGTTCCAGGTGAACTGCGGGCTGTCGATTTCCCGCGGGTGCAAATTCACGGCATAGGTCTCAACACCGGGAACAGAGTGCTTCAAGCAAATCTGGAGCTCAACCCCTTTCTCCGCCGCGTGCGCGGAAAATTCCACCAACGGGTGGTCATACTGTTCCAGTTCCCGCCGCACTTTCTCCAAGCGTTCGCTCATTGTGCTCCACTTTCTCTAGCGGCGGAGAACTCCGGCCGCGCAAAGAAATTCCGCACGCGTTGCTCGATTTCATCCCGCGTCTCGCGAAAACCTCGGCGCGCCTCTTCCTCATTGCGCCCGCCTCTGGCCGGGTCCGGCAGGTGCCAGGCCAACCGCTCAACCCGTGCGCCAAGCGTTGGACATTCAGCGTCCGCCTGAGCGCACAGCGTGATCACCCAATCTATCTCGACCGGCACCTCGGTCAGCAACTTGGAGCGATGCTGGCTGATGTCCACGTCCCGCTCCTCCATCACTTCCACCGCCAACGGGCTCACCCCCGCCGGATGCGTGCCGGCGCTGTACACCTCCACTCCCGCCGGAGCCATCGCTCGCGCCCAGCCCTCGGCCATCTGGCTACGCGCCGCATTGCCTGTGCAGACAAAGAGCACCCGCTTGGAACTCATTCCAGTCCTTTCTTTTGCTTCTCGGCCCAGACTTCCCGGAACGCCTGCAGCGCCGCCCGGTCGTACAACACGAAGCGCACCTGCCGCAGCGACGTCTTCCCCTGCAAGTGCTGCACGGCCTCGTCCAGCATAATGGCAGCGCAGTCTCGCAGAGGAAAACCGGCGATGCCGGTTCCGACCGCCGGAAAAGCTATGGTCCCAATTCCCTTCTCCGCTGCCCGCGCCAGCGAGTTGCGCGTCGAAGCTCGCAGCGACTCCGCCGTCGTCTGTCCTCCTAACCACATGCTGGCGGCATGAATTACATACTTTGCTTTCAGATTTCCGCCCGTCGTCACAGCTGCTTCACCGACGGCGATGGACCCGATGCGGTTGCACTCCTCTTGAATCTGCGGACCTCCCTTGCGGCGAATCGCTCCGGCCACCCCTCCGCCAAGTTGTAGGTCATTGTTGGCTGCGTTCACGATGGCGTCCACGGCTGCCTCGGTCAGGTCCCCCTGCTCCAACACAATCTTGTCTTCCCAGCCGGGCACAACTACTCACCCCGAAATTTCGGCTTGCGTTTCTCCAAGAAGGCGGTGGTGCCTTCGAGCTTGTCTTTCGATTCAAACAAAATAGTTTGCGCCAGCCGCTCAAACTCGAGCCCGGCCTCAAGACCCGTCCGCGCGGCAACGTTCAACGCCGCTTTGGCCAGCTGAACCGCCAGCGGACCACGCGAAAGAATCTTTTCGGCGTAGGCCCGCGCCGTCGGCAGCAGCTCCGCGCGCGGCACCACTTTGCTTACCAAACGCAGCCGCTCCGCCTCGTGCGCATCAATCTGTTCCCCGGTAAGAATCAATTCCTTGGCCTTGCCCCACCCGACCATGCGTGGCAGGCGCTGCGTCCCGCCCGCAGCCGGGATGATCCCCAGGCCGGTCTCCGGAAATCCGAACACAGCCTCTTCCGCCGCGATTCGAATGTCGCAAGCCAACGCCAATTCAAACCCGCCGCCCAGAGCGTAGCCGTTGATGGCAGCGATCACCGGCTTGGCGAAATTCTCGATCGCCGTGAACAGCCGCTGGTTGATGGCCTCCAACGCATCGCGCTTCCCTCGTTGGCGAATCTCTCGGATATCGGCCCCGGAGACAAAAGCCTTGTCCCCTGCGCCGGTCAGAATCAGCACGCCCGCATCGTCCCGCCCGGCGAGCTCCACTAGGGCAGCGTGGATTTCCTCCACTGTCTGCTTCCCCAAGGCGTTGCGCACTTCGGGACGGTTGACGGTCAGCGTGGCGATGCCGCCGCTGACCTCCAACAGAATCGTCTGGTAATCACCCATTCTGCCGCTCTCCTGGAAATTACTTTTTCTTGTAGTCGTAGATGCCGCGGCCCACCTTGCGCCCCAGTCGCCCGGCTTGAACGTGCTCGATGTGGGTACGGGTAGGCTTGAAGCGCTCGCCCAGCGTGCGGTGCAGGTACTCGAGCACGCCCAGACGCACGTCCAGTCCCACCAAATCCGCCATCTCAAACGGGCCCATGGGATGGTTCAGACCCAGCTTCACGGCTTTGTCGATATCCTCCGCGGTGGCGATGCCTTCCTCCAGCATGCGGAAGGCTTCGTTGCCGATCAGCGCATTGATGCGGCTAGTGGCGAATCCGGGCGACTCCTTCACTCGCACCGTCTGCTTTCCCATCTTGCGCGCTACTGCTTCCGCCGCCGCCAGGGTCTCCTCGGCGGTCTCGGCAGTATAGACCAACTCAACCAACTTCATCTTGGGTACGGGATTGAAGAAATGCATCCCCAGAAAGCGCGGCCCGCGCATGGTGGCAGCGCTGATCTCCGAGATGCTCAGCGAAGAAGTATTGCTGGCGAAAATGCAGTCCGGGCGCGCCACCCGATCCAGTTTGCCAAAGGTTTCGACTTTCAGCCGGATGTCTTCCGGCACGGCCTCGATCACTAGATCGGCTGCAGCGGCTTCCTCCAATCGCGGGGTGAGCGTCAGTGCTGCCACCGCCTGGTCGGGATCACCGTCCCACTTGCCGCGCTGCTTCGCTCCCTGGAGGGACTCGCGGATGTAAGTCTGGGCCTGGGCGAGAATTTCCTCGCTCACGTCTGTCAGCAAGGTGCGAAAGCCACCAGCTACTGCGGCGTAGGCGATGCCCCGCCCCATGGTCCCGGCCCCGACCACAGCTATGCTCTGCACATCCACCGGCGCGCTCCTAGAGGCGAAACAGGCGAGCCGCGTTGTCGTAGAGGATGCGCTGCTTGGCGGCATCGCTCAGCGGCAGCGGCAGGAAACGCTCCACGTTCGCCTTCATGCCCGGCACCATCGGCCCCGGCCAATCCGAGCCCCACAACACCTTGTCGGCGAGGCGTTCGAGGTCGGGGAAATAGTTCAGTAGATTCTGCGGCGGAATGCTGGAAATTTCCAGGTACACGTTTCGGTGCCGCCGGGTGAGAAACACGGATTCCTTCATCCACAACGGACGCCCGCCGTGGGCGATGATGATGGGAAGGTTAGGAAAATCCACCGCCACATCATCAAGGCCCATTGGATCGCCGTACTTGCTGCGAGCGTTGTGGAAAATGGAAGTTCCGGTGTGGATCATGACGGGCAGGCGGGCTTCCTCCGCTTTGCGGTAAATGACCTCCAGCGATTTCAATCCGTCCTGGTACTGGTTGGGATAGAAAAGCTGGTGGGGCGGATGCAGCTTCAGCGCCGGCAGCTTGAGATCGTTGATGATGCGGTCCATCGAAGCGGCGGCATCCTTGACCGTCGTGGGGTCGAGCGAACCGAAAGGCAACAGGCGGTCGCGGAAGCCGTGGGTGTAGCGAGCCGCCCAATCGTTGACTTCTTCGGTGAAGCCCATCACCACCGGGGCGACGTAGTTGATGATGCCGGCGCGCTCGATGCCCTCCCGGTCGAGCAGCGCAACAAACTTGCCAGCGTCGTTCACCAGTTCCAGAATGAAATCAAAATTGGGCTGTGTCTTGCGGATCAACTCCCGGCACTCCGGCTTCATCTGCGCCAGCGGCTGCATGTGCACATGGATATCGATTACCTTGAACAAGGCCAGGAGTTCTCCGATTCAGTGTGAGCCGTTCTCGCGCCAGAGTTCCCGCAACGCCCGGCGGCTGAAAACCCGGAGCATCTCCCTACGATACTCCGGCGTTGACATGCTGGTTGTGAGCGGCTTGCCGGTGCGAACAACAGCCTGCACAACCGCCTCCGTCAGCTCGGGCGTGAAACGCTGGCCGACGAGCAACGATTCTACTTCGCGGACCAACACCGGCGCTGGATTGACCGCCACCAAACCCAAGCGAGCATCGCGGCACACACCATCCTCCACTTTCACCACCAGCGCCACACCCGCCAACGGGTAATCAATGGAATTACGAATGCGCAGCTTGTGGTAGGTGCCGCGGTAACCAGCCATGGTTGCGGGAACCAAGATGCGGGTCAGAATTTCGCCCCGTCCCAGATGGATGCGATCCACGCCGTCGTTCTTGTAGAAGTCCGTCAAGGACAGACGGCGCCGACCGGCGGGCCCGGCAATTTCAATCTCGGCGTCGAGCGCGAGCAGAGCGCCGGCAGTGTCGCCCGACCAGACCGCCCAGCAACGCTTCCCGCCCGGCGCGACGTGGCAAACGGTTCCGTCCTTTTTCAGGCAAAAACCGCAGGACTGCCGCCAAAAGTAAGACTGATTGTACCAGCGGCAGCGCGTCTCCAGGCAGAGGTTACCGCCCAGAGTTCCCATGTTGCGCAGCACGGGACTGGCGACGGTGCCGGCGGCTTGCGCCAGCACCGGGTAGTGCTGCCGGACAAGCTGCGATTCGGCCACGGCGGTAAGAGTGGCGAGCGCCCCGATTTCCAGGCCGCGCTCTCGGTCGAAAGTGATTCCGCTCAGATCGCCGAGGCCCTTGAGGTCCACTACCACGCGTGGGGAAAACAATCCCGCGCGCAGGTTGGGCACCACGTCGGTGCCGCCGGCAACCAGCATGGCCTCCGCGCCGTGCCGGGCCAAGTGCTCCAGAGCCTCATCCACCGCGCGCGGACGCACCAGAGCGAAGGACGGCATGCTCATCGTTCGCTCCCGCCGTTGCGTTGGGCTACTTTCTTTTGTTGCTCGCGCAAAGCTTTCAGAATCTTCTCGGGCGTGAAAGGCGTAGAGGTCAAACGCACGCCGACGGCATCGTAGATGGCGTTGGCCACGGCTGGAATGATCGCCGCCAGCGAACCCTCGCCGGCCTCTTTGGCTCCCAGCGGGCCTTCCGGGTCTACGCTCTCCACGATGATGGTGTCAATCTCCGGAGACTCCAGGGTCGAGGCCGATTTGTATTCCAGCATGGACGGGTTCATCAACAACCCCTGGCTCCAGATCATTTCTTCCTGCACCGCCTGACCCAATCCCATCCAGACCGAACCTTGCACCTGCCCTTCGACGGCCATGAGATTAAGGGCGCGCCCGCAATCGTGCGCGACCGTGATGCGATCCACGGTCACCTGGCCGGTTTCGGTATCAACCGTGACCTCGGCCACCTGCGCACTGTAGCTGTAGGCAGGCGACGGGCCCACGCCAGCACCTCTGAACTTTCCGCCCTGTGCTTCCTGGGGAGGGCTGTAGCTGCCGGTGGCCACGACCTCGCCCAAGTGGTCGATTGCGCACTTGGCTGCTTCTTCAAAACTCATCGACCAACCACTGTCATCGCACAGAACAACGCGCTCGTCTCTCATCTCAAGCTGGTCGGGCGAAACATTCCAGCGGCGCGCTACCACGGAGAAAATTGTACTCTTCAGGTTGCGCGCAGCCTGCAGGCAGGCGTTGCCCGCCATAAAAGTGACGCGGCTGGAATAGCTGCCGAGGTCAACCGGGGTTCGATCGGTATCAGCAGCTACAAGTTTGACCCGCCGCGGATGCAGGCACAACTCCTCGGCCACTAATTGAACCTGCATGGTGTCGGAGCCCTGCCCGATTTCGGAGGCGCCGGTGAAGATGGTTACAGTCCCGTCGGGGTTCGCCTTGATGTCAATGGTGGTATGCGGCGTGCCCGACCGAACGATGGCATTGGCGGCGCCGGAAACGTAGTGGCTGCCGGCAACCCCGACCCCTTTACCGAAAGGCAGCTTGCCTTTCTTCTCCTTCCAACCGGATTTCGCTTTCACCTGCCGGAGGCACTCGGGGTAGCCGTAGCTGGTCACCCGTAATTGGTTGACGGTGATGCAAGGCGGCTTGAGCAGATTGACTTCGCGGATCTCGACGGGGTCGATCCCCACCGCGTGCGCCAGCATGTCGAGCTGCGATTCAAAAGCAAAGCGCGTGTTGACGGTGCCGTGCCCGCGCATGGCTCCGCAAGCGGGCCGATTGGTGAGAACGCGGTAGCCGTCAAACTTCATATTCCGGATGTCGTACATCGCGCCCAACAACGCGCCGGAATAGAGCAGCGTCACCGGCCCGTAGCCGCAGTAAGCGCCGCCGTCCTGAACGATGCGCGCCTCGACAGCGGTGATCTTGCCGTCGCGCCGCACGCCCATCTTCAAATCAATCACCTGCACAGGCCGGCCGCGGTGAGCGTAAAAGACCTCGTCCCGGGTGTAGGTAATCTTCACGGGCCGCCCCGCGGCGCGGGCGAGGCAAGCGGCGATGACCTCGAGCGGAATCACCTCGCTCTTGCCCCCAAAACCACCGCCCACCAGGGGCTTGATGACGCGAACCCGATCCATCGGCAACCCGAGCACATTCGACAGCGTCCGCTGCAGGTAGTAGGGCACCTGAGTGGAGGACCAGACTATCAGGCGCCCGTTGTCCTCAACGTGAGCCAGGGTCGAGTGCGGCTCCATGGCCACGTGGGTCACGCCCGGGCAGAAGAAATGATCTTCGCGGATGGCGTCCGCCTGAGCAAAACCTTCTTCCACGTTGCCAAAGTGGTGGTGGTATTCCTTCTCGATGTTGTGGGGCTTGTCGTCGTGAATCCAGTTCGACTCCGCCTTCATGGTCTCGTTGGGGTCGAAGAAGGCCGGCAGGAGTTCGTAGTCCACTTCGATCAAATCCAAGGCCTGCACCGCGGCTTGGTCGGAGACGGCGGCGACCGCGGCCACGTTATCGCCCACGTAGCGCGCCTTCTCAACAGCAAGCGCAGTTTCGTCGTGGCCGATGGGCAGGATGCCGTACCGGTTGGGAAAATCTTTGCCGGTGATGACTGCGACAATGCCGGGCAAGGCCGCGGCCTTGGTGGCATCAATGGAGTGGATGCGCGCATGCGGATGCGGGCTGTGCAGAATCCGGCCCACCAGCATGCCGGGCAGCACCAAGTCGTCGGTATAGACGCCGGCGCCGGTGACCTTTTCCCGCGCGTCCACCATCGGCAGGCGCTGGCCGACAACAGAGAACTGCGCCATCCCTATCGCCCCCCGCTCGCGGCCGCTACCGGCGTCGTCCGCAATTTCTTAATCGCGTACTCAATCGAAGCATAAATCTGGGTGTAGCCAGTGCAACGGCAAAGGTTGCCGGAAATGGCTTGCGCAATTTCTTCCCGGGTCGGTTTCGGATTTCGGTCGAGCAGCGCTTTGGCGGTCAGAATAATCCCCGGCGTACAGAAACCGCACTGGGCTCCGCCTTCGACGCAGAAGCCTTCCTGGAGCGGGTCGAGCTGCTCGCCCTGAGCTACGCCTTCAATGGTCGTGATGGATGCGTCCGGGTAGGAAGCCGCCAGCATCACGCAGGAGAGCATGGGCACGCCGTCCACCAGTACGGTGCAACAGCCGCAACTAGAGTCGTCGCAGCCGCATTTGGTTCCGGTCAGCCGCAAGTCCTCCCGCAGAGCTTCGAGCAATGTCTTGCTGGGCGGGATTTCAATCTCATGGCGCACACCGTTGACGTGCAGTTGAATGCTCTCTTTGTTCATAGGTTCTCGCGGTAGATTAGAGCAACTCTTTCAATGCTACGTCGTCGCAGCCGGCAACCCCTTCGGGCGAGCCTCAGAAACAAACGCAACCTGGGCACAATTGCCTGCTTGTATTCAGGACTGACACCATTCCCTACGCTAGCGCCCGGTCCACACGGGACGCCGGCGCTCAATGAAGGCGCGAATGCCTTCGGCGGCGTCCTCGGTTTTCATCAACTTGTCGAGATAAATCTTTTCCATCTCCTCAAGCGCGCGCTCGAAGTCGAGTCCGGAGGCACGCAGCACCGCCCGCCGGGTCAAGGCCAGGACGGCAGGGCTGAGCGGAATGAGCGAGTCCAGCAGCTCCTGTACGGCGCCGTCCAATTCATCCTCTCCTACGACGCGATTCACCAGTCCCAACTCCCGCGCTTCCGTAGCTGTCACTGTGCGCCCGGTGAGAATCAGATCGAGCGCGCGGCGCGGACCCAGCAACACCGGCAGGAGCACAGCCGCCACCGGCGGAAAGCAGCCGAGCTTGATTTCGGGTTGGCCAAAGCGGGCGGTATGGGTAGCCACCACAAAGTCGCAGAAGGTGGCGAGTTCCATTCCGCCGCCCAAGCAGTGGCCGCGCACGGCCGCGATGGTAATCCAATCAGCGTTCCAGAGCTTGCGAAAGACGCGATGGAAGCTGCCCAGCATTTCCGCCACGCGGTCGGGGGTGTGGTCGCGCACGTCCACGCCGGTGGAGAAAGTGCGCTCGCTGCCGGTGAAAACCAGGAAGCGCAGGTGGGGCGGAGCGGGCAGGGCGTCGAGCGCCGCATTCAACTCCTGTATGGCCGGAATGTGCAGGATGTTCAGGGGCGGGCGATTGAAGACGATTCGCGCCACCGGGCCGTCGCGGCTGACTTGAATGTGGCCTGCTTCGGTCATCGAGCCTGGGTCGTGGCTTTCTTCTCCGCCACCCAACCGCCTTCTTTGAAGATTGTGGCGAGTTGAGCCATATCGTTTTCGTTCGGGAGCACTTCCTGGCAGTGCTTCTTGTAGTCCTCAGGGTTGAGGCGCTCGCCGGTGATGCTGTAGGGCTGGTGCGCGAAGTCGCCGATGCGGCGGTCGAACTTCAGGTCAGGGACGAACAGTTTGGTTTGGTCGTCCGGAATGAGCTTGTTCAACTGCGCCACCAGTTGCTCGCACTCTTGTTTGTAGAGGTTGCGGCTGTGCTCGTTCAGATGCTCTTTGTCGGCCTCGTTGGGGTTGCTGTGCTCGTCGAAGCGACCCTTCAACCCCCACACGTACATCCAGTGCGCCGAGGAGGAGTTGTCCACCCCGAAGAGGTCGTAAGCTGCACGAATCCACTTATTGATGTATTTCTGGACGATGGCAACCGGAATCTTACCTGCCTTCAGTATGCGCCGCAGGCCATCCTGGCCGGTGCCGAGGTGGAAGGATTCTTCCTTCAGCATGGGAATCATGGAGCTGGCCAGCGGGGCAAAGCCGGAGTAGCTGAGCATGGTGAGCTGGAACTTGCCGTCGCGGTCCACAAAGTCGGTGTAGGTGAAGAAATCAAGCCAGTTCTGCACCGGGTCGTTGAAGGCGGTGAGCAGGCGCTTGTTTTCGAAGGCGCGGCGCTCGAGCTGCTTGAGGGCTTCCAGCCGGCCGGAGTGGCCGAAGTGGTTGATGAGTAGGTGGCACATCTGCCAGCCGTGGCGCATTTCTTCCGTCATTACGCGGGCGAGCGACTGGCGGTCGTAGTGGCTGGGGGCGGTCTCGAAAAGGAAGCGCTGCTGCTCGACCGAGGCAAACTCGGTGTCGCCTTGATAAATGATCAAGTTCTGCAGGCCATCGCGAATGCGCTGGTCGGGGATGTCGAGCACCTTTTCCCATTTGCGTTCGCTCCGGAAGTCGCCGAATTCGATCTCAGTGGTTTTCAACTGACCGTACTTGGCCTCGAACTGGTACTGGGTGACCTCGGGGAGGTCAACGCCGATATCCTTCTGCCACTCGCGGAACAGGTCTATCCAATCATCAAAGGTCGAGATGCGCGCCATCGGGTTACCTCGTCTCTCGAATTGCTAAAGTATCCAATTGGTGCAGTAAATCCTTGCGTCCGACTATTCCTTCAGGTTGACCCAGACGTCTTTGATCTGGGTGTAGTGATCGAGCGCGTACATGCCCAGCTCGCGTCCGAAGCCGCTGGCCTTGTAACCGCCGAAAGGAGCGGCGGGGTCGTACACGTTGTAGGCGTTGATCCAAACCGTGCCCGCCTTGAGCCGGTGGGCAACGTAGTGCGCTTTGCGAATGTCGCGCGTCCACACCGCTGCCGCCAAGCCGTAGGGATTCTTGTTGGCCTCGCGGATGACTTCATCCAAGTCAGTGAACTCGATGGTGGCCAGGACCGGGCCGAAGATTTCTTCCTGTGCTAGGCGCATGTCGTTGCGCACGCCGTCGAAGATGGTGGGAAGCACGAAGTTGCCCTTGCCGTTGCCGACTGAGGCGCGCTCGCCGCCGGCGACGAGTTGCGCTCCTTCCTTCTTGCCGATCTCGATGTAGTCCATCACCGTTTTCATCTGCCCTTCGGAGACAATGGCTCCCAAGCGCGTCTTGGGGTGGAGTGGGTCGGCGGGCTGGAGTTTTTTGGTGCGGGCAATCAGCTTTTCCATGAAGGGGTCGTGGAGCTTCTTGGCCACAAACAAGCGCGAGCCGGCAGCGCAGACTTCGCCCTTGCCGTAAAAAATTCCGTTGTAGGCGCCTTTGACGGCCGCGTCGAGGTCGGCATCGTCGAGCACGATGTTGGGAGACTTGCCCCCCAACTCCAGGGTGATTTTCTTGAGCGTGTCAGCGCCGGCGCGCATGACCGTCTTGCCGGTTTCGGTGGAACCGGTCAGCGAAATCTTGTCCACGCCGGGATGTTGCACCAGCCCCATGCCCACCACGCTGCCCTTGCCGGTAAGGATGTTGACCACGCCCTCGGGCACGCCTGCTTCTTGACAGATTTCACCGAACTTCAGGGCAGTCAGAGACGTGAGTTGCGCCGGCTTGTAGATGACGGTGTTGCCGGCGGCCAGCGCCGGAGCAATCTTCCAGGAGGCCAGCAGAAGCGGGAAATTCCAGGGGACGATCGCGGCCACCACGCCGATGGGCTCGCGCAGGGTGTAATTGAAGAAGGGGCCGCTGACCGGGATGGTCTCGCCGTGGATTTTGGTGGCCCAGCCGGCGTAGTAGCGGAACACGTCGGCGATCATGGGCATGTCCACGTAGCGCGACTCGAAGATGGGCTTGCCGTTGTCGATGGTCTCCAGATAGGCGAACTCGTCAATGTGCTTTTCGATCAAGTCGCCGATTTTGTACAGGAGCTTGCCGCGGTCAGACGCACTCATCTGCGACCAGGGGCCTTCTTCAAAGGCGGCGCGGGCGGCGCGGACAGCCGCCTCAACGTCGGCCGGGCCGGCTTCTGCCAGGTGAGTGATGGTCTCGCCTGAAGCCGGGTTGACGGTGGGGAAGGTCGCGCCGGTAGAGGCGTCCACCCACTTGCTGCCAATCAACAATTTGCCGGGATGAACCTCGACCTGCGGAGTTGTAGCCATTGCGTTTCCCCTTTTCTCTGTACTCCCCGCCGTAAGCAAACCACGTAGGATGTCACCGGGTGTGTCACCCGATCAACGGGCACTGCTTCCAAAAGTAAGCTTCTGCGTCAGACCTAGCGGCCGCGGAACTTAGGCTGGCGCTTTTCAACGTAGGCGTGCAACCCTTCCTTGGCATCTTCACTCTGGAAGAGCAACTGCTGCAACTCACGCTCCAGCGCCAACCCTTCCGCAAACCCGACTTCGGTGCCGGTCTGCACCGCTCGCTTGATGCGGCCCACGGCGCGGCTGGCCTTGGCCGGCGGCACAAACTGCTTGGCGTAGCTGAGCACGTCGTCCCAGAAGGTGTCGCGATCGAAAATCTGGTTGACCAGACCGATCTCCATCGCCTCTTCAAAACTGAAGGTGCGACCAGTGGCCATCAGTTCAATCGCGCGCGACTTGCCCAACAAGCGCGCTATCCGCTGGGTGCCACCGGTGCCGGGGAGCACGCCCAGGTTGACTTCCGGCAGGCCGATTTTGCCGCCGTCCTTGCGGGCCAGGCGGATGTCGCACGCCAGGGCAATCTCCAACCCGCCGCCCACGGTGTGCCCATTCAGGGCGGCGAGCACCAACTTGGGGGTCTGCTCCAGCCGACACAGGGTTTCGTTGGCGTGTAAACAGAAGCAGTATTTCCAGCCGGGATCCGCTTCCGACAACATCTTGATTTCAGCGCCGGCGGAGAAAAACTTCTCGCCCGCGCCGCGCAGGATAATGACGTGAGCATCGTCGTCCATGCGGGCCTGCAGGATGGCGTCGTCGAGCTGGCGCATCATGGCGTGGGTATAGGTATTGGCCGGAGGGTCATCCATCTCGATAACAGCGATGCCGTTCTCGACCCGCAAGTGGATCAGTTCTTTTTCAGTGACAGCCGTTTGTGTTGCCATGGTAGTACCTCCAAGATGATCTCATGCCGCGAGGGCGCGCCTGCGCCCGTTGCGCGAGCGCGGCCAGCGCGCCGAGCCGCTCGCCCCAGCCAGAATCCCTCCCAAGAACAGATCACTCATGTGGTCTGCCAAGGCATCGGCGTCGGGATCCAACCTGGGTTTGTACCAAGTATATATCCAGTTCATCATCCCATACAGGCTCATGACCGCCAAGCGGGTGTTCAGTCGCCGCAGCTTGCGCTGGCGCTTGAGGTCATCGAGGATACTCCGGCAGATGCGGTAATAGCTGCGCTTGATGTCGGCCACCTGGCGGGCGTAGGGCGGGGTGAGACTGTCGGCCTCGTGGGCAAGCACTTTCATGGCTTCCGGGTTCTGGAGAAAATAGCCGAGATGATTGCGGATCAGCAGGCGCAACCTGGCTTCCGGGTCGCGGGGAGCCGAGCCCAGCTCCTCTTCCAGCCGCGCGAGCAGGGTGGTGAAACAATGCTTCTGAATCAGATACAGCAGCTCTTCCTTGCTTTCAAAATAGTAGTAGAGCCCGGCCAGGGAAACCCCGCTGCGGCGGGAGAGGTCACGAATGCTGGCCCCTTCGTATCCCTTTTCGCAAAAGATGCGCGTGGCACAACTTAAGATGTGGTCCAACTTGTTTCCGGCAGCGGGACGGCGTTGCAGTGTGGCGGTCATGGTTGGGCTTGAGTCAGCTCCCCCGGGGCGTTTGCGCCCCAGGCTATCGAACGTTCGTTCTATCCCAACCGCCGGAGGATGTCAACCCTTCGGTTAACGCCCGCATTTTGTTGCGACTCTTCCCTGCTGCCAATCATCCATACTGTGTGGTGAGCAGCGGGCTCTTGCGGGTTCGGGAGCGGTGAGGCAAAATAGGCAGCGTCACACCCGAGAGAGCGATTTCCGGCTGACGCTGCGATGCCCGTCCATCTCGAAAACGAAGCCACGCTGGTGGCCGAAGCGAAGGAAGGCAACGCCGAAGCCTTCACTGTTTTAGTGAACCAGTATGAACGGAACATCTTCCGTTTGGCGCTGAACATCACCAGCAACAAAGAAGACGCCGAAGACGTGCTGCAGGAATCGTTTCTCAAAGCCTATACCAACCTAGGGCGCTTCCAGGGGAACTCGCGCTTCTACACTTGGCTGGTGCGGATAGCCGTGAACGAATCGCTGATGAAGTTGCGCAAGCGGCGCTCGGACCGGCAGGTGTCCCTGGACGAAAAGCTTGAGACGGAAGACGACGGTCTGCTGCCGCGGGAGATTGTGGACTGGGGCGACAATCCCGAGCAGCACTATGCCAAGACGGAATGGCAGGAGATTCTGGCCGAAGCCACCCAAACCCTGGAACCCGCGTTCCGGACCGTGTTCACGCTCCGAGACGTGGAACAGCTTTCTACTGAAGAAACGGCCGAAGCCTTGGGACTCTCCGTGCCGGCGGTGAAGTCGCGCTTGTTGCGAGCGCGGCTGAAGTTGCGGCAGCGATTGAATAAGTACTTCAAGTGAGGTCAGCATCTTGAACTGCAAAGGCGTAGTTCGCGAGTTGTCAGATTTTCTGGATGGAGAGCTGGCACCTGACTTGCTGAAGGAGCTGGAGCAGCACATCCAGAAGTGCAAGAACTGTCGCCTGGTAGTGGACACCACCAGGAAAACCATCGAGATATACTGCGACGCCGAACCGCTGCCCTTGCCAGAGGGTGTACATCAACGCTTGCAACAGGCACTGGCCAACAAATTGGGCCGACAGCCGTCCTGAGCCGCCCCCAGCCCTTCCCGCCATCCACCCCAAGGGCTGAAACCCGCATCTCTACTCAAGACGACCCCGATGCCCAGAGGAACCCAGCGTCGCGATAAAATCGAACGAGGCACCGCAGACCGGCCGTGAGAATCGACAACCAATGGAAACGATGGACCCTTGCGGCAGCGCTCAGCCTGGGGCTGGCGCTGGGTGGAGTGGCGGCGCGGGCCGACGGCGTGGACCCTTGGGTGTATGCGCACGCCGGCCTGGACCACTTCTACAACCTGGAATACGACGAAGCGATCGCCGACCTGCAGAAAGCGCTGGAAGGAGACCCCGACAACGTTCTGTTCCACAACTATTTGACGAATGTCTTCCTGTTCCAGGAGCTTTACCGGACGAGACGACTGGAGGGGAACCTGTACGCGGCCAGCAACGCCTTCCTGAAGGCTCAGAAGCCGAAACCGGACCCGGAACGAATGGCGTTGATCCGCCAGCGCGTTGCCACGGTCAAACAGCTCTGCCAGCAACGCCTGCAAGAAAACCGCTACGACACCGAAGCCCTGTACGCACAGGGGGTCGCCTACAGCATCGAAGCCAACTACAAATTCACCCTGGAGAAGAAGTACCTGGATGCGCTGCGCGCGGCCAGCAAAGCCAACCAGCTTCACCGACAAGTATTGAAGCTAGACCCGAACTACCACGACGCCAAGCTGGTGCCCGGCTTGTACCAGTATGTGGTGGGCAGCCTTCCGGGCGGGATCAAGTTCCTTGTTTTTTTGATCGGCCATCGAGGGAACAAGAGCCGCGGCATCGCACTGCTGCAGGACGCGATCGCCAACGGCCAGCAGGTGAGCAGCGGCGCCGCCATCTTCTTGGGGGTAGTCTATAACCGTGAGAAGAAGTATGCCTATGCGCGGCAATTGTACGAGACCCTCAGCCAGTATTATCCGCGTAATCTCCTCCTGCGGCTGGAAGTAGGACGCACCTACGAACGCGAAGGCAATCGGGCCGCCGCGCTGGAAGTGTACACGCAAGTGGTCGAGCAGGTCGAAGCCGGAGTCCCCGGCTACTCAAAAGTGCCACGCGAGCGGTTGTACTACCAGATCGGAATCATGCATTTGCAAGTAGGAGAACTCGACCGGGCGCTGAGCGCGTTTTTCCACGTGGGCGAGCGGGAAGAAGGTGACGGCTTGGTGAAGGCGTTCTCGGCGCTGCGCCGGGGAGAAATCTACATTGCGCAGAAGCAGCCGGAGCGGGCGCGCGCGGAATTCGAGCGGGTGGCGGCCATGCCATATGAAGAGCCGCGGCGGCTGGCCCAACAGCGACTGCGTGCCTTGAGCCGCTAAGGAACCAAACCGGACGCCCACATTGCGTTCGTCCGCCCCACACCCTCGCGACGGGCACGCGCGACCACGCGTGCGGCGGTGGCAACATCCTCCAGCGCCACACCGAGCGACTTGAAAAGCGTAATCTCTTCCTCGCTGGTTCGTCCGGGCACGTCACCCGAGACAAGCTGGCTCAGCTCGCGCACGTCCTGCCAGCGTTCCGGGTGCGACTGGAAGGGGGCGATTAAGTCGCCGGCCTCCAACTTAGCCTGCTCACGCGAATCGACCACGATGCGGTCGGCACGCGCGATGACGGCATCATCCAACTCGCGCTTGCGGGCAAAGTTGGCTCCCGCCGCGTTGACGTGAGCCCCGGGTGCCAGCCACGCTCCCTGCAGGACCGGCTCGCGCGCACTGGTGATCGCAACGACAATGTCAGCGTCACGAACCGCCGCCTCAGCCGAATCCACGGCCTCGACTGCCAGATCCAGCTCTCGGCTCATCCGGTCAGCGAAAGCGCGCCGGCGCTCAAGCGTGGGGCTGTAGGCACGGACGGATGCAAGCCGCCGCACCTGAGCGATGGCCTGCAACTGCGTGGGCGCCTGATGGCCGGTGCCGAGAATGCCGACGCGGGCGGCGTCCGGCCGCGCCAGATGCTTGGTAGCCAGCCCGCTGGCCGCGCCGGTGCGCATGCGGCCGAGAAAATCAGCCTCCAGCAGGGCGACCAGTTCGCCGGTACGGTTGTCATAGAGCAGGACTAGAAAACGAACTCCGGTGGGCCCAGCGGTATAAATCTTGAGCCCGAAGTAACCAGAGCTTTCATCCAAGGCTGCCATGTAGAGCAGCAGGACGCCCTCGGCGGAACGCAGGCGGCGGCGCGGATGATTGGCGGCTTTGCCGGCGGCAGCGGCGCGGAAAGCAGCTTCGAGCGCCTCCAATGCCATCTCCATCGTCAACAGGCGCTCGACTTCGGCTTCGGTCAGGTACAAAACGTCCACCGAACACCTCGGAAACAACCAAGGACAGCAGGCGGCTCAGTCACCGAAAGTAATGCCCAGGGAGCGGGCGGTGCGCAGCAAGTCGTTGTCGGGGTTCACTGTCTTGTACACACCCACCGCTTCCGCCAGGGTGGTGGTTTGAATCTTGTCGCAGCGGAGACAGACCATGCGGCCAAATTCTCCCTTGGCGATGAGGTCCACGGCCGCGACGCCGAAGCGCAAGCTGAGCAAGCGATCAAAAGCCAAGGGCGTACCGCCTCGCTGGAGATGCCCCAGAACAGTCACGCGCACGTCTTTCTGAGTGTGTTGGCGGATGGAAAACGCCAGGGTGTTTCCTACCTGACCGGGCTCAGCCGGAGGAATGGGCTTGCCCTCAGCGTCCCGGGGTGGGAACTTGGCCCCTTCGGCCACGACCACGATGCTGAACTTGCGGCCCAAGCGCTCGCGCTCCTCGATCTTCTCGCAAACTTTCTCCACCGTGAAAGGAATTTCGGGAATCAGGATGATGTCGGCGTCGCCCGCCAGCCCGGCTTCGAGCGCAATCCAGCCGGCGTCCCGCCCCATCACCTCCACGATCATCACGCGATGATGGCTCTCGGCGGTGGTCTGAATTTTGTCAATGGCTTCGGTGGCGGTCTGGAGCGCAGTCGTGAACCCAAAAGTGATCTCGGTGACGGAGAGGTCGTTGTCGATTGTTTTCGGGACACCCACCACCGGCAGGCCGAGCCGGTAGAACTCATTGGCGATGTTGAGCGTGCCGTCGCCGCCGATCACCACCAGCGCGTCCAGCCCGATTTTCTTTGCGTTCTCCAGACAGCGCTGGGAGAAATCCTTCACCACTTTGTGGCCGTTTTCGACCAGCTCGTAGGCGAAGGGGTTGCCGCGATTGGTAGTACCCAGGATGGTGCCGCCGCGCGTCAGGATGCCGCGGACGTGGTCGTGACCAAGCTCCTGGGATTTTTCCGGCCAGATGAGGCCGTCGAAGCCGTCCTGGATGCCAGTCACCTGCCAGTGGTAGCGAAGCAGGGCGGTCTTGACCACACCGCGAATGACGGCGTTCAAGCCCGGACAGTCACCGCCGCCGGTGCAAACTCCAATGCGCTGGATTTCTGCTGCCATCACTTTTCCTCACACACGAGCACTGGTGGGACTTTCGCTGCCAATGAATTCTACTATAAACTCAGCATCGCCATGCAAAAGAGGGGTACACGCATTCTGGTCTTGGGGGCGGGCCGCATCGGCGCCGCTATCGTGTACGACTTGCTGCGCAGCCGGGGTGTGGCGCAGGTGGGCGTGGCCGACAAGAACCGGGGAGCGCTGGCGCGCGTCGCCCGGCACAGCAGCGCGCGCCGCCTAGCCGTGCACCATCTAGACTCTACCAATGGAAAAGCTGTGGCCCGGCTTCTGGGGCGCTACGACGCCGTGACGAGTGCCCTGCCCTACCGGCAGAACCTGGCTCTGGCGCGCGCCGCCATCCGCGCCGGTGTTCCGTTCTGCGACTTGGGAGGCAGCCACGAAGTGCGCGACGCCCAGCAACAATTGCACCAAGTGGCGCGCCGCCGAGGGGTCGCTCTGCTGCCCGACTGCGGGTTGGCGCCGGGGTTGAGCTCAGTGCTGGTGGCGCACGGAGCGATGGCTTTTACTCGCCTGGAACGGATTCACATCTGCGTGGGCGGCCTGCCGCAGCGGCCGCGACCGCCCCTGGACTATGCTCTTTATTTTTCGCCGGAAGGACTAATCAACGAGTACGCCGCGCCGGTGGAAATCATCACCGGCGGACGACGGCGGCAGGTGGAGCCGCTGACAGGGCTTGAGGCCATTCGCTTCCGAGGCTTGCCGCCGCTGGAGGCTTTCTACACCTCGGGCGGAAGCTCCACGCTGCCGCGCACGTTTCGGCAGGTCCGGGAGCTGCACGAGAAAACCATACGGTACCGGGGGCACTGCGAGAAAATCCGCGTGCTACGCGCGCTCGGCTTGTTCTCCTCAGAGACTGTCCGGGTGGGCGGGGGAAGCGTAAGTCCGCGGCAGGTGCTGGTGCGGTTGTTGGAGCAGTCGCTGGGATCCAACGAACCGGACATCGTGCTGGTGCGAGCTGTGCTGGAGGGGCAAACCCCGCGCGGGCGCCGCCAGCTGATCTATGAAATGCGCGATACCTACGACCGGCGGAGCGGCCTGACCGCCATGATGCGAACCACTGCTTTCCCGACCTCGATTGCGGTGCAGCTTCTGGCGCGGGGCGAAATTCCACCGGGCGTCCACACGCTGGAACAGGCCGTACCGGCAGAGGAATTCCTGCGGGAACTGCGCCGGCGCGGTGTGCGGGTGCGGCGACGCTGGTCACAGACCTGAGAAAACAGACGGCAGTAAGATAACGGAGTGAAAGGAGGAACTGTGCTGGCAAAACTCACGAGCCTGAAACCTGTGGGGTTGTTGCTGGTCCGGGCTGTGATGGGCGCGGCGATGATTACCCACGGCTATCCAAAGCTGCTGAACAGCGCGCCTTTCTTGGAGCGCTTTCCGCAGATGGGGTTCCCGGCCTGGACCGTCTATGTCGTCGGCGCGGTGGAAACTTTCGGCGGGCTGCTCCTAATCTTGGGGTTGTTCACCCGCTTCGCGGCTTTTTTCATTTCCGGAGAGATGTTCATTGCCTTCCTGCAAGTGCACTGGAAAGCGGCTGAGCGGGGCGTGCTGGGCTTCCTGGGCAGCAGTCGAGACGAATACCCGCTGCTGCTGGCAGTGGTTGCATTCTTGTTGTTGACGACAGGAGCGGGCACCTTCTCGCTGGACCGCTTGCTGTTCAGAGACAAAGCTTGAAGATGAATCCCGTGACCACGGGATAAAGAGAAAAGGAGACGATCATGAATCGTGCGTGGAAGATTGGCGTGGTAGCTCTTGCCCTGGTGTGCTTCACCTGGAGCCTGGCGGCGGAGAAGAAAAGCGAGTGGACGGTGGAGGACGTGCTGTTGGCTGAAAGCGCAGGCCAATTCCGGGTTTCACCCGACGGCCAGTGGGCGGTGTGGGTGAAGACGCGGATGGACAAAGACAAGGGCGGGCGGATCTCCAACCTGTTCCTGAGCAGCTTGACCGAGAAAGAGGAAATCCAACTGACGCGCGGGACCGACACCTACCGCAGTCCGCGCTGGTCGCCCGACGGGCGGTTGATTGCCTTCCTCAGTTCGCGGCCGCTGCCGAAGAAGAAGGAAGGCGCATCGAGGACGCAGCTCTGGCTCATCAACCCCCAGGGCGGCGAGCCCTGGTACCTGACCGAGTTTGAACGCGGCATCCGGGGCTTCGAGTGGAAAGACAAGGACACCATTGTCTTCATCGCACAGGAAGACGCGACGCTGTACGAGCGCAACCTCAAGAAAGAGAAAGATACCTCCAGGGTAATAGATGACGAGCAGCACGAACCGCCGGTGCGCATCTTCCTGCTAAAGGTAAAGAACAAGAAGGTCACGCGAGTGACCGAAAACGACGACTGGATTCAAGGCTTGGCGGTCTCGCCCGACGGCCAATGGGCGGTGACGCGGCACGAGCGCAGCCTCCACTTTGTGTTTGACCACAAGGTTCCGCCGGTGGTTTTCCTGACCAACCTCGAAAGCGGCGAGATGAAACAGATTGCCGCCGACCGGCGCCTGCTGGTGAGAGGATTAGAATGGGCCAAAGACTCGAACGGCTTCTACTTCACGTCCGAGTACTCCAGCGACCCGCACTACTTCACCGCCAGCATCGAGCTTCTCTACTACTACGACCTGGCGAGCGGGGAAATGCAGCAGGTGAACCTCCAATGGGAGAACGGACTGGGCGGCTTCGGCGGCAGCGTGCGCACCACCGAGGACGGCTTCCTGGCGCTGATGGCCGACGGGGTGCGCTTCCGACCGGCGCGCTACACCAAGAATGGCGGATCTTGGACGATGGCTGTGGTCACGGGCGAGCACGAAAAAAACATCTTCAGCTGGGCGCTGGGGAAGGACGGGCGGACGCTGGTGTACAACCACTCGACCGCCAGCCAGCCGACGCAGTGGTACCGGGCGCAGCTCAACGGCACGACCATTGAGAACGCGGAGCAGTTGACCGGCCTGAACCCAAACTTCAAAGGCAAGCCTCTCTACCGGACCGAGATCGTGCACTGGAAGGGTGCGCGCGACGACAAAGTCGAGGGCGTCCTCCACTACCCGCTGAACTACGAAGAAGGCAAGAAGTATCCGCTGATGCTTTCCATCCACGGCGGACCGTCGGGCACGGACCTGGACGCTTGGAGCCAAAGCTACAGCACGCCGAAGATTCTGCTGGCGCAGCGGGGCGCGTTTGTCCTGAAGGTCAACTACCACGGCAGCGGCAACTACGGACTGGAGTGGGTGGAATCCATTTGCTGCGGCAACTACTACGACCTGGAGCGGGTGGATATTGAAAACGGTGTGGACTACCTGATCGAGCGCGGGCTGGTGGACCCGGACAAGCTCGGCACGATGGGTTGGTCAAACGGCGCCATCCTGACCACGGAGCTGATTACGCGCAGCCGGCGCTACAAGGTGGCCTCGGCGGGCGCGGGCGACGTGGAGTGGATCAGCGACTGGGGCAACGTCATATTCGGCGCCTCGTTCGACAACTACTACTTCGGCATGGCGCCCTACGAAAATCCGGAGTTCTACATCAAGAAGTCGCCCTACTTCCGGCTGAAGGACGTCACCACGCCCACCATCATCTACACCGGGACGGAGGATGTGAATGTGCCGCCCAGTCAGAGCTGGTCGCACTTCCGCGTGATGCAGCAGGCGACCGAGACGCCGGTGAAGTTCCTGGTCTTCCCGGGCGAGCCGCACGGGCTGCGCAAGTACCAGCACCAGAAGCGTAAGCTGGAGGAAGACCTGGCGTGGTTCGACCGCTACCTGTTCGGAACTTACAAAGAGCCAAACGAGGCGTTCAAAGAAGGCTCGCCGCTCGACGTTGCTCTGAAGAGCGCGCGCATTCAGAAAATCGGAAACAACTACGGCGTACAGGTAAGAAAGAAGCTGGTGCCAGAAGTGGTGGAGCACAAGGACGCCCTCATTGGGCGCTTTGAAGTGACGCGCGCGCAGTACGCCGCCTTTGACCGCAAGTATCGCTTCGATGCCGGCACGGAGAACTTCCCGGCCAATGGCATCAGCTTCGAGCAAGCACAGGCTTACGCGGCATGGCTCTCACAACTCACGGGCGAAACCTACCGCATCCCGAACGAGGGCGAGGTCAGAGCCATCTACGAATCAACCCGCGGCAACGAGAACACACTCGACCATTGGGCGGGCTACGCGCCCAACCCAGACGACGCCGAACAGCTGGCGAAGAAGATTGCCAAACTAGAAGGTGATGCGCCGCTGCTGCGCGCGGCGGGGCAATTCAAGGGACGCGGCACAGAAGAACTGGTCTTCGACCTAGGCGGCAACGTGGCCGAGTGGTGCATTGGCGCGGATGGGAGCGGGATGCTGATGGGCGGCAGCGCCGACCAGCCGGCTGATCCCAAGAACCGTCGGGTGGAAGCCGGTGAGGCCTATCGCGGCTTGCGCGTTGTTCGTGGCGAGGCAATAAAGAACGAGGACGAGTAAGCTAAAGAAACTCCAAGAAGAGTGCATGCGGGTGCTGAGCCTGCCTGCGCCTGCCTGCCGTAGGCAGGCACCTCTTCCAAGCTGATTCCAGTGGGGCAGGCAAGACTGTCTGCCCCACTCTAATCTGGGGGATAACTTTCTCAGCCTATCGGCGGGGTGCCGGGTTTGCCGTAACCTGTTCATACTAATTGGGTAGATGCTTACTCCCGTTTTCCCGTTTCCCGAAGTTGGGAACACTTGGGAACAACAACTCCGCAACCTTGTCCATCGCCCTCCGCTCTGATTCAGGAACGGAGTGGATGTACTTGTCCGTAGTCCTGCTGTCCCTATGTCCCAAGATCGCCTGTGCAGTCCGCTGCGGCTCTCCG
>JACZYA010000258.1 GCA_022571295.1 Acidobacteriota bacterium | reverse complement strand
GCACCCGGACGCGAGCGGCCCGGCTCAGTTCCACTCCGGCCCGCCCGTACGGGCGGGGTAGTCTTTTTGAGATGATTTGCATGGTGACACTCTACCAAGTGTCACCCATCATTCTGAACGACATCACGCACTCCTCGGGCAGGTAGCGGCCAAAACCATGTGGTTGCGACAGTCCATCAATTAGTCCCCCCGCCCTGCGTCTTTCGGCGGGGCAGGGTTTTAACCCTGCCGATTTGCTTTGTGCTCCCGAAAAGGGCTTTAGCCCCTGAGGACCTCAGCGGTCATGGACAAACCGACGAAGAAGGCTCCACCTTCTTCGCCGCTACCCGAAGCGTTCAAGAACCGGGAGAGGCAGACAAGAATGTCCGCCCCACCAATTTTTCAGCACATCTGCATGGTTCAGCCCACGAGCTGCGATCCAACGGCTTGCGCTTGAGGTCTCTTCCAAGCAATAAATAGCGTCGCTGCATATATAGATGTAATGTGTAGCGGCCCATGATTGAAACGCACAACCTGACCAAAGTTTTCCGCGACAAGAAGCGCGGCCAGATTCGGGCCGTGGACGGGATCAGCTTTCGCTGCCAGCCGGGCCAAATCTACGGCCTGCTGGGAGCCAACGGCGCCGGCAAGACCACCACCCTGCGGATGCTGGCCACCATCCTCCAGCCCACCGACGGCAGCGCCCGCGTAGCCGGCTTCGACATCACCGAGCAGCCGGAGCAGGTCCGCACCAAGATCGGTTTCCTCTCCACCGCCACCGCGCTCTACGGGCGGCTGACTGCGCGCGAGCTGGTGGAATACTTCGGGCGGCTCAACGGACTCAATGGCGGCGCGCTCCGGCGGCGCACCGATGAACTGTTCGCGCTGCTCGGAATCAGCGACTTTGCCGACCGCCGCTGCGACAAGCTCTCCACCGGCATGAAGCAAAAAGTTTCCATCGCCCGCACCCTGGTGCACGACCCGCCGGTGATGATTTTCGACGAGCCCACCGTGGGTCTGGACGTGATGGCCGCCCGCACCATCGTCGGTTTCATCCGCGACTGCCGCGACCGCGGCAAGACCGTCATCTTCTCCACCCACGTCATGAGCGAGGCCGAAAAACTCTGCGACACCATCGCCATCATCCACAACGGCAAGCTGCTGGCCGAGGGCACCCTGTCCGAACTCCGCGCGCGCAGCGGCCTCGACGACCTGGAAGAAATCTTTGTGCGCATGGTGGAAGGCTCGCCTCGAGGAGTAGGCCCCGAGGGAAACGCATGAAATTTTCTCAAGTCGTTATCGTCTATCGCAAAGAGCTGCTCGACACGCTGCGCGACCGCCGCACTTTAATCTCCATGATCGTCGTTCCCCTCCTGCTCTTCCCGGTGCTGACCATCGGCTTCGGCGCGCTGGCCGCCAAGCTAGTCCAGAAAGCCCGGCAAGAAGCCTCCGCCATCATGATTCTCGGCGCTGAACACGCGCCCACCCTGGCCGCGACCATTCGCAAGCAGGACGGCTTTGAGGTCGTGCCGCCGGCCGAAGACTACGTGGCCCGCATCAACGACAAGAAACTCCGCGTTGCAGTCGAGTTCCCGCCGCAATTCGAAGAGGCTCTCCAAACCAATGTCGGCTCGCCCGATTCGCGCGAACGCCCCACAGTCAAGCTCTATTACTACACCGGCGAGATGCGCTCCCAATTCGCTCTCCGCGACCTGCAACGAATCCTGCGCGCCTACCGCGATCAGTTGGTGGAGGCACGCCTGGCCGGTCGCGGCCTCTCGCCCGACGTGCTGGAACCGTTCGAAAGCAAGGAAGAGAACGTCGCCTCGCCGGAAAAGGTCGGCGGCAATGTGCTGGGCGGGCTGCTTCCTTACTTCATCATTATCCTCTGCCTCACCGGCGCCATGTACCCGGCCATCGACCTCTCCGCCGGCGAAAAAGAGCGCGGCACCATCGAGACCATCCTGGCCAGCCCGGTCGGGCGCACCGAGCTGGTGCTGGGAAAATTTCTGATGGTGCTGACCGCCTCCCTCACCACCGCCGCCCTGTCGCTGGGTTCGTTTGCGGTCACGCTTTCGGCTGCCGCAGAATTCACGCAGCGAATGAGCCGCGCCGGCCTGCCCTTCGTCATCAGCGCCAAGGGCGTGGCGATGGTTTTCCTGATGGTGCTGCCGTTGGCGGTGCTGTTCTCGGCGGCGCTGCTGGCACTGGCGCTGCTGGCCCGCAGTTACAAAGAAGCGCAGAGCTACCTGCAACCGCTGATGATTGTGGCAATTCTGCCCGCAATTGCGGCCATGCTGCCAGGGGTGGAGCTGAACGCCAAGCTGGCGCTGATTCCTATCTTGAATGTCAGCTTGGTGTCGAAGGAAATTCTGACCGGCAACTATCCCTGGGAACTGATTGGTTTGATCTTCGCTTCGACTTGCGTCTATGCCGCCGCCGCCCTCTTCGTGGCCGTGCGACAATTCCAGCGCGAGTCGGTCCTCTTCCGCACCTGAGCGAGAGCGTTCTTTTCCGCACCAGGCCGCGTAGCAGTGCCCACGGGGCGATTCAGCCTGCGGACGATCGCGTTGACTTGAGTGCGGGCGCGGCCTAAGATTGCGGCCATCTGTCGTCGGTGGAGGGGGCGTTTCTCCTTTGATCGGCAGGAAAATTTCGCATTACAACGTCACCGAGAAGCTGGGCGCGGGCGGGATGGGCGAGGTCTATCGCGCCACCGACACCAAGCTCAACCGCGACGTGGCGCTGAAGATTCTCCCTGAAGCCTTTGCGAATGACGCGCAGCGCATGGCGCGCTTCAGCCGGGAAGCGCAGGTGCTAGCTTCTCTGAACCATCCCA
>JACZYA010000098.1 GCA_022571295.1 Acidobacteriota bacterium | reverse complement strand
AGGGCCTTCTCTACTATCGCCAGGGAGCGTTGGTAGAGCGGTTCGGCCTCGGTGTATTTGCCCTGGGCGCGGTAGAGCTCGGCCAGGTTGTTGAGGCTGGCGGCTACGTTGGGGTGGTCCGGCCCCAGGGCCTTCTCTACTATCGCCAGGGAGTGTTGGTAGAGTGGCTCGGCCTGGGCGTAGTTACCCTGGGTTTTGTAGAGCACCGCCAGGTTGTTTAGGCTAGTGGCTACGTTTGGGTGCTCCGGTCCCAGCGTCTTCTCCCAGATCGCTAGCGCCCGCTTCAATAGCGGTTCGGCCTCGGTGTATTTGCCCTGGGCGCGGTAGAGCTCGGCCAGGTTGTTGAGGCTGGTGGCTAGGTTGGCGTAGTCCGGCCCTAGGACTTTCTCGTCAATTGCGATGGCCCGCTGGTAAAGCGGCTCGGCCTGGGCATACTTGCCTTGCAAGCGGTAAACCTCCGCCAAGTTGTTGAGTCTGGCGGTCAGACGCAGATCGTTCGGCCCGAGCTTTTCTGCCTGCTTGAGGGCGGCCAAGAGGAGTTTCTCGGCTTCGGCGTAGCACCCCTCCTCGTAAGCCTTTACGGCAGCGGCCATGGTTTTCTCCCACTGCGTGTCGTGGGCGGAAGCGGCTGCGGGCCAGAGGAATAGACACAATACTGTCGCCAGCAGCCAGCGTGCCTTGCTATGTCTCATTTCAGCTTCAGCGAGGCGATGTGCCTGCCATCTTAGGCCGCGCCCGCAGGCAAGTCAACGCGCAGGCGGGCTACACCGCCCCAAGCTGTCGCGCCAGGGCAGTGCGACCGTGCCAAAACCATTTCCTTTTGACACACAAAGTAATCTTTGAAGAAAACTAGAAGAATAAGAGTGCCCTATCCTAGCGCAAGAAGGCTTCCTGCATGATTTCGAAACAAGCACCAAGGAACTTTTTTGGCGTCCAGAAACCAATGCCGGAGCTGCTGTACGTACCCCCCGCTTCCACTCCCTCCTCCGCCGCGTGAACTTCCCGGAGTGGCGGCGCGTTGACTTGCCTGCGGGCACGTCTCAAGCTTAAGATAGTCCAGGAGTGGTTTTTTATGGAGGGCACGACGTTCGCACACACAAAACCCTTTACTGAACAGCATCTCCAACCTGACACCTTTGGCAGGCCTCTTCGACGGTTCGACAGGTGGGCTTCACAGGATTGAAGATCGATACCGTTGTCATGCGCGGGACCAACGATGACGAACTCGTCGATCTGTTGGAGTATGGGAAGCGAGTTGGCGCTGAGGTGCGTTTCATCGAGTACATGGACGTAGGTGGGGCGACGCAGTGGTCAATGGACAAGGTCTTCTCGCGGGCTGACATTCTTAATGTGTTGAACCGGCGGTATGGTCGCATCGAGCGCCTTAGTGAGGTCAGCACGGCGCCAGCGGAGCGGTTCGTCCTCCGAGACGGGACGATTTTCGGTGTCATCGCTTCCACAACCTCTCCGTTCTGCAAGACCTGTGACCGGAGTCGACTCACGGCAGATGGAATGTGGTACTTGTGCCTATACGCACAAAACGGGACAGATCTTAGAAAAGTCCTACGGAGCGGCACCTCGAAACAAGAGATCAAGTCGAACATCATGTCCGCATGGACGAAGCGCAGGGATCGCGGTGCGGAAGAGCGAAAAGAACTTAACTTCAGAGGAGTATTGGTCCCCATAGATGAGCTTAGAAAGGATCCCCACCTTGAAATGCATACGAGGGGAGGATAGGTGATGACCGGACATCACGGCCGGGCAAAGCGTCCTCTCGGCGAGCTTCGCATCAAACTGCGTTGGCCCTATCCCTGCGCTATAAGATGACAAAGAAGCCAGCTGGCTAGTCATGAAGCAGAAGGACGACTGGCCTCAGCGCAGTTTATCGGACATCTTGGCCAGATATTCATGCGAGGACGGAGATAACTGCCATGCCACTAACGATGGTCTCAGAGGACTCTACCTACAAATGTGACAAATGTGGGCATTTCATGAGCTTGAAGAAAGGCCAACTGCTCCCACCCTGCTCCCGCTGCGGAGGCACGATGGAGAAGTATGAGGGACCGATCCCCGAATCGCAACGTCCAGGGTGTAGCTAGCTCAAGGCCGATTTCAGTTGCTGATGGGAGCCGGGCATGAAGGGCAGTAACTTGAGCAGCCTGTAGTTGAGGCGGATCGCTTTTTTGTGCGTAGATTGATTCTTATATGATCCACAGGTATACTACTTAGGGAAGGATAGGGCAATCGAAAAGCTATGGCGACCAAGCGCCCGATCACTCCACGGCGGCTACGTGGCTGCGATGAGGTCTGGCGACTAGGGAGAGAGACAGCGCCGTCCGAAATAAAAGGTATGAGGAACGATGGCTGAACCAAAGATCCACCTGAGCGAGCGCGCCGCAGACCGAGTTCGCAAACTGATCAGCGAGGGGAAACTCCCGGCCACCGGCGGACTGCGCCTGGCCGTTCAAGGTGGTGGTTGCTCCGGGTTGACGTATGCAGTGCACTTCGACAAACAGCCTACCCCTCGCGACAAAGTGTTCGAGTTCGAAGGGGCACGCGTCTTTGTGGACCCCAAAAGCTTAATTTATCTGGCCGGGATGGTGGTCGACTACGAAAGCAACCTGATGCAGCAGCGGTTCGTCTTCCAGAACCCCAATGCCACCAAAGGTTGCAGTTGCGGAGAATCTTTCTCACCCTAGGGAGACTTCCTAGACAGGCTCCTCAACGAATTCTTGGCCTCGGAGCGAGGCTGCAAACCGCTGCACTACCTGGTGGCGGTCCCATTTGTCGAGGGAACACACGGGGACTGGATGAGCCTTCTCCAGACGCCCAAAAAGAGACCCCAAGTTCCGGCGAGGTTTACCGAGCCAGCATTAGAGAGGCTTGAAGAGCTGCTTAAGATTTGGCTCTCCGGACAAATTCAGGAGTCCGCTAACCCAAAAAGTCATTTTTTGTTCGTTGCGAAGCAGATCTTGCAAGGTTGTCTTCCTCAAAACCTGATCCACTACGAACTGCACCGCGCGCCATAGAGAGCGAAGGGAACAATCTGTTGAGTTTGTGCAGACCTCCAGGTCACCCGCATGATCATCGCAAAATTCTGGTTCAAACAAACGGCCGCCCAGGAGGGCGAGCACTTCTCCAACAACGATCTGATCCGGTGGGCGGGAAAGGGTATAGCCTCCGATTTTGCCACGGGCGCTTTTGACGAACCCGCCCCGGCGAAGAATCCGCATCAGCTTGGCCACATAGGTGGTTGAGATTCCCTCCGCTTGGCTGATGGCGGGGATGGCCAAGCCACCCCCCTCTCGCTCACGCGCGAGGCAGAGCAGGCAACGGAGCCCGTATTCTTCTTGGGAGCTGAATTTCATTCCTCAACCTCCCTCGGAGTCAACCAATTCACTCCTCTCAAAGCATCCCCAGTTGCAGCTTGGCCGCCTCTGACATCTTGCTCGCATCCCAGGGCGGGTCCAAGACCACTTCGACTTCGACCTCCTGTATGCCCAGGACGCTCAGCACCTTGTGTTCGATGTCCTTCTTCAGCACGTCGCCCATGCCGCAGCCTGGTGCGGTTAGGGTGAACTTCACCTCGGCTTTCTTTCCGCCCTCGGGCAGGGGGACAAGCTGGCAGCCGTAGACCAAGCCGAGATCCACGATATTGACCGGAATCTCGGGGTCGAAACAGGTTTTCAATTGCTTCCAAACCAGCTTCTCCGTGTCCTCTTCGCCAGCCACGGACGGTTCTGGTGTTGCCTCCGGCGGCGTTTCCAGCCCGAGCGCATCGGCGTCCTGGGCGGCAATGCGAACCATAGAACCCAGGTTGGTGGTGACGGTGTAGGTCCCACCTAGCGATTGCATGATTCTCACCTGGGTGCCGGCGGGCAGCATCATCTTCTCGCCGCTCGGGATCTGGATGGCATCGCACTCGCGGTTGAGCGTGACCAATTCCTTGGCCTTGATGAGTTCGCTGGCGTTGCGCTTGACCTCTGCCGCTCCGCTCGGATCGCCCGCGGGCACTTGCCCCAATTGGACAATCTTATTCATGCGCTCTACTCCGTAGAGATGGTCTTGGACTTGCGTTCCAGCGCCGCGTTCATCGTGTGCCAGGGCAAGCTGGCGCACTTCACCCGCAGGGGGAACTCATGCACGCCAGAAAAAACCACTAGCTTGCCCAGTTCGGTATTGCTGTCGGTGCCCGTCTCGTCTTGCGTCAGCAAACGGTGGAATTTTTTGAAGATAGCTGCCACTTCATCCCGGCTCCTGCCCTTCAAGGTCTCGGTCATAATCGAGGCCGAAGCAGTAGAGATAGCGCACCCTGAGCCCTGAAAACTGATGTCCTGAACCCGGCCGTCCTCGGTGTTCAGATAGACGGTGACTTTGTCACCACACAGCGGGTTGTAGCCGTCGGCTCTGTGCTCAGGGTCGGGCAGGGGATGGAAATTGCGCGGCCGCTTGCTGTGGTCGATGATGAGCTCCTGGTAGAGTTCCCGCAATTCATTCATGTGCCGAACACCTCTCTTACCTTGTGCAGGCCGGCCACTAAGGCATCGATTTCTTCCCGGGTGTTGTAGAAGACGAGCGAGGCGCGGCTGGTCGCCGACACCCCGAATCGATCCA
Organism: Acidobacteriota bacterium; assembly: GCA_022571295.1. Lineage (GTDB taxonomy): Bacteria > Acidobacteriota > Terriglobia > Acidiferrales > 2-02-FULL-67-57 > JACZYA01. The sequence goes on along the minus strand of JACZYA010000098.1, from coordinate 6,566 downwards.
TCACCGGCTGGGCGCAGTGGTGGCCGGTGCGAACAGCAATGCCCTCACGGTCGAGGATGGTGCCCACGTCATGGGGGTGAATCCCTTCCAGCACGAAGGAAAGAATCGCGGCCTTCTCCTTGGCGGTGCCGATCAGCTGCAGCCCCGGCACCTGGGATAGCGCTTCGGTCCCGTAGAGCAGAAGCTCGTGCTCGTACGCAACGATGCGCTCGAAGCCGATCTGGTTGAGGTAGTCGAGTGCTACGCCCAGCCCGATGGTACCGGCGATATTAGGCGTCCCCGCCTCGAACTTGTGCGGAATGACGTTGTAGGTGGTCTTCTCGAAGGTGACTGAGCTAATCATCTCGCCACCGCCCTGGTAGGGTGGCATCGCCTCGAGCCACTGCGCCTTGCCGTAGAGCACGCCGATGCCGGTCGGACCAAAGGTTTTATGGCCGGAGAAGGTATAAAAGTCGCAATCGAGCGTCTGCACGTCAATCCGCAGGTGCGGGGCTGCCTGGGCGCCGTCGAGCAGCACCGGCACGTTGCGTTGGTGGGCCTTCTCGACGATCTGCTGGACTGGGTTGATGGTGCCCAGGGCGTTCGAAACATGTGTCGCGGCCACCAGCCGCGTGCGGGAAGTGAGCAGCTTCTCGAACTCGTCCAGCAGAAGCTCACCGGCGTCGTTGATGGGCGCCACGCGCAGGCACGCGCCCTTCTCCTGGCAGAGGATCTGCCAGGGAACAATGTTGGAGTGGTGCTCCATGGCGGTGATGAGGATTTCATCGCCCGCCTTGACCTGAGTGCGGCCGTAACTCTGTGCCACTAGGTTGATGGCCTCGGTGGTGCCGCGAACGAAAATGATTTCCCGGGCCTCGCGGGCGTTGATGAAGGCGCGCACTTTCTCACGCGCGGCTTCGTAGGCGCGGGTAGCCCGTTCGCTTAATTCGTGCACGCCGCGATGCACGTTGGAACATTCCTCGGTGTAGAAGCGCTTCATGGCCTCGATCACGGCCTGCGGCTTTTGGCTGGTGGCGGCGTTGTCGAGGTAGACGAGCGGCCTGCCATGAACCCGCTGCCGCAAGAGCGGGAAGTCCCCCCGAACGGCGTTTACGTCGAGGGCCGAGGAGGGCGGCTTCAGCCGCGCCGGAACAGCCATGTTTTGCACGCTGCTCATACCCTCTCCCTGGTCTTGTGGTATGTGGATAAGTGGGCCGAGAGACGTTCTTCCAGCAAAGTCACGAGGGCTTCCACTTTGATGCGCTCGATGATTTCGCGGGCAAACCCGTGGATCAGCACTCGGCGGGCTGCTTCCTCGTCGATGCCCCGAGAACGCAGGTAGAAAACTGCCTCCTGATCCACTTGACCCACCGTGGCGCCATGGGTACACCTTACATCGTCGGCCAGAATATCGAGCTGCGGCTTGGTGTTAATCAGAGCATCCTTGGACAAGAGCAGGTTCTTGTTGCGCTGGATGGCGTCGGTCTTCTGGGCATCCTGTCGAACCACGATCGAGCCGTTAAACACCCCGCTGGCTTTGTCGTCTAGGATGCCCTTGTAGAGCTCATGACTGGTGCAGTGAGGTTGGGCGTGATCGACCAAGGTGTGGTTGTCAACGTGCTGACTTCCGTTGACCGCATAGAGTCCATTCAATTCGCAATGAATTCCCTCTCCTCCCAGAACAGCATTGATTTCATTGCGAACCAAGCCTCCCCCCAACGAGATGGAATGGGAGGCGAAGGTGCTGTTGCGGGCCTGCTGCACCTGCAGGGTGGCAATATGAAAAGCTTGGCGGCTTTCCTCCTGCAGCTTGCAATGCGTAATCACAGCGTTTTCGCCGACGACGACCTCAGTCACGGCATTGGTCATGTACACGCCGTCTTCCAAACTGACATAGCTCTCGAAGATGGTCGCCTGCGTGCTTGGCCCAGCTAGGATCAAGTTCCGTGGATGCGTGACGGTGGCTGTGTCGCTTACGGTGGAAATGAAGAGAAGGTGAATGGGCTTGTCTAAGACCAACCCGGGGGAAATTTCGATAAAGGCGCCGTCATTCAGGAAAGCGGTGTTGAGGGCCACAAAGGCGTGCTCCTGAAAAGCAGCATAGCGCGCCAGGTGTTCCTCCACCCGTGTAGGGTTGTTTTCAAGGATGTCTGCCAGGCTGCCTGCATAGACGCCTTGCGGGAGCTCTTCCAGGGAGGAGAACCCCGGGCACCAATGTCCGTTCACAAACACAAGGCAGCTACTCCCAGGGTCGGATAGGAGGAAACGGGAAAGCTTTTCTTGTGTTAACCCATTCAGCACGAAGCCGGCGGGCCGGAAGGGAATCCTGGCGAGAGGGGCGACGTTGGTGTACTTCCACTCTTCGCGGTGGGTTGTGGGAAAGCCCAACCCGGAAAAACGCGCCATGGCTTCCCGCCGAACCTGGTCCAGCCAAGGGTGCCCCCAGCCTGCAAGCTCCTTCTGGCCCTGCCTGAACTGATCCAAGTAGGTTTCTTCCTGTTTCGACACGCTTTTCAACAGTAAGCTCTCCATGTCGGCCCTGGCAGGCTCAGGCACTGGCGACGGCTTCGCCGACCCAAGCATAGCCCCTCTGCTCCAACTCCAGGGCAAGGTCTTTCTTACCCACCTTGACGATTTTCCCGTTGATGAGGATGTGCACGTAGTCGGGGATGATGTAGTTCAGCAGCCGCTGGTAGTGGGTTACGAGAATGATGGCCCGGTCGGGGCTCCGCAAGGCATTGACGCCGTCGGCCACAATCTTCAAGGCATCGATGTCCAAGCCGGAATCGGTTTCGTCCAAGATGGCCAGCGTAGGTTCCAGCACCGCCATCTGGAAGACCTCGTTGCGCTTCTTCTCGCCGCCCGAAAACCCCTGATTGACCGAGCGCGTCAGCAGACTTTCATCAAGCCCAAACGCCTTGGCTTTCTCCCTGGCCACGGCCATGAAGTCCATGGCATCGAGTTCCGCCAGGCCACGAGCCCTGCGAATGGAGTTGAGGGCAGCTCGCAGGAAATACACGTTGCTCACCCCAGGGATCTCCACCGGGTACTGAAAAGCCATAAAGATGCCTTGGTGCGCCCTCTCTTCCGGCGACAACTCAAACAGGTTCCTGCCCTGGTAGGTGATTTCCCCGGCAGTTACTTTGTAGACGTCGCGGCCGGCGAGGACCTGTGCCAGGGTGCTCTTCCCGGAGCCGTTCGGCCCCATGATGGCGTGGACCTCACCGGCATTCACCTTGAGGTCAATCCCTCGCAGGATATCCTTGTTGTCAGCACGTGCATGCAGATTTTTTATTTCCAGCATACTTCGTCCTTTCTTCTCCTATTCCTATGAATGAAACCGGATTAGCCCACGCTGCCTTCGAGACTTACACCCAGAAGTTTCTGGGCCTCGACCGCAAACTCCATGGGCAGTTCGCGGAAAACCTCTTTGCAGAAACCGTTGATGATCATGGAGATGGCATCATCGGTGGAGAGCCCTCGCTGCTGGCAGTAGAAAAGTTGGTCCTCCCCGATCTTTGAGGTGGATGCTTCGTGCTCGACCTGGGCGGTGGAGTTCTTCACTTCCAGGTAGGGGAAAGTATGGGCACCGCACTTGTCGCCGATCAGCAACGAGTCACACTGGGAGAAGTTCCGTGCTCCCTCGGCGCTCTTCAGGATGGCCACCTTGCCACGGTAGGTGTTCTGTCCATGGCCGGCGGAAATGCCCTTGGAGATAATGGTGCTGCGGGTGTTCTTGCCGATGTGGATCATCTTGGTGCCGGTGTCGGCCTGCTGGTAGTTGTTTGCCAGGGCGACCGAGTAGAACTCTCCGATGGAATTGTCGCCCAGGAGGATGCAGCCGGGATACTTCCACGTGATGGCCGAGCCGGTTTCCACTTGCGTCCAGGAGATCTTGGAGTACTTCCCCAGGCACTTGCCGCGCTTAGTGACAAAGTTGTAGATACCACCCTTGCCCTCCTTGTCACCTGGGTACCAGTTCTGCACCGTAGCGTATCGGATCTGGGCATTGTCGAGCGTCACCAGCTCCACCACGGCGGCGTGCAGTTGGTTGGTGTCACGCATGGGCGCTGTGCAGCCTTCTAGGTAGCTGACGTAGCTGCCCTCCTCGGCAATGATTAGCGTGCGCTCGAACTGTCCGGTGTTCTCAGCGTTGATGCGGAAGTAGGTGGAGAGTTCCATCGGACAGCGCACACCCTTAGGGATGTAACAGAACGAGCCGTCGCTGAAGACGGCTGAGTTCAACGTGGCAAAGAAGTTGTCGGTGTATGGCACCACTGTCCCGAGCCACCTGCGGACCAGTTCGGGGTACTCCTTCACCGCTTCGGAGAACGGGCAGAAAATGACGCCTATCTCTTCCAGCTTCTTGCGAAAGGTGGTCGCCACTGAGACGCTGTCGAAGATGGCGTCCACCGCTACGCCGGCCAATTTCTCCTGTTCGTGGAGCGGAATGCCGAGCTTCTCATAGGTGCGCAGCAGCTCCGGCTCAACTTCGTCCAGGCTCTTGGGCCCGTCCTTCTTCTGCTTGGGAGCCGAGTAGTAACTGATGGCCTGATAGTCGATCTTCTGGTAGTGCACGTTGGCCCAGGTGGGCTCCTTCATCTTCTGCCAGTAGTGGAGGGCTTTCAGGCGCCACTCGAGCAGCCACGCCGGCTCCTCCTTCTTAGCGGAGATCAGTCGTACTACATCTTCATTCAAGCCGGGGGGCACCGTGTCGGCTTCGATGTCGGTGACAAACCCGTACTTGTATTCTTGGTTGATCAGGCCTTCCAGGTTGCTTGTCTGAGTGCTCATTAACCATTCCTCCAGAACTCGAACGCGTTAGCTTTGTCACGATCCATCGACACAATACATAATCTATACAGATTTGTCAAGATTTGTCATCTTGGAGCAGGCTCTGGCTGGAAAGCGAGAAAGTGCCGGTCCAAATGGAGGTCGCAGCACCGCCCTTCAGTTCCTTTTTTTTTGAACGACATAGGTGGGTGCTCTGCCGGGAGAAGACTTCAGCCGCTTCCATGACCGTTTCCGACAGCGTCGGGTGGGGTCAAATGATGGCAGCCCCGAAAAAGTGCACCGATTGTGCACCGGGCCGACCTGATCCTTCCCTTTTGCTATAATCATCCCAGTGACACTCCCGGAGCCCAAAGCCAGCGTCCAGCGCCTTTTCAACAATCTCTCCACTCCCTATGCGTGCTTTGTGTTTTCCCACTACCGCGGCGAAACCCGGCGGGACGTAGCTTGGATTAAGCCAAACCCGCGCGAACTTGTGCTCGACCTGGCCTGCGGCCCTGGAACCCTGGCGCTTGAACTCGGGCGTTACGGCTGTCGCGTGTACGCAGTCGACCTGGCAGAAAAGATGATTTTGCTGGCGCGCCGTGCCGCCCGTCGCCGGAACAACCTTGGGGTCCACTTCGCTGTCGCCGACGCCGAGCGCCTGCCCCTTCCTTCCAATTGCTTTGACTTGGTCACCTGTGGATATTCCCTGGCCAATTTTCCCGCACTCCCCCCGGTGGTGGCAGAGATGTTCCGCGTGACCCGGCCGGGCGGCCGCGTCGCAATCCTGGAAGCGGTTGCGCCCGAAGATGCCGGACAGCGCACGGTGTTGAATCGGCTGGAGCAACTCCGCTCCGCCGGTGCGCCTGCACGCCTCCTGTGCTCGACCGACCTTCGCGCCCTGTTTGAGCGGGCCAGTTTTCTGCTGCTCGATGGTCAAGTGCGCGAACGCCGCCGTCGGCTAGACGACTGGCTCTCACTGGGGAACTTCGACCGTGCTGCCGGTTCCTGCCGGCAGCTCCGCCAGCAAATACTGGAAACTGCCGGCGACGACTCTGCCGGGCTGCATCTGGAACGGTGTAACGGGCGCTGGTTCTTCTATGCCAAAGTCGCCTGTTTGCTCTGGCAAAAACAGTCCACGTCCAGTAGAGGGAAAGCATCTAAAGAAAAAGCGCATCAAAAGACCGCGAGCCTCGGATGGCGTGTGAGCAAGGGGTCTCTCTCTCGGCGACATGTCAGCAGAAGTGATCCACCCGCACAGCAAGCATGAAAGTACCCGACGGAAGCAAAATTGAACAATTCAAGCAACTAATTGCAATGGAGCCGAATGATCCCGTGTTGCACTACGGCTTGGGAATGGAGTACCAGAGGCTGGGAGACTTTGTCGCGGCAGCGGAAGAGTTCCGCCGAACAACAGAGTTGAAGCCCGACTACTCGGCTGCCTACCGTGAAGTGGGGAAGGTACTAGAAAAACTCAACCAGAATTAGGAGGCAGCCAGAACCTATCGAAAAGGCATAGAGGTCGCCAAGTAAAATGGTGACTTGCAAACGATGAAGGAAATTGAGGTATTCCTCAGACGGCTGGGAGTTGGATGACTACCCCTGGTCAAAATTGGCAGTCCACAAAGCCTACTCCGGGAAGTTCATGCCTGCCCGTCCGCAAGCGGGCGGCGGAGGAGGGATTGGAAGCGGGGGTCGGAGCACAGCCATAATGACTTCTTGCCAGTGGGGACGCGGCAGCGGAGTTCCTCGACCTAGTTGAGCACGACGCGGAGGCGGCCGAGGTCCGAGGGTGCGTCCGGCGCATCTCGAAT
>JACZYA010000257.1 GCA_022571295.1 Acidobacteriota bacterium | reverse complement strand
CTATGAAGAAGCGCGAGTAAACCTGCAGGATTGCGCGTCCTAAGGGCTCCTGAACCGTTCTTCCTACTTTTCAACGCTCCCTTTGCAGCACATATAGTTGCTCTTTGGGTGGCGCTGTGCGCTCGAGAAACTCGTCGGCCTCGCGGACCTTTTCGCCGAGTTCCGCAAGGCCGGTTTCGAGTTTCTCAATGCGTACCAGGGTGGCAAGATAGAGATCCTCCTTGCTCTTGCCTGCTGCGTCCAGCTTGATCACAAGGCTCTCACTGACGCCCCACCTCCGGGCGGCCTCTTGGCGCGCAAATGCCCGTCGCTCGTCTTTCGTGGTTTCACCGCATCGCATTACGCAGCACCTCCCTACATACGCTTCTACCCTTAGTCCCCGCACTGCGGGGGGTGCGGGGTATTAAGTGGTTGATTACAGGCGGGAAATTACTTCAGAAATAGCGCAAAAACGCTCTTAGGGTGCGGGGGGAGTGTGGGGTATACACGGGGCAAAATATAGCTGCTCAGGCAGGTCTCTAGTCAAGTCGTCCTGGCTTCAACTTTGCCACATTGCGGAGCTTCTTCTGTCCAACCATTGCACGGTCGATCTTGACACGGGCCGAGTCGCAATGTTCCTGCACAGTCCTGCGATCCTTTCCCAGACGCCTGGCAATTTCAGAGACCGAGCGAAAGTGTTTCCATTTCAAGAGGGCGCAGTCGCGTTGATGATCAGTCAAACCAGCAGCGCTTATTTGCCAATCAATCTCACTGTCTGGCAGTTTGGGCAACCCCTCGAAACCCTTGAGTTGCTTCTTTCGGCCTTTGAGGGCTGGCGGCTTCCCCTCGACGGCTATCTGCTTGTGCTGCACTTCTCTCTCCCGTGCGCTTAGGCGTGCAGTCCATATGTCGCAGAGGCGTCTGAAGTGCTTGTCACCGAGTACGGGCCTCCACCTTTCGAGGGCAGGAAGTAGTTTTTCCTCACGTAGGATTCGGACAGTTAGTGGTTCGTCAGCCACGCCACAAAGTTGTGCCATCTCTCTCCAATTCCTGTCCATATCTCCAAGGCGTCGGTCTATGGCCGCTGCCTCCATCTCTTGCCACGTGTCGCGTTCTTCAGAAAGTACCTCCCGAACTAACCCCAAATCTGGTTCAAGATCAATCCAGGACTTTCTCGCTTCTGGAGAGACAGTGGGAGACTGAGGCATTCCATGAGGGTAATAACGCTCGCGCCACTGTTCTGGAACTTCGAGTTCCAAGATGTTGACTACCCGCACTGGCCCTAACCCACCGAGAGCCATCGGCACCTGATTCCTGTTGCGCTCATACTCGCCCGCTAGCTCAGCAACGCTCGCTATTTCCCTCTGGGCGAAAAGTTCGAGGTCTAGTTGCTTGCGAATATCATCTTCGCTGAGCATTTGCCACCTCCCACGTAGCGTCCCATTTCTTGAGGAAAGCGGAAGGGGCGCTGGGATGCACACCCCTTTTCGCCAGCCGGTACGTCGCCGGTTGGCTATCCGCTGTCACATTCTACAGCTTTCGCTTTAACTTCGCTACTCGGTTTATCCCAGAAGCAGGAGGTAAAGCGAGTCACACCGGCTGGCTCGTTGGCGGGCAGTCAAAGCGCAAAAAAAGAAGCTGCGAGGGGAAAAGAGTCGAACGCGCGAAAAGAAGCGCCACTGACCCTCCCACCCACCATACCCATTAGTCTGACCGACTTGCTCCCCTGCCTGACTGCTCCTTTGCCGGGGTTTGAGGGGTTCGCCTTTCCTTCCCGTTTCGCTTTCTATTCGCTATCGGGTGTAAACTAGAAGTAGAGGCCCAAAGCGGCCTGGAATAGACAACGGTGGCCCCAGGAGGCGCGAGGCACCATGGACACATTGGCGGTGGGTACTAGGCAGGCCGGCGAATTGCTCGGCATTAGCGAAAAAACTATACGGCGGCTAATACACAGTAAGCGCATCCATGCTGTGCGCGCTGGCCGGCGCGTTACTGTGCCGATCAGATCGCTCCAGCAATTCCTCCAGGTGGACGAATGCTCTAGCCTCACCCAACGCCAAGCAGAAAAGAACGATGCTGGTGAATCTTAGTTTGCTTACGGACAGCAGTTCATAGGAGAACGCGATGGGCGCCTTCGACTTGAAAAGAGCACTAGACGAAGCCACACTTGGACCTGGCGCGCAGAGGCAAATTCCTTTTCAGATCAGGCGCGCTGCTCTTGAGCGTGCACCGGTTCTCACTGACCCAAGCGTCTTGAACAGTCCATTACTCGCGCCAATCTTTGGTCCTGATAGCATCCCCCCGGCGTTCGACGGAGAGGACGACGGCGTGGATGTCATTCCTGGTGGGGGAATCCCTGGCGTCAGCACGGGAACTTTCACCGGCGAGGATATTGAGCTGGGACAAGTTTCCGTAGGCCAACCAGTCCCACCTGTTAAGAAGAGCCGTGGCGACCGTCTCAGGGCCTTATTGGGCAACTTCCTTCAAAACTTCGGTACGGGCCTCCAGGCAGCCTCCAGAGCACCCAGCGGGGCAGAGTTCGCTGCTGGCTTTGGCGGTGCCCTCTCAGCCGGTGAGGAACGGCGTCGGCAACAGGTGGTTAACGACTTACTGAGAGCGAACCAAGAGTTTCGACAGCGTGAAATTGAATTGAGGGAAGCAAGACTGGAACAAGATGCGGCCCAGTTTCAACAGTCGTTTGAGGCCAGCCAAACCCAAGCCAAACGCCCGCGAACTTTTGAACAATTCGCAGTCAACCTCCTGCAAGCCGGAGATGAAGCAGGGGCACGAAAGATCATCGAACTCTCGCGCGGAAACCCTCAAGGCAGGCTTATCACAAGAGAATCGGGTC
>JACZYA010000097.1 GCA_022571295.1 Acidobacteriota bacterium | reverse complement strand
CGGCAAGGTGCGCGCCGCTAGGGTGGTCGTGGAACCGGCAGCAGCCCCGGCCAGGGCAACGCCACCAGCCGTTACCCGCATGAAGTTGCGCCGAGAGATTCTCTTTGTGGACATGCAACCACCCCCTAAGAAGAACTGGCTAGGTACACCTTTCGTCCCGTATGATAACGCCTCGCCAGGTAAAGTCGAGGGGCAAGGAAGAAGTTTTTCAGAAGTGGGAGGAAGCTGTGGACAGGGCGAAAACAAAACGGCTGGGGGTGGGATTTGTCGGCAGCGGATTCATTACGCAATTCCATCTCCGATCCTTTGTGGCGGTTCGCGACGCCGATGTGCTGGGCGTCTGGAGTCCCAACCCAGGGCACGCCCAGGAAGCGGCCCGGCTGGCTCGGGACCTGGGGGTGGGTGAGGCGCGCGCCTATGCTTCCATCACCGCCATGGTCGAAGATTCGAACATCCAGTGCCTCTGGATTTGCGGCCCCAACCACCAGCGCATCGCCAACCTGGAAGAAATCGTTGCGGCCATCGAAGCCGGGCGCGGTTCGCTGATTGGGGTGGCGTGTGAAAAGCCTTTGGGACGCAACGTCGCCGAGGCGAACAAGATGCTGGAGCTGGTCCAACGGGCGAACTTGCTGGATGGTTACCTGGAGAACCAGGTCTTCTGCCCGTCCGTGGTCCGGGGCCGGGAGCTGCTCTGGGCGCGCGGAGCTTCCGCCGCCGGCCGCCCCTACCTGGCCAGAGCCGCGGAAGAGCACAGCGGCCCCCACAGCGCTTGGTTCTGGCGGGGCGACCTGCAGGGTGGCGGCGTGCTGAACGACATGATGTGCCATTCGGTGGAGACGGCGCGCTTCCTGCTGACCGAGCCGGGCCAGCCCCGCTCCAGCCTCCGAGCCCGGAAGGTGAACGCCCAGATCGCCTGCCTGAAATGGCAACGGCCGGAGTACGTCCAACGCCTCAGCCAAATGCCCGGGCCCAGCCTGGACTACGCCCGCTCGCCCGCGGAAGACTTCGCGCGTGTGCTGGTGGAGTATGAAGACAACGCGGGCACGCCGCTGGTGGTTGAGGCCACCACCTCCTGGAATTACGTGGGCGCCGGATTGCGGCTGAGCATGGAGTTGCTGGGGCCGGAATACTCGATGAATATCAACACGCTCGAAAACGGCTTGTCATTGTTTTTCAGCCGCGCAATCGCCCAGCGGGCCGGCCAAGACCTGGTCGAGAAGCAGAATGCCGAGATGGGCTTGATGCCGGTGGTGGCCAACCAGGCGGGCACCTACGGATACGAAGAAGAGAACCGGCACATGGTGCAAGCCTTCCTGGCCGGCGCGCGGCCGCGCGAGAACTTTGACGACGGCGTGAATGTAACCGAGCTGTTGATGACCGCCTATATGAGCGCCGAAAAGGAATGCACGATTGAATTCCCTCCCCCGGACCTCGCGACGTTTATTCCGGCTGTGGCGCAGGGAAAATGGAATCCCCGGCTGAAGTCGTGAGGAATGCAGGCCGGGCGCGCTCAGAATTCCAACTGCCGTAAGTAGTCGAAGCTGATTCTTGCGCTCTTGAGGGCAGGGCCGGGAGTGCGGTCCTGCTCTACAAAGAAGTGTTTTGCGCCGGCCTGCGCGGCGTGAGCGAAGATGTTTTTGAAGTCGATGATGCCGCGCCCGACTTCAGTGAAAAAACGCTTGGGCGTATCGTCCATGTCTTTGACGTGGAGCAGCGGGAAACGTCCCGGATAGTTCTCAAAGTACTCCAGGGGATCCCGGTTGGCTTTTGTGATCCAGTAGAGATCCATTTCCATCTTCACCAGGTCTGGATCCGTCTCTTCGAGCAGAAGGTGGTAGGGAATCTTCCCCGACAGCGGCTGGAATTCAAAGTCGTGATTGTGGTAGCCGAACTGAATGCCTGCTTTGCGGCAGGCTTCTCCCACCCGGTTGAATAGCTCGGCGAATTTCTTGTAGTCATCCAAGCTCCGGCGTTGGTCGGGAGAGAGATAAGCCCAGATCAGGTATCGATTTCCTAATTCCTTGGCCTGTTCGATGGTTTGCATCCAATCACTTTGTAAAAACTCCGTATTGATGTGGCTGGCAGGCGCATCCAAGTGCAGCCGATCCAGGAGCGCCCGAATTTCTCGCGGCTCGCGCCCGAACCAGCCCGCGAACTCCACCTCCCGGTAGCCGATCTCAGCTACGGCAGCGAGGGTGCCCTCAAAGTCCTCTTTCAGCGCATCTCGCACCGTGTAGAGCTGCAAACCGATTTTGCCCAGCTTTCTCCCCGCGGACAGGATTCCCGCCCAGCTCCTGACCGGGAAAGAAAGCCCGCTCAAAGCCGCCAGGGTGGTGTGCTGCAGGAAAGCTCTTCGATGAATCATGCTGACCTCCCGCGGCCAAGGCTGCCGCCCCGCTGGCTAGATGTGTCCCTCTCGCATTTGCCTCACGGCAAAGTCACAGGCGCGGGCCGTGAGCGCCATGTAGGTGAGGGACGGGTTCTGGCACGCCGAAGAAGTCATGCAGGCGCCGTCGGTCACAAACAGGTTCTTCACGTCATGGGCTTGGTTGTGTCCGTTCAGGACGGAGGTTTTGGGATCGCGGCCCATGCGGGCGCCGCCCATCTCGTGGATGGTCAGCCCCGGAGGGTTGTCCTCGATGAAGGGAGTGAGGTCGCGCGCCCCCGCCGCTTCCAGTAACTCCACCGCCGTGTCCGACATATCCTTCAACATGGCCCGCTCGTTCTCGCCCCAGCCTACTTGTATTTTGAGGGCAGGGATACCCCAGTGATCGCGCAGGTTGGGATCGATTTCCACAAAGTTTGAGTGGCGCGGCAAGCACTCGCCGAATCCGTAAAACACCGTCCGCCAGGGGCCGTACCCTTTAAGGGATTGCTTGAAATCTGCGCCGAAGCCCTTCAGGGCCACCCCGCGCTCCCACCGTTCGCGGAAGGCGCGGCCCTGGAAAGCATATCCGCGCTGAAAGGCGGGAAATTCGTCGTTGACGTTGCGAAAGCGGGGAACGTAGATGCCATTGGGCCGCTGACTGAAATAGTCGTGCTCCTCCAAACCTGGCAGGGTTCCGACCGCTCCGCCTCCCATGGTGTGGTCCATGACGTAACGGCCCAACACGCCGCTGGAGTTGGCAAGCCCGTGGGGGAAACGGCGGCTGACGGAGTTCAGCAGGATGCGCACCGATTCCAGCGCGGAAGCACAGAGGAAAATCATGCGCCCGTAGATTTCGATTTCCTCGCGCGTCTGCCCGTCGATGACGCGCACGCCGGTGGCGCGATCGCTTTTTTCATCATAGAGGACGCTGTGGACCACGCTGTGGGGACGCAGCGTCAGCCGGCCGGTCGCTTCCGCTGCCGGCAGGGTGGCATTCAGGCTGCTGAAATAGGAGCGCGTGATGCAGCCACGCTCGCAGGGGCCGCAATAGTGACAGGCCAATCGCCCTTTGTGATTTTCGGTGAGGACGGCCGTGCGCCCGATGGTCAGCAGGCGCTGGCGGTTGAACTTTTTTTGGATTGCCTCTCTGACCGCTAGCTCAGCGCAGTTCATCGCCATCGCAGGCAAAAACTTCCCGTCCGGTAAGTGGGGAAGATGTTCCGCTTGACCGCTGATGCCGGCGAACTCTTCCACGTAGTCGTACCAGGGGGCGATGTCGGGGTAGCGGATGGGCCAGTCAACGGCGATCCCTTCCCGGTGGTTGGCTTCAAAGTCCAAGTCGCTCCAACGGTAGACCTGGCGCCCCCAAGTGATGGAGCGCCCGCCGACCTGCCGCCCTCGGATCCAATGGAAGGGTTGGTTGGAATCGAAGCTATAGGGATTTTCTTTGTCGCTGACAAAGAATTTGCCGGCAAAGCCGTCGCAGGCGCCGGAATTCTTCTGGATGAACTGCTCCTGCGATTGTTTGGGGTCGAGCCTTCCTCGGTGGCGCAATTCCCACGGCGGGACGTGTTCGGTATAGTCTTGCGCCGGGTTGATGGGCCGCCCGGCTTCCAGGACGATGGTGCGCAACCCCTTTTCCGTCAGCTCCTTAGCCGCCCAGCCGCCGCTGATCCCGGAGCCTACAACAATCGCATCGTAGATGTTTTTCTTTGCTATGTTTGCCACGGAACGCCCGATTCCCGCGCGAGCTGCTGCCACAGAACATTAGCTGCCATAGAGCTTCAGGTGTGACTACATCCGGAGTATGAACCGGGGATCATCTCCCACCCCAGCTCCTCCAGCATCCCGATCTCGGAAGTGTAGTACCCCAACAGGGTCAGCCATTTGATGGCGTGGAAAAAGTGATCTCGGGGAGGGCTCACGCGCCCCCAGGACATCTCCTGTTCGCCTTCCTTGGCCTTCGCGGTGGCGATGGCTTCCTCTTCTTGGCTTTTCAATAACTCGACCTGTTGATCGTGGCTGCAGTTGATGAAATGTTTGCCGTAGGAACTACGGCTCTGCCGGTCCAACTCGGCCAGCCCTTGCTGGAAGCTGTCCCGCTCCTCAGCTTTGAACCATTCCGCGAGCATCAAGTCGATGAATTCGTTGACCCGGGCTGCCACCGCGCCGGGGGTGTCGGTTGCGGGGAGTATCAAGTCCGTGATGACAGTTACGGTCTGGTTCTGGTGCGGGTTGAGGGTCTTGAAAACATACAAGCCCTCTCCGGCCTCGGGCAAGCGAGCATGCATCTCGCGCCCGAAGGAAAAGATTTCCTCCCCGGAGAGATTCGCCAGCACCGGGAGTGACAAAGCCGTTCCCAGGAATTTTAACGCTTCTCTTCGGTCCATCGCAGGCTCACTCGTTTTTGGTCTGGGCCGGTGTCAGCACCAGGTTGCGGTAGCGGATGGCGCGATGGTCGCCTTGCAGCATCAGGGGACCCGACTCCCCTTCCCGGCTGTCCAGAGCGCCGCCGGTGATGCCAGGAATCTCAACGCCGTCGATTATGGTTTCGCCGTTCAAGACCACCGTCACCCGCCGGCCGATCAGCGTAATGTCGTAGGTGTTCCACTCGCCCGGTGGTTTGGCGGCCATCTTGGTGGGCGTGAGGAATCCGTAAATCCCACCGCAACGGCGGCTCTCAGGCTCCTTGCCATAGTCATCCTGAATTTGGACTTCGTAGCGGCCCCGCAGATAGACGCCGCTGTTGCTCTCCGGAGGCATGTTGAATTCGACGTGGAGCTTGAAATCACCAAACTTGTCGGTGGTAATCAAATCGATGCTGGGAGGCGTGTTGGTCAAAACACCGTCCTTGATGGTCCAGCCCTTGGGCCCTTCGGGGTTTCGCAGGGTCCAGTTGGAGAGGTCGCCGCGGATCAGTTGGATGGGTTGGCCCCACACCGGCGCAGCGTCGGAGTCCAGTGCCGGTGCGCGGCGGGCGGTGAACTGAATGTTCTGGCCGCTTGCACCGTAGGTTTCGCCCACGATCTCTTGATCGGCGACGCGGCCGATAAAGAGCAGGTCATCAGTCTGCCGCTCGTATTGTGGGGGCAGGGTAAAGCGCAACTGCTCGCCGTCGAAGCGGATGTCGGCGATGGGGCGCGCGCTTCCGAACCGCCCCACGAACCGACCGCTCAATTCGCCCTCCTGTTCCTGGATTTCGAACCAGGAGGGATAGGCGCCGCCGGGATCTTCAACGCTCACATCCCACCGCCCCACCACGGGAGAGAGTTTTGCTCCGGCGATGGACTCTCCTGATCCGCCGGTGCCACTACAGCCCGCTGCAATCAACGCCAGGAAACAAACCAAGCAGAACGTTTTCGAGTACATCGGTCTAGTCATAGAAATATCCCCTGGTACCAAAATTCCACACGACAGGAGTCAATGCAGCTCATGGTGATTCGGAGCCCCCGCGCCAATCCTTTCGGCGTTTTCGGAAAGCAGGCTACGCTCCTCGGCCTGTCTCGGTCAAGTCGGACCTTGACAACGCTGCGGGCACAGCCGCCCCCGCAAGTCGGCCACGACTGAGGGAAAGATTTCAGCTACCTGGTGCGCGGAACACTGGCCCTCAGGAATCCACCGGTTTCCCTCATTGATCGGAGGGGACGGTCTGGCCGGAGGCCCTCCCGCGATCACGGCCGGGCAGCGGACCCACGTAGCGAACTTCCAGGGTTACGTCCTGACCCAGCTCGCTCCGCAGCAGGTTGGCAATCCCGTTCTCCAGCGATTCGTGGAAGGGTTGGCTGGCCAGATAGGTCGCTACCACCCGGGGAGGCTGAGCGCCGGGGTCGTAGCTGAAATCCACCAACCGGGCCCCCGACACCATCTTGGCTTGCTGCATCAGAAGCTGCTGAATGCGCTGGGCCGGCGAAGTTTCCGCCTCTTCTGAGGCCGAGGCATCTCCGGCGACTTGCTGGCCCTTCAGGAAGTGGTAGCCGTCGGCGGAACCCTCGACTATCTGCACCGATCGAATGGTGAGCGCGACCTGCCGCTCCAACTCGTCTCTCAACACATTCTCGATGGCCTGAATCACGTTGGGTTCGAACCATTCCGGCGTCTCCACCGTGGCCACGATTTGGCAGGCGGGGCCGCGGCACCGAACCTCAGCTTCGGAGAGCCGCGCCCCCTCGACCATGCGCACCTGCTGCTCCAACGTGCTGCGGGCCAGCCGCGCGCTGCCGGCCTCGTCCACCAGCTTGGACAACTGAACCCCCAGGAAGACGGCCATCACCACCAGCAGCACCACCGCGAACCCAAAGTTCTTCAAAAGCACACGGGGATTGCGCTCCACCGTGCGCGTAGCCAGTCCAGAGACATAGAAAACCGCGGCACTGACCAAATGGATGGCAGCAAAGTTAACCAGGAACAACAACAGCGCGCCAGCGGCCAGGTCCAGCCGCCGCATGGAGAGCCCGATGCCCACCACGCCCAGCGGCGGCAGCAGAGCCACGGCGATGGCCACGCCCGGCAGCGCGGGGCTGATCTCCTCTTTGTGCGCCATGGCAAAAGCGCCCGCCAGTCCCGCCGCCAGCGCCACCGCCAAGTCGAACAGGTTCGGGTGGGTGCGGGACAGGATTTCGTGGGTCAGCTCGGGCTCCGGAACCAGCAGGCCGATGACTACCGCCACCAGAATCGCCAGCACCACGCCGTAGAACTCGGTCCGCAGGGAACGCTCCAGCAGCTTGGAACGGCCGCGAATCAGCGCCATCGAAAAGGAAAAGATGGGAGTCATCAGCGGCGCCACCAGCATGGCCCCGATGACTACGACCGGACTGTCGAGCAGCAGCCCGAAGGTGACAATCACACTCGAAGCCGCCACCAACACGAAGAAGGGCCCATGCAGCTTGGCGGCCTCTTCCAACTCCTCCAGAATGCGGCGCTGTTGTTCTCCGGAGACTTCCTTAATACCAAACATTCAGGTGCGCCCCCGTCGGGTTATGCTTGGTTCCCCCCAGTCCTCGGAACTTGCTGCCAGTCTAGCATAACCAAAGGAGGCCGCGGACGGGCACATCCGAGCCGCGAACCACTACAACCGTACCCCAACGACTGTGATAGAATTGCCTTTCTGCGCTTGGGCGCGCAAGCCACTCTGAGGAGCCTGCTATGAAACCAGTCGTGGACTTCATCCAGAACAATGCCGACCGCTACGTGGAGGAGTTGCGCGAATTCTGCGCCATCCCCAGCATCAGCACCCAGGCCGAGCACAAGCCGGACATCGAGCGCTGCGCCCGCTGGCTGGCCGACCACATGACCCACATCGGGCTGGAAAACGTAGAGATCATTTCCACCGCCGGCCACCCCATCGTCTACGCCGACTGGCTGCATGCACCGGGGAAGCCCACCCTGCTCTTCTACGGCCACTACGACGTCCAACCGCCGGAGCCGCTCGAACTGTGGCACTCGCCGCCCTTCGAGCTAACCCTGCGCGACGGCGACCTCTACGCCCGCGGGGTGGTGGACGACAAGGGCCAAGTCTTCATCCACCTCAAGGCCCTGGAAGCTTTCTTCAAGAACGGCGGCCGGCTGCCGGTGAACGTCAAGTTCATGATCGAAGGCGAGGAGGAGACCGGCAGCGAAAACGTGTACGCCTTCATGCAAAAGGAAAGGGAGCGCCTGGCGTGCG
Source organism: Acidobacteriota bacterium (assembly GCA_022571295.1). Lineage (GTDB taxonomy): Bacteria > Acidobacteriota > Terriglobia > Acidiferrales > 2-02-FULL-67-57 > JACZYA01. The sequence continues at coordinate 3,526 of JACZYA010000097.1, read as the reverse complement.
ACGCGCTGGTGGTCTCCGACACCACCATGCTGGGCAAGGGCATCCCTTCGGTGTGCTACGGGCTGCGCGGCTTGACCTACTTTGAAGTTGAAATCGAAGGCCCGAGCCAGGACCTGCACTCGGGCTCCTTCGGGGGCGCGGTGCCCAACCCCATCAACATCCTGTGCGAGATGATGGCGCAGTTGCACGACAAGAAGGGCCGTGTCGCCATTCCGGGCTTCTACAAGGATGTGCAGCCGCTGAGCAAGAAGGAGCGGGCACAGTTCAAGCGCCTGCCCTTCAAGGACAAGAACTTCCAGAAAACCACCGGCGTGCGCAGGCTGGTGGGCGAGAAGGGCTTTAGCACAATCGAGCGCATCTGGGCGCGCCCCACCCTGGACATCAACGGCATCTTCGGCGGCTACACCGCCCAAGGCGCCAAGACCGTGATTGCCTCCAAAGCCAGCGCCAAGTTTTCCACCCGCTTGGTGGCCAATCAGAACCCGGCCAAGATCACCAAGCTGGTGCGCAAGCGCATCGAGCGGCTGGCCCCGCCGAGCGTAAAGGTGAAGTTCACGGTTCACAGCCAAGGCGACGCCTGGGTGTCGCCCTTCGACCATCCCTTTGTGCAGGCGGGCAAGACGGCGCTGGAGCAGGGCTTCAAGAAAAAAGCGGTCTTCATCCGCGAGGGCGGCTCGATTCCGCTGGTCTCTACCATGTACAAGCGGTTCCGCAAACCCTGTGTTTTGCTGGGCTTTGGGCTGCCGGACGAAAACGCCCACGCCCCCAATGAGCGGCTGAATCTGGAGAACTACCAGAAGGGAATCTTGAGCGTCGCCTACTTCTACCACGCCGTAGGCGAGATCAACGGAAACGCCCGAGGCGGGGGCGGCAAGGGGCGCAAGGCCCGCTGAGGGCGAGTTGCAGGAAAGCCGCATTTTTAGCGGTTGCACTTGCCATCGGGTTCGCTTTGGGTTAGAGTAGCGCCGGTTTGAGCCCGAATAGGAAGGGGCAACCCGGGGTGGAAAAACCAAAACTCTCGTACGAAGGAGAAGTCTAGACGATGGGAAAACCGATGACCAAGAGCCAATTGTATCGGGAACTCGCCGAAAACGTCGAACTCCCGCGCAAGACGGTGGTGGCGTTCATGGACGAGTTGACAAATATCGCCATGAAGGAAACCAAGAACAACGGTGTCTTCACGCTTCCCGGCTTCGGCAAACTCCGGAAGGTCAACCGCAAGGCTCGCATGGGCCGCAACCCGCAGACGGGCGAAGCCATCAAGATTCCGGCCAAGACGGTGGTGCGCTTCCGCGTCTCCAAAGCCTGCAAGGAAGCGGCCGTAGGCAAGAAGTAAGCGCGAACCGGTACCATTCTGGGGCGTCCCAAATCCCGATGCTTCGGGAGAGGGGACGCCCTTCTTCTTTTGCGGGAGGCAACCCCCGCCGCGCTGCTGCTTGAGGCGCGCGTCCCCGCCGCCTATAATGCCGAGCGGAGAGCATTTCTCCTCGTCCTCCCAAGAAGGAGCCCGCGTGTCAGACCGTTCGTTCCATTCCGCCCTGCTCACCGACCTCTACGAACTCACCATGGCGGCGGCCTACTTCGAGAACAACGCGCGGGCCACGGCCACTTTTGAGCTGTTCATTCGCAACCTGCCGCCTGACCGCGGCTACCTTCTGCTGGCCGGGCTGGAGCAGGCCCTCGATTTCCTGGAAAACCTGCGCTTTGCCCCGGAGGAGATTTCCTGGCTGCGGCGGCACCCCGTCTTTGCCCGCGTCAGCGATGCCTTCTTCGACTATTTGAAGGAGTTCCGCTTCAGCGGCGAGGTGTGGGCCATTCCCGAAGGCACGCCGGTTTTCGCCGAAGAACCATTGCTGCGCGTCACCGCACCCATCATCGAAGCGCAAGTGGTGGAGACCTACCTGCTCACCGCCATCACTTTCCAAACCATGGTGGCCACCAAGGCCGCGCGGGTGGTGGAGGCGGCGCAGGGACGGGGCGTGGTGGAGTTCGGCAGCCGCCGCGCCCACGGCCCGGAGGCGGGTGTGCTGGCGGCGCGGGCGGCCTACCTGGGCGGCTGCCTGGGAACCTCCAACGTAGAAGCGGGCTTCCGATTCGGCCTTCCCACCTACGGAACCCTGGCGCACTCCTTCGTGATGTCCTACGAGGAGGAGGAAGAGAGCTTTCGCCAGTTCACGCGCGTCTTCCCCCAGCATACCGTGTTGCTGCTGGACACCTACGACACTCTGGCAGCCGTGGACAAAATCATCGATCTGGGCCTGCGCCCGCCTGGCGTCCGACTGGACAGCGGCGACCTGGTGGAGCTGTCCCGGGAAGTGCGCCGGCGGCTGGATGGGGCCGGGCTGCGCGAGACCAAGATCTTTGCCAGCGGCGACCTGAACGAATATCTGATCGCCGAACTCGTCGCGCAGGGGGCGCGGTTGGATTTCTTCGGGGTGGGGACGGAGCTGGCCACCTCCAAAGACGCCCCGGCGCTGGGCGGCGTGTACAAGCTGGTCGAGGTGCTGACCGACGGCCGGCCCCGCCACCGCGCCAAGTTCAGCGAAGCCAAAGTGACCTACCCCGGACGCAAGCAGGTGTTTCGTTTCTGCGAACCAGCCGGCCGCTACCACCACGACTTGATTGCCCGCGCGGAAGAAAACTATCCAGAGGGCGAGCCGCTGCTGGCCTGCGTGCTGCGGGAAGGGCGCCGCATCGCTCCCTCGCCCGGCCTGGGAGAAATCCAACAACGCGCGAAAGCAAACCTGGAGCGGTTGCCGGAGCGCTACCGGCAGTTGCGCAACGCCCCGGGCTACCCCGTCGGCATCAGCCGGGCGTTGGAGGAACTGCTGGAAGAAGTCCGACAAAAGGTGATCCATCCGGCTGGCAAAGGCCGGAGCTGAGAGAAGCAGCCGTGAAGCAGGCGCCCATCTTCTGGGACGTGGATACGCAAGTGGATTTCATGCATCCCGGCGGCAAGCTCTACGTTCCGGGAGCGGAGAAGCTGGCGCCCAACCTGAGACGCCTGACGGAGTGGGCGGCGCAACAAAGGATTTTAGTGGTGGCCTCGATGGACGCCCACCGGGAAGGCGACGACGAGTTCCAGGAATACCCGCCGCACTGCCTGGTGGGCACGCCCGGGCAGCAGAAGATTCCGGAAACTGTTCTTCCGCGCCAGTACGTGATTCCGAACCGGCGCGCGGAGCTGCCGCCGAAGCTGGCTGACTTCCAGCAAGTTATCGTTGAAAAGCAGCGCTTCGACGTCTTCACCAATCCCAACTTGGATGCCCTGCTGGCGCAGTTGGGCGCGGGGCGGGAGATTGTGCTCTACGGCGTGGTGACGGAAATCTGCGTGCACCACGCGGCGCGCGGCCTGCTGGAGCGCGGCTTTCAGGTGCGACTGGTGCGCGACGCCACTCACCACCTGGACGAAACCAAAGGCCGCGCCACCCTGGCTCTGGTGGAAGAGCGCGGGGGCCAAATGGTAACCACCGACCAGGTCGTCGGTGGCCAGAAACCCGAATAAAACCCTGGAAATTTCCCCGCA
>JACZYA010000010.1 GCA_022571295.1 Acidobacteriota bacterium | reverse complement strand
CCGTGGTGGGTGAGCCGGTCTGCGTCGTGCAGGCGCCGCGATTGCTCGAAGCGGATTCTGCCGAGCACGTGCCCCGCTGTCGCAAGACCTGCGCCGTGTCGGATGTGCTTGATCTCGGCAATTGCAATCCCCAACCCTTGCGCGCGGCGCATCGAGCGCGATAATGGGCTCGACCGGGAGTATCGAGCACAACGGATTGTCCCGTGCGGCGAAAACTGGCCCTTATGATCACGACGGTCGTGGTCGCGCTTTGCCTCGGGATCGGCGCCCCGGCCTGGGCCGAGGAAGCCGCCCCCTACCCGGTCTGGTGGTCGCCCGAGCTCGGGCTCGAGAGCCTCGACAAGATCGACGAACGCCTGGAACGAAACCTATGGCCGGGCGATGACGGCTTCAGACTCTTTGTCGGTATCGGAAAGAACCGAACCACGGTCATTGCCCACAGCTGCGCCGATATCAGGCGGTATGAGAAAGAAGGTTCGGGCGCAATCGACTCCCCCGACATCTACCTTTGGATGACACTATACAGGCAGTGTTCTCCCATCGAACTCTTCCCGGATGCGAAGCCGTCCAACGAGAGTTATGTGGCGAATTTCGTCCTCAACGCCGACGCATTGGATTATCTGCCGGCAATGTTGCAGGGGTCGCCGTCCTGCGACGGCATGTGCAGGTTATACGACGCAAACCACTATCGTATCCCTTTGGGCCAAAAACTGCGCAGGCCGAACGACGTCGCCGTTGCGAGTCCGTACGAGATGACCGTTGAAACGGAAATCAATCGAATCCACATCGAAATTCTCGGGCGCGCCGATTTTAATGATGATGGCGTCGAAGATATTTTTTTGAGGTCCATTGTGAAAGCGAAAGAGGGACGATGGGGCGCCCACAAATTATTCACCCTGATCCGCGACGAACCCGACGGCGTGCTTTGGGTATTGGATGCTGAAGATTACGTTTGCTCGCCGGAATCTTATCACCTGTGCAGCACTCAGTGATAGCATCCATGCTGCCGTCAGTTGCGGGTTTCAATCTCCGCCAAAACCTCGCCGATCTTCTTGAAAGCCTCCGAATCAAATACACTAATGTATTGCAAGTCCGAACTGTAGACCGAACGCTTGCCCGAAAGAATTCCGCCAGGGCCGAACATTTCCCGGAACGCCATCATCAAAAGTTTTTTCGCTTCGTTTTGGCGTCCCTTGTTGAAATGCGCTACGGCAATCTCGCTGAACGCTTTTGCCCGATCATTCCGTTGGGTAATAGAACCAGCAGTCGCCAAAGCAGCTTCAAAGTCGCCCACAGCAGCTTCGCCCTTCGCAATCACGACCATCGCCTGTGAAAGACGCCAGGAGAGTTCGACGAGCTCGCCGGCGAACCTATGGGCCTCCCCAGTCCATCCGTTTTCGGCAAGGCTGGGGATGACCTGCCACAGGAGCAAACTATCGCGTTCTAATTGATCATCAACCGTCTCAAGCAGACCATTCAAACCCTCGATATCGCCTGCCTTGGCCAGCGCACGCGCGATCGGATCTCGTGCATGTGCAGCTTGCGCGCGAGAATACGAAGCGTCACGTGAAGGGCTGGGCATCAAGGCCCAGTCCGCCAACGCCCCGTCTATATCGCCTATCATCGATCGCAACTTAATGATTCGGTAAAGATTGAAGTTGCGAGAATCCGCTGATTCGATCTCAAGGACCATCTCGCGCGCTTGGCGCAACGACTCCTTGGCGCCAGCAATATCTCCGCTCTTGATCTTCGCTCTGGCATCGTCGATCGGGTCGTCGATCGGGTTCCGGGTTTCGTCGATCTGGGCGGCCGTTTTTCGGAACTCGTCCTTAACCGCTCTTGCCGAGTCCGATAATTCGGCATTCGAATACCGGTATCCAGCGTTTAGCAAGTGATAGCGGCCCCGCGGGTCGGAGATCGCGCGGGCGGCGGCGAAAGCCGCTACGAAGGTCTCGCGCGCGCCGACATTATTGTCGACGGTCAATTGGATCTCGGCGATCTTAAACAGCAGTTTGGCGCGGGCCTTGGCGTCGTCGACGGTCTCGGCGAGGCCGAGAGCCTCGGCAAAGAGCACCGACGGGTCGTGCCCCTCTTCCTCCAATGGGCTGGACCCGGCCAGCGTCGCCACCGCGAGGGAGCGGGCGCCGGCCTCCCCGATCTGCGCAGCGACGCCCCCACCGTTGGCCACGTCTCCCTTCTCGGCCAGGGCTCGAACAATAGACGATAGGGCGACATCGCGGTCGCGGCGGCGGGGAAAGCCTTTCGCCTTCGCCAACGCCTCCGCAAGGTCTCCTGTTTTCACCATGGCGGTCATGATCGGCGGTAGGGCTTCGCGATAAGAAATCGAGTGAACCGTCTCGATGGTGGCGAAGGCGCCGGCAACGTCGCCCACCGCAGCCTGTGACTTGGCGACGTCAACCAGGAAATCGTCGCCCGAAACCGGGTTGATGATTCGTAGGACGTCGCGCGCGAATCGCAAGATGCAGGCGGCGGTAAGGTTCCGTTCGCAGACCGCCTTGCCGGTCTCTAAGACCGCCCGCTTCACCTCGGCGTAAAGCGCCCCTTCCGGGGTCTCCTCATCCCCCAATCGGCGCGCGAGGTCGGTGCCGGAGAGCGAGTCGCGAATCTGCGACATATAAGCACGAGCGGTTTCGTAGAACGTCCACCGCTCGCTAAGCGAGTCTGTCTGCCGCGCCTGTTCGACCAGCTCGACCGCCTGCGCGAAGGTTGCCTTCGCAACATCCTCGTTGGCGACGCCAGCCACTGGCGCAAGCCAAACCATGCCAGCGAAAACGATCGCGACGAGAAACCTGTCCGGATAATGAATTCGTCGCAGTCTGTGCAGCGCCATTAACCGATCGACCGTTCGAACCAAAGGGTCGCGTTAATGATTATAGCGACGAGGATAACGGTTGCACCCGCAATGAACCACTTCAATGATTGCGCTCGCGTCCAACACTCGCGATTCTTGACATTCACTCGTTATCGTGCCCAATCCCTAGCCCGGAATCATCGATAGCCGCCTCGGCGGACGATCGGGATTGACGAAGAAGGGCTCGTCCTTGATCGCGTCCAGGAACCATCCGCGGACGACTTTGTTGCGGTTCTGCATCCCTTCGTTGACGTTCCCTTCCTCGTCCACCTCCTTACGGTGGGACTCTTCGGCCACTTTGAGCCAGTTCCGAAACTTTAGAGCGTCTCGAAAGACAGGAAACCCCTCGGCAAAACGTGTGGTGCCCATGTTGTAGGCGAGATCGAGCATGCCGAGTTGAGCGGAAGCAGGGTAAGTCTCGAAGTCGGTAAACTTGTGATTTAGCTCGTGGATGAACTGCATAACATCGTCGTCGAACAGATTTTCGATCTCGTCGAGATCGAGGTCGATGTGGGTCATGTCCTTGAAGGCGGTGTGTTTGCTGCCCGCGAGACGCGAGTTGAGCACCTTATTGAACGCGTTTTCAATGTGCGCCGGATGAACTGGGTTCGTCGTTCCGCGCTCAAAGAAGCGGAGCTGCTTCGCTTCAGCCGCGTTTCGGATCAAATGGCCAAGCCCGACTGTAACGTTTCCCTTTATGTCGAGGTACATGTATGTGACGTGGCCCTCGAAGTCGTCGACTTTCTGCCGGTACCGGTCCACGTCGATCCTGGCTGCCCAGGTAAAGGACACCTTTTCTGGCCGCGTGAACGGCTTGCCTTCGTCGGACAGGATGATGCAGCCGGTGACCTTCTCGACCAGGATCGAGCCCGTGCCCGCCGGGGTTGTCACGCCGGGTATCGATCCCGTCTTTGGGATGTTCGCCCAGCCTGCGCGTTTATTCGTCAGCAATCTCTCCAATTTCGGCGACTGCATTTCCATAACATTCCACCTTTTCAAGACTCGTTCAAAACCGGGCGGCGACGCGCCGTTGCTCGCGATACGGCGCACCTGCCGCGATGCTCACGATCACGCCGCCTGTCCTCTCGGCGGCTCTCTCCTACCGGCGAGCCGATGTATCGACTCGCCTTGCGTTCAAACGGCACGCAGCCTTACGCCGCATAAGCGGCGGCGCCCAATTATTGCGATTAAAACTGGCGCGCTTGCCAGCGAGCACAAGAACATGCGCTCGCTGGTATCACGCCTGATTGGTCAGGGCGTTGTAACGGGCGATGCCGTGGTAGGTGGCGCCGTCCGCGTCCAGCGATGTCTGCGAGAACCCGTACCGCAGCCAAACCAGGACATGGCCGGGCACCGTCAGGTCGGCGTCGTGCAGGATGCGGTGGATTTCGGCGAGGATCTGCTTGACTTCCTTGTGGCCGCGCTGGCGGCCCCAGACGTGCACGACGAGCGTCGTCTCGACGCCGTCAAGCGCCGACGCGACGGCGGCGGCGGGGCTTCGGTACGCGACCGATCAAAGGTTTGATCCAACTCGGGCGCCAGTCGGTGCACTTGCGACTACGCGACACCGTCAAGACGAAGCGCCGTAAGCACCTCGTTGGTCACGTCGCTCACAATTTGGTGTTCGAAACGTTCGAACGTCGGGTGGATGAACGGCCGTGCTGGTATCGCCATCGTACCGAATTCCAGGAACCAAGCGTAGGGGACATCGGTCCCGACGGTTGCTCCGAACCCATCAGAGTCGAATTCGACCTTGATGCTATCGGCCAAGCGTCCGGTCTGCACGCCAGGCGGGAAGCCGGGCGGCGAAGGACCGAATTGTTCCGTCAACTTCGTACGTAGATTGTCGGAGAGATTTGATGCACAGCGAGCAACGGCGCGCCGTGTCGCACGTTCGACATTCGGGCTAACTCCAGTCGCCGACACGCGGATTTGAATGCCTGCCGTGAATCCGGCGACAACCGGTCCCACTCGCGGCGTGACTTCGCCTCTGGGGCCACCCAGCGGAAATTTCGGACTCCTTTCGAACCGTTCCATTTCTGGATCGCCAAAGGTGTCGCGCAACCAGCCCGTAACATCGATAAAGAGTCGGATCAGGAAGTTCGGCGAATCGTCATCCGCGCTCTCTGGGTCAATTTCGCGACTTTCATGACCGGGTTGGCCGACAGGCGGACGAGCGGAACCTCTGGATCCGCTTTCGGGAGGCGAATGCTGCGCCCGCGTGACGGGATCACGGCCGAGATATTCACGAAGTAACGACGTGCTTTACCTCTCTATCGAGGGTTCACGCGGACAAGCCGCCGGCGAACGCACAGAAAACCCATTCGAAAACAGGAATTCCTGTTTTCGTTCCCGGCAACTCCCGCGTTTCAAGGTCAATTCGCCTAAGCTGCGCCGATCGGTGAAGTCACCTAGGCCAGTGCGTTTCAAACGCCCAGCGTACCTCCTCCCATCGGTCGCCAGGGTTGAGCTGCAAATAGAGGAAACGTATGAGCTTGCGGTCTATTGGCGCCAGCCGCGAGGCCGACGAGGTCTTAGTTTTGCTGGCGAACACTGCGCTCTCGGGAAAGACCGGAGAGTGGCCCATAAGGCCGAGAGTATGGGTTAACTCGTGGACTATCGTGGCTCGTCGATCGTTCCCGGTCAGTTCGGAACCAATCACAGCAACAGCCCGTTCAATTTCAAAACGATCGTTTGGATAGGCCACGAAGTAACCCGTGCCCTCTTGCACGTGATGTCCGCCAAGCTCTTCGGCCAAACGTGGAATCGATTTTTTGAGTGTAAAAATTATCCGGATTTCGTTTTCGTCGCCGTCGCCTTGGCGAATCGAGATACCGCTGCCGTGCAACACCTCGTTCAACTCGGAAACCAATTTGCCAATAACCTGAATATCCTCTTCAGTCGCGTTCACGGCCGTGACGGTTGGCGATTTGGCCCACCGCGTCACGACCCGATTCTCTCCACCATACATCCGTTCCAGGAGGACTTCCTCGACGAACTGCCATTCATCTCCGCCCCGAAGCCAAACTAGGTAGACGGCCCTGAAAAATGTTCAAGTTATTGAATCGAAGGGATTCTTTTTGGTTCTGAAGTATTGTAAAATGCCGGATATCGTTGGTTTGGTCTCGATTTCCGGTGTTTTCCGATGCGCCCCAAGAAGCAGGAACGCTCTCTGAGCGACGACCTTTTCCGCCACCGCCTCGACAACATTCTCGACTGCCGGCACGCGTTGTACCGTTTGGCCGGGCTCATCGAATGGGACAGCTTCGATCGGGCCTTTGGCCGCCTCTACCGGGAACGCGGCCGGCCGGGGACGCCGACCCGGTTGATGGTGGGCTTAAGCTATCTCAAGCACGCGTTCGATCTCTCGGACGAAGAGGTCGTCGAGCGCTGGATCGAGAACCCGTACTGGCAATGGTTCTGCGGCTTCGAGTACTTCCAGCACGCGCTGCCGATCGACCCCTCATCGATGACGCGGTGGCGCCAGCGGATCGGGGCTGACGGCATGGAAGGGCTGCTCGTCGAGACGGTGCGCGCCGGTCTCGAGAGTGGCGCCGTCAAGCCCTCGAGCCTGGAGCGAGTGAACGTCGATACCACGGTGCAGCCCAAGGCGATCGCCCATCCCACCGATGCCCGGCTCTACCTGCGCGCGCTCAACACCCTGGTGCGCCAGGCCAAGCGGCATGGGATCAAGCTGCGCCAGAGCCACACGCGCCTCGCCAAGCGGGCGTCGCGCCGGGCCGGCCGCTACGCCCACGCGCGGCAGATGAAGCGGATGCGCCGCGAGATCAAGCGGCTCAAGACCTATCTCGGCCGGGTCCACCGCGACGTCTCGCGCAAAGTCGACGGGCAGCCCGAGCTGGAGCACGCCTTCGCCCGGCTTCTCCCTCTGGTCGAACGCCTGCTCAACCAACAGCGCCACGACAAGAACAAGCTTTACGCGCTCCATGCGCCTGAAGTGGTCTGCATCGCCAAGGGCAAGGCCCACAAAAAGTACGAGTTCGGCTGCAAGGTGGCGGTCGCCACGACCAATCGCGAGGGCTTCGTCGTGGCCTCGAAGGCGTTCCCCGGCAATCCCTACGACGGCCACACCTTGGCCCAGACCAATGAACAGGTGGTCCGGGTCAGCGGCGTGGAACCGACGCGCTACTACGCCGACAAGGGCTACCGCGGTCACGATTACGACAAGCCCGAGCGTGTGTTCATCTCCGGCCGGCGCCGCGGCCTCACGCCCACCATGAAACGCGAACTCAGGCGACGAAGCGCCATCGAACCCATGATCGGCCACATGAAAACCGACGGCAGGCTCGGCCGCAACTACCTGCTCGGCCACGCCGGCGACGCCGTCAATGCGCTCTTGTGCGCCGCCGGCCACAACCTGCGCCTCATCCTCAACCACCTGAAGGCTCTTTTTGCCCTCATCCTGGCGCTGCTCTCAGCCGCCGAAAACCGCAACACCTTGCGGCACCCGCCGATCTACTCCCAAACCTGACCCGAAAACCGATTCTTCAGGGCCGACTACTTACTTGTAACGGAAGGTGATCCGGCCCTTGGACAGGTCGTACGGCGTCATCTCGACGGTCACCCGGTCGCCGGCGAGCACACGGATGCGGTGCTTGCGCATCTTGCCGGCGGTGTGGGCGAGAATCTCGTGGTCGTTGTCGAGCTTGACGCGGAACATCGCATTGGGCAGCAGCTCGGTCACGATGCCGGGAAATTCGAGAACTTCTTCCTTTGCCATGGCGCCTCGTACCAGTGGTTGCGGTGCCGAAACATGGTCACAAACCCGAACCGCGTCAAGGCATTTGGCCGATTGCGCCGGCCCCGGGGCGGGCGGCGAGGCGATGCGTCCCCGCGTCACACCACGGGCGCCGGCGGCCGCGAGAAGCGGTCGGCGATGCGCGCCATGAGCCCGTCGCGGACCTCGCGGTAGGCGTCGAGACGCACCTCGCGGCTGCCTTCGACGAACGACGGGTCGAAGGTGTGCCAGAACTCGACCTCGCACGCCATGGTCCGCGTCATCTCGACCGCGCGGTGCTGCGCGTCGGGCGACAGCGGGATCACGAGGTCGTAGGATTCGTCCTCGAGATCGTCGAACGACTTGGGCCGGTGCCGGCTGAGGTCGATGCCGATCTCGTCCATCACGATCGCCGTGAACGGGTCCGGCGCGCCGCGGCGCACGCCCACCGAATCGACGTAGACGGCGTGGCCGAACAGATGCTTGGTGATCGCCTCGGCCATCGGCGAGCGGATCGCATTCATGGTGCAGCAGAACAGCACCGCGCCAGGGAGATCGCCTGTCACTCTTTATACCAACCTGCGGTGATAGGCACTCATTTCACCGGGATTATTTTGCCCGAAGGCAAGGCGCGCTTGGCGCCGCAGTGCCCGCACTTCAAGCCAAGCGCAACGCTGCATTCGGACAAAAGAACCCGGCCTTCGGTGCCATGAAACGGGTACCTATCGCCGCAGGGTGGTATAAGCCCCGGCCCCGGGAGATTAAGGGCTTCCCGAATGTCGGCGTGGCGGCCGAATTCCTAAATCGGGATCACCATCAGGGTGTGGATGCGGCGCGAGTCGAAGACGACGACGCGCTCCCTGAACCTGGTCCGATCATTCTCGAACACGATCTTGTCCAGGTATTTGCCGGAGCTGAACACTGATATGTCCCCCTCCTGCATGGTCCGGATCACGGCGTAGCCGGTTTGCACCGACCACAGCCCGTCTTCCCGGCCCAGAATGCGGATGGCGCTGATCAGGTGACGGTAGCAGTGCGGCTCATAGATGTTGGCTTTGCGCAGGCTGAAGATGCGGTCGCGCAGCATGCCCTGGCTGGTGCAGGTCATCACGCCCACCGGCATGTCGCGGGCGTGATCGGCGCGCGAGATCACCTGGTAGAAGCAGTCGGCGGTGAAGAAATCCGGCCATTCCTCGAGCCGGTCGTCGTCGATGCAGTGGGCGTAGTCGTGGATCAAATCCTCGATCCGCCGCCGCGTGGGAAAACGCCCCCGCCCCCGGCGAGAGGGCCGACTGCTTCTGGAAAGGTATTGCCGTGATGTGCGGCCCGCGCGGCTTGCCGGCGGCTCCGAATCTCCTCTACCGCAACCGGGGTGACGGCCGCTTTGAGGACGTCACCGCCAAAGCGAAATTCGACCAAGCCGCCGGCTATTACGCCCTCAGCGTCTCGACGCTCGACTTCGATGAAGACGGCTGGCCCGACATCTACATCGCCTGCGACAGCACTCCCAGCATTCTCTATCGCAACAACGGCGACGGCACCTTTACCGACGTTGCCATACTGGCCGGGGCGGCCGTCAACGAAGACGGGCGCGAGCAGGCCGGCATGGGTTCAACCGTGGGCGACTACGACGGCGACGGCCACCTGGATATCTTCAAGACCAACTTCTCCGACGACACCTCCACCCTCTATCGCAACAACGGCGACGGCACCTTCTCCGACCTGACCTTCCCGGCCGGCATGGGGCTGAACACCCAGTACCTCGGTTGGGGCACCATGTTCCTTGACTTCGACAACGACACTTGGCCTGACCTCTTGCTCATTAACGGCCACGTCTATCCCGAAGTGGACATCCACAAACTCGGCAGCTCCTACCACCAGCCGCGCGTGCTCTACCATAATAATGGCGACGGCACTTTCACCGACATCTCCCAGGCCGCCGGCCCCGGCATCAGCGCGGAACGCTCCGGGCGCGGCCTCGCCGTGGGCGACCTGTGGAATGATGGGCGCCTCTCAGCGGTGGTCAGCAACATGAACGCGCCGCCCAGCTTGCTGGTGAACCAGGTGCGCTACCAGAACCACTGGGTCGGTATCAAGACTGTGGGCACCGAATCGAATCGCAGCGGCATCGGCGCGCGCCTGACGCTGCAGGTGGGCGCGCGCACCCTGGTGGATGAGGTGCGCAGCGGCTCCAGCTACAATTCCAGCAGCGATCTGCGCGTGCACTTCGGCCTGGGCTCCGCTACCAAGATCGATTACCTGCAAATCCGCTGGCCCAGCGGCCTGACGGAACGCTTCTTCGACCTTCCCCTTGACACCATCGTTACCCTCAAAGAAGGTACGGGAAAAGCTGTGCAGACGCCCCCCGACAATCCCAAACAGTAAGCGGGCGCGCGCGGAGAACCTATTCCTTGGACGGTTTTTCCTGAGCGGCGGGGAAAGTTTCCGTGCGGACGATGCCCTTGCCTTCCTTGACGGTGATGACCTGGTTGGCGGGAATGTTTTTCAGCGTATCAACCTGCCCGCTGGGCCAGCGGATTTCCAACCGCTCAACCGTTTCCGCCTTGCCCAAGCCGAAGTGAACGCGCAGATCGTTTTGCGACAAGTAGCCGCCGCCACTGCGGACTTCATCTATTTGCTCTTGGAGATCTTCTTCCCCCGGCGCTCGCGTGACGCACTTCAGCCGTGCCCCGATGCCGCTGCGGTTGGATTTGGTTCCGATTGTCCGCACCTTGATCCAGTTGTGGTCCAGCGCCAGATCGCAGCGAATGAGCTGCGGGTAGCCATTCATGGTATTAACGACAATGTCGAGGTCGCCGTCGTTGTCGAAGTCGCCGAAGGCGCAGCCCCGCGCAGCCGCAAGCGCAGTGATGGCCGTCCCGCCCTGGCGTGTCACTTCTTCAAAGCGTCCGTTGCGGAGGTTGCGGTAGAGCGTCTTGCGCTGGGCGTAGCCCGCTTCCGTTCTCAGTTGCTCGACCTCGGGATAGACGTGGCCGTTGCAGATCAGAATGTCGAGCCAGCCATCGTTGTCCATGTCAAAAAAACCGCAGCCCCAGGCCAGGAACCGCGTGTTCACACCCAGCCCGGCGGCAAAGGTGCTGTCTTCAAAGTTGGCCTCGCCCAGGTTGCGATAGAGCGAGTCGGTGTCGCCCGCGAAGTTGGACTTGAGGATGTCCAGATTCCCGTCCCGGTTGTAGTCGCCGGCTGAAACCCCCATGCCTGCCTGCGGTTTTCCATCCGGACTCAGGGCCGCCCCGGCGATAATACCCACGTCGATGAACGTGCCGTCCTTCTGATTTCGATAGAGCGCGCTGGCAGTGGAGTCGTTGGCAACGTAGATGTCGGGCCAGCCGTCGTTGTCGAAATCGGCGGTCAGAACACCCAGCCCGTAGGTTCCGTTGGCCTGCGTGATGCCTGCCGCTTCGGACACATCGGTGAAAGTGCCGTCGCCGTTGTTATGGTAGAGAATGTTTTTCCCGCCCGCCAAACCGGGAGGCCCGCACGCCACCAGCACACCTTTGTAGAGGCACGGCCCCGATTCCGGCACCGGCGCCGTGGCCAAGTCCAGCTCGATGTAGTTGGCGACAAAAAGATCGAGATAGCCGTCGCGGTCGTAGTCCACGAAGGCGCAGCCGGTGCTCCAGCGCGGCGGCTCGATTGCGAGCCCCGCCTGCGCGGTCACGTCGGTGAAGGTGCCGTCGCCGTTGTTGTGGTAGAGGACGTGCTTGCCGTAGTAGGTAATGAACAGGTCTTCGTGGCCGTCGTTGTCGTAGTCGCCCACGCACACCCCTTGCCCCCAGCCGGACGCTGCCAGCCCCGCCTCCACGGTTACGTCGGTGAAGGTGCCGTCGCGGTTGTTCTTGAAGAGGTGGCAGGTCGGCTCCTCGCCGGGCGCAAAACCTTCCAAGCGCCAGCCGTTGACGAGAAAAATGTCGAGCCAGCCGTCGTTGTCGTAATCGTAGAAAGCCACGCCGCAGCCGGTGGTCTCCAACAGATATTTATTCTTGTGCTCGCCGCCGAAGACCGTCTTGGCGTTCAGCCCCGCTTGGCGCGCCACGTCGGTGAAAGTGACGCCGAGTTCATCCGAGGCTCTCGCGGGTGGCTGGGCAGGCGTGCCCGCGTGGAAGCTGCGCCAGCTCAGCGGGCGTGCCATCGCCAGAACGCCTTCCAGGGGAAGCACCAGGGCGGAACGGCTCAACGAGCGCAAAAATCTTCGCCGAGAAAGAAGCACAGGGAAACTCCTTGTCGGTGCCAAACGTTATGCTACAATCCGCGCCATCCTAAACTATATTGAAACAAGATTGCTGTTGCAATGAGGCTCCATTCACGGATAGGGATTCCCGTCTGCGTTTTCCTGCTGAGCTTTTGCGCCCTTCCTGAGCTCCCCGCCCAACCAGGGGAATCGACGGCCGCGGTCGGCCCGCCAGTCGCGCAGACCAACGCCCAAGCGCAACCAGCCCCAGACCGCACTCTTGAACTGTCCCGCGCTGTCCGTCCGTGGGAGTTCTTGAGCGCGGTGGGGACGCGCGCGGCGCTGTTCGGGCGGGAAGACGGCCGCTTGGAAGCATGGGTCTATCCGCTGAAAATTCTGCGCGACTTCAGCTTGACGTTCCACGTCGGAGGCCGCGCCCTGCCCGCCGCCTCGCTGGCCCGGACCGTAACCGTTCGCCCCGAATCGTGCAGCATCCTCTACACCGGCGATTCCTTCGTCGTTCGGGAGACGCTCTTCGTTCCGGTGGATGAGCCCGGCGCTGTCATCATCCTCGAAATCGAAACCGCTGAACCGCTCGAAGTCGAGGCCGGCTTCGAGCGCGATTTCCAACTCATGTGGCCCGCAGCGTTGGGCGGAACCTACATGGGCTGGAATGCTACGCTGCGCGCCTTCGCCCTGGGAGAAGAGCAGCGCAGATTCTTCGCCCTGATTGGTTCCCCCTCCGCCGCCGAGCCCCGCCAGGAATACTCCACC
Source organism: Acidobacteriota bacterium (assembly GCA_022571295.1). GTDB lineage: Bacteria > Acidobacteriota > Terriglobia > Acidiferrales > 2-02-FULL-67-57 > JACZYA01. Next base: position 30,020 of record JACZYA010000010.1, on the reverse strand, counting down.
AACTCCAACTCTTCCCGGAAAACCTCTTTCCGGCTGGGACGCACGGAGAAAGGGAAGCAACAGAAAGTCATCGTGCTGGCCGCTTCGGTTGCGAGCCGGGCCGAAGCGGAGAAAACCTACCGGCGTCTCTCCAGCGATTTTCCTCGCTTGCAGCAGGAGGCGGCGGACCATTACCGGCGCTACTTGGAGCGGACGGTGGCGCTCAAGCTTCCCGACCGCGAGCTCCAGCAAGCCTACGACTGGTCGCGGGTCAGTGTGCTGCAAGGAATGGTCAACAATCCTTTCTTGGGCAGCGGGCTGATAGCGGGCTACCGAACTTCCGGCAGCAACGCCCGCCCGGGGTTTGCCTGGTTCTTCGGACGCGACGCCCTCTGGACCGCGCTGGCGCTCAACGCCGCCGGTGATTTTGCCAACGTCCGCACGGCGCTGGACTTTCTTATCCAGTATCAGCGCGACGATGGAAAGATCCCGCACGAAGTTGCGCAGGGCGCGAATTTCGTTCCCTGGTTCGAAGACTATCCCTACGGATACGCCTCCGCCGACGCCACCCCGCTCTTCATTCTCGCCATGAAGGATTACGCCGTGCGCAGCGGCGACCTGACCTTCGTGCAAGATCGCTGGGCCAGCCTGTGGAAGGCCCATGCGTTCCTGCAATCCACGCGAGGTCCGCAGGGCTTCGCGCAGAATGAAGGCGTGGGCCACGGCTGGGTGGAAGGCGGGCCGTTGCTGCCGGTTCGGACGGAATTCTACCAGAGCGGGCTGGGCGTCGCGGCGCTCGGGGCGCTGGCCCAACTGGCCCGCCTGACCAGCAAAGAGGAAATCCAGAATGAACTCGAACAGGAATTCGCCCGTCAGAGGGCTCTCCTGAACGATGCCTTCTGGGTTCCCGAGAAAAATATCTTCGCCTTCGCCCTCGACCAAGAAAACAAAAAAGTGGAAGTGGCCAGCGTGCTCGCCACCGTGCCGCTGTGGTTCGACCTGCTCGCGGCCGAGAAAGCCAACGCAATGATCAACCGGCTGGCCGACGCCGACCACGCCGCCGATTGGGGCATGAGAATTATTTCTTCGCAGGACGCGCGCTTCGGCCCCACCGGCTACCACTTCGGCAGCGTGTGGCCGCTCTTCACGGGCTGGGCCTCCGTGGGCGAGTACCGCGCCCACCGCGCCTTCCCCGCCTACGCCAACCTGCGCGCCAACGCCTTGCTTGCGCTCGACCGCTCGCTGGGCCACGTGACGGAAGTGCTCTCCGGCTCCTATTACTCGGAACTCTCCACCAGTTCGCCCCACCAGATTTGGTCGGCTGCCATGGTCATCAGCCCGCTGCTGCGCGGGCTCTTCGGGCTGGAGTCCGACGCCACCGCCAACCGCGTGACGTTGGCCCCGCACGTGCCGGCTTCCTGGGACTGGTTTGAAATCCAGAACTTGCCGGTGGGCAGCGCAACCTTGCGTCTTTCTTATCGCAAGTCGCGGGACGAGATCACGCTTGAAATCGAGCGCAGCGGCTCCGGCGACGCTGTGCTCGAGTTTGCCCCTGCGGTCAGTCTGCGCGCGAAAGTTCTCGGGGTGGAGATGAACGGCCGGCCGGTTGCTTTCCGGCTCCAAACCAGCGCCGTGGACCAGCACGTGGTGGTGCATTTCCCGGTGCCCGGAGGCCCCAACACCCTGCGCATCCGGCTGCAGGACGACTTTGCCCTGCACGTCTCCGCCAACCTACCGCCCCTGGGCGGCAGCAGCCGAAATCTCAAAGTGGTTTCCCGCTCCTGGAATGACCGTCGCGACCGGTTGGAGGTGGAAGTGGCCGGGCTGGCGGGCAGCGAGTATGAAATCTCGCTATGGGGCGCGGACCAAATTGCCGGCGTGGAAGGCGCCGAGTTGGTGGCATCCGGTCAGGGTAAGGGGCACCTTCGAGTCACGTTTCCTGCCACCGCCGATGGGACTTACATGCGGCGCAAAATTCTGATCCGATTCAATACCGGCAGATAAGCCGCAAACCGGCCGCCTAGTAGACGATGTGGATTTCGTCGGCTGCGGGAGTGTCGGGAATCTCCAGCATCAGTTGTCCTTGCGAGCCGAACCGGAGCCAGTCAGTGACCAATTTGGTTCCGACGCGGACTTCCCGCGGCGCCCTCCGCAACCCGAACACCTCCAACTGCACCTTTTTCCACCAGGGCTTGTAACTGCCTTCGTAGGCGGAGAGGGTGATGCGCACGCCGTCTTCGCTGGATTCGCACGCGAAGTGGATGCGCAGGTATTCGCCTCGGGTGTAGTCGAAGGTTTTGCCGTCGTCGAGATAGAGGGAGCCCTCGCAGTCCTCGCCGGCATAGACGCGCAGGGTGAGAGGGCCCTGCGGGACTTCGTCGGTGTGCTGGACTATGGGTTGCTGCGGGATGATGGCGCCTGCCCGCACGTAGAGCGGCAACTCGTCGAGCTCCGGCGATTCGTGCAGCACTTGATGCCCCGCGAATTTTTCTCCCGTCCAGTAGTCGTACCACTCGCCCGGCGGGAGTCCAAAGGTCCAACTGTCAGTCATCTCGTCCAACTGGGCCGCCACCAGGATGTCGCGCCCGAAGAGGAACTGCCGATCATTGCCGTAGGTGCCGCCGTCTTCGGGATACTCGAGGAAGAGCGGGCGCATGAGCGGGATGCCGGTGCGCGTGGTTTCCTCCATGTTGGTGTAGATGTAGGGCATCAATTCGTAGCGCAACTCGATGTAGCGCTTGCGGATGGCTTCGTGCTCGGGGCCGTGCACCCAGGGTTCCTGGTCTGCTCTCCCGGTCTGGGTGTGGTTGCGGAACAGGGGCGTAAATGCGCCCAGCTGCGTCCAGCGCGTGAGCAGGTCGGCGGGGGGACTGCCGGCGTAGCCGCCGATGTCCACCCCCACGTAGGGATAACCGGAGAGGCCCAGGCCGAGCAAAGTGGGGACGGTCATGCGGTAATGGTTCCAGGAGCTGGTGTTGTCGCCGGTCCAGGTGGCGGCGTAGCGCTGGCTGCCGGCGTAGCCGGCGCGAGTGAGCACAAAGGGACGCCGGTTGGGCCGCAGCTTCAGCAGACCTTCGTAGGTTCCGCGCACCATCTGCGTGCCGTAGATGTTGTGGACCTCGCGGTGGTCGGTGGTGCCGAAGTCGGTGCGGTGGACGGTGTCGAGCGGCATGGTTTTGTCGGCGCGGAAGAAGATAGCGGGCTCGTTCATGTCGTTCCAGATGCCGTCAATGCCCGCGTCCATCAGCTCTTGGAAGAGCGTGCCCCACCACTGGCGGGTCCGCTCCAGGGTGAATTCAGGAAAGACGCTCTCGCCCGGCCAGACCACGCCCACGTAGAGCGAGCCGTCCGGGTTCTTAATGAAGTGGTCGCCGGCGACGCCCTGGTCGTAGGGGAAATAGCCTTCCTGCTTCTTCAGGTGCGGGTCAATGATGGAGATGAACTTGAAGCCTTGTCCGTGCAGGTCGGCGATCATTTCTTCAAAGTGGGGGAAGTACTCGCGGTTGATGGTGAAGGGACGGAAGCCGTCCAGGTAGTCAATGTCGAGGTAGAGCACGTCGGCGGGGATTCTCTTTTCGCGGAAAAGGCGCGCCACTTCGCGCACGCGGGCCTCGGGAAAGTAACTGTAGCGGCACTGCTGGTAGCCCAGCGTCCAGAGCGGCGGCAGCGGCGTGCGGCCCACCAGCGCGGTGTACGCCTCCAGCACTTTCTTGGGGTGCGGGCCGTAGAAGAAGTAGTAGTCCAGCTCGCCGCCCTCGGCGCCGAAGGAGTAGGTATCGCTGGATTGGGTGCCGAAGTCGAAACTGGTGCGGAAGGTGTTGTCAAAAAAGATTCCGTAGGCGACGCCGCCGCGCAAGCCCAGGAAAAACGGGATGGATTTGTAGAGCGGGTCGGTGGACTCCTGCCAGCCAAAGGCGTCGGTGTTCCACATGGTGAAGGCGCGGCCACGCCGGTCCATCGGGCCGGCCTTTTCTCCCAGGCCGTAGTAGTGCTCCTCGGGCGGCATTGTCTTCCAGACCTGCACACGCTGCTGGCGCCAAGCCATCGGTTGTTGCGGGTCGTCCTGCACAATTACGTTTCCGGCCGGGTCCAAGAATACGATTTGCAGCGGCGACTTCTGGATTCGGACGGTCAGGCTGGGCGTGCTGAACTCCACCGCCCGGCGGGTATTGCGGACGTTGACGCGCACTATCGAGAGGCTCTCGGGGAGCACCGCCCAGGAATAGTCAGCAGGAAAGGCGCCGCTGGGAGCCAGCCGCACGCGAATGGTGGACTCACCGACCGCCAGCACCCGCACACTTGCCTGCCCCGCTTTCAACTCCACCCCGTTGGGCAACTTCTTGACGCCGGTTACGTCGCCGATGTGCTGCCAGCCGCTGGCCAGAGCGGCAAGAGGCGTCAGCGACGCCAGCAGGGTGACGACCAGCAGAAACCGGATGCGCGTTTTCATGCTCCCTCCCTTGAAACTCTCAGGTTCAGCTTGTGCTCGCGATTGAAGAAAACCGGGGCGCATTATACATCCAAAGGTCAAAGCGGGCGGGCTGACTGGCGCAGGTGCTCCCAAGCTCTCGGATTCGACGGCGGTTCTTCCAACTCGCAGGCCGAGCTTTGCATTCAACCGCTCAGACCTTATACTCCCCGCCTTAGTCTCGGGGGACAGCACCAGAACAAAAAAATGCCGTCGAGGCGAACCGCACCATGCCTACATTTGAGCTAAGCGCCCTTGACCTGTCGATCGTGGGTATCTATCTCGTGTTTATCGTGTGGCGGGGACTGTCGTATGCGAAAGCGCACACAAACGCGGAAGAGTATTTCCTGGCGGGACGCTCCTTGACCTGGCCGCTGGTGGGCTTGTCGCTCTATGCCTCGAACATGTCCAGCAGCAGCCTGGTGGGGCTGGCCGGCAGCGCTTACGGAACCGGCATCTCGGTTTATAATTATGAGTGGATGGCGGCGGTGGTGCTGGTCTTTTTTGCCGTCTTCTTCCTGCCCTACTATCTGCGCTCGCAGGTCTATACCATGCCGGAATTTCTGGAGAAGAGGTTCGACGCGCGTTCGCGCTACTACTTCTCCGGGCTCACGATTCTGGCGACCATCATCGTCGACACCGCCGGTTCGCTCTATGCGGGCGCGTTGGTGATCAAATTGATTTTCCCGCAAATCCCCATCTGGCAATCCATTCTGGCTCTGGCTCTGGTCTCCGGACTCTACACCATCGCCGGCGGGCTGGCCGCAGTTGTGTACACCGATGCCATCCAGGGCGTTCTGCTGACCCTCGGTTCCATCCTCATCACCGTGATTGCGTTTGTGAAAGTGGGTTCCTGGGATGCCGTCAAAGCTGTGACACCCCCTGAGATGCTGCATCTGATGATGCCGCTCGATGATCCCTTTCTGCCCTGGTTGGGTGCCCTGCTGGGCGTTCCCATCCTGGGGTTTTATTTCTGGTGCACAAATCAATTTATTGTTCAGCGGGTGCTGGCCGCGCGCGATGCCAACCACGGCCGCTGGGGTGTGCTCTTCGCCGGTCTTCTCAAGTTGCCGCTGATTTTCATTATGGTGTTGCCGGGCACGATGGCGCGCGTTCTCTATCCCGATCTCCCCAATCCGGACTTGGTTTACCCGACCCTGCTGTTCGACCTGCTTCCGGTCGGAGTGCTGGGACTGGTTCTGGCCGGCCTGGTCGCAGCCATCATGTCGAGCATTGACTCCACCCTGAACTCCGCTTCGACTCTAATTACCATGGACTTCTTCAAGAAGCTGCGGCCCCAGACCAGCAATGAAGGGCTGATGCGGGCCGGCCGAATCTTCACTTTTGTTTTTATGATACTGGCGGCGGCCTGGGCGCCGCAAATCCAGAATTTCCCTTCGCTGTTTCAGTACTTGCAGTCGGTGCTGGCCTACCTGAGTCCCCCGATTGTCGCTCTGTTTCTGGTGGGGTTGTTCTGGAAGCGGGCCAACGGCCACGGAGCCTTCGCCGCGCTGATGGTGGGGTTTGTGATCGGGGTGGCGGGCGTCACCATGCTCGTGCTGGGGGTGGACACCTGGCTGACGCGCATCCATTTCCTCTACATGGCTGTACTCATGCTGATTACCTGTTCGGCAACCATCGTTGTGGTCAGTTTGCTCACCGAGCCGCCCAAGGAAGAGCAGGTCAAGGCCTACATCTGGACGCGCGCCGTCTATGATGCCGAGACCCAGCAGCTTATCGGCTTGCCCTGGTACAAGAATTACCGCGTGCTCTCGCTGTTGTTGCTGGTTCTCACCGCGTTGGTTGTGGGGACCTTCTGGTAGGCCTGTCGCGACCATGAAATTCCTCGTCAGCGGGTGATCGGCGGGCAGGAGCCGTGCCCTTCCAATCGTACTGAGTTCGATGAAGACGCAAGCTATCCAGCCAGAGGGCTTCAAGCGAGCGCTCCAGCTTCTGCGCCGGGCAACCACCCCGAGCGGCATTCTTGCCAGCGTAAGCGAAGTCAGCAACTACCGCCGCATCTGGGCACGTGATGGCGTCATCTGTGGTCTGGCGGGGCTGGTGGCGGGCGACGCAGAAGTGACGTCCGGCTTGCGGGCCAGCTTGGAAACTCTAGCGCGCTGCCAGGCGCCCGAGGGGCAGATTCCTTCCAACGTAGAAGTCGACTCGGACGGGCAGGTGCGCGACCTAAGCTATGGCGGTCTGGCCGGTCGGGTGGACACCCTTCCCTGGTTCGTCATCGGGGTATGCAACTATGCCCGCCTTACAAAAGACCAGGCGTTTGCGGAACGCATGGCCCCCGCCATGCAGAAAGCGCTGGACCTGCTGACAATGTGGGAGTTCAACCGGCGCGGCCTGGTCTATGTTCCGCAGGGGGGCGATTGGGCAGATGAATACATCCTGCACGGCTACGTCCTCTCGATTCAACTCCTGCGGCTCTGGGCTTTGCGCTGCCACGCGCAGACCGTGGACGCACCGGCCAGCGCCCAGCGAGCCGGAGAACTGGCCGAGCTGATCCGCGCGAATTATTGGCCTCGCCGCCGGCAGGTGGACTCAGCCGCGGCCTATCATCAACGCGCCCATCGGCTCTATCTTGAAGAGCACGGCGAACCTGACCACTGGCTTGCAACCCTGACCCCGGGCGGCTACTCCGGTCAGTTTGATGCCCTGAGCAACGCCCTCAGCGTTCTCTTAGGCTTGCCTGACAAAGACCAGTGCCGACACCTGTTGGACCACGGCCAGAGAATCTCCGAGTCCTTACCGCTGCGGATGGTTCCCAGTTTCTGGCCGCCGATTGCGGAGGGGGAGCCCGGTTGGCGGGAATTGCAGGCCAGCTACAAAGACACGTTCAGCAATGCTCCCTGCCAGTACCAGAACGGAGGAGTCTGGCCGATGGTGGGCGGCTGGTGGGGCTTGGCGTTGTGCGCCGCCGAGCGGACTGCTGAGGCGCGCACGCTGCTGGACGCCGTGCATGCTTTCAATCGCAAAGAATTGCAAGCCGGGGAAAACTGGGGATTCTATGAATACGGGCACGCGCGGACGGGTACGCCCGGCGGAGTTCGCTTTTGCTCCTGGAGCGCAGCCGGCGCGGTGCTGCTCGGGCGCGGTCTGGAAGGCCACGGCTTGTTTTTTGGCTGAGCATCCCGGCGGAGCCAAGCCGAGGGCGTGGCTCCGGGCATGAGGTCGAGTTGATCGGGGATAAACTCAATATCAGAGAGGAGCATCGGAAAGCAGCCCAGGGGGTGCTGAAGCTGCTCCTGCCCGAGATCGCGCAGTCCCCGGGGAAATATGCGCTTGCCATCGCCGGCGAGTCCGGCAGCGGCAAGTCGGAACTGGCGGCGGTGCTGGCCGAACGACTGCTGGAGAAAGGTTTCAAGAGCATTATCCTGCAACAGGACGATTACTTCGTCTACCCGCCCAAGACCAACGCCGCTAAGCGCCGGCAAGACATCCAGTGGGTGGGAGCATCCGAGGTGCGCCTTGATCTCCTGGACCGGAACATCCGAGAGGCTCTCGATAACAAAGACGAAATCACCAAGCCCTTGGTGATCTATAAGGAAGACCGGGTCACGCAGGAGGCGATCAAGCTCCAGGGCGTCAAGGTGGTCATCGCAGAAGGCACCTATACGACTCTCCTGCAAAATGTCCACGCGCGCATTTTTATTGATCGGACCTACGTAGACACAAAGGCGGCCCGACTGCAACGGGCGCGCGAAGCACCCGACCCCTGGATTGAAGAGATCCTCGCCGTCGAGCACCGGATTATTTCAGCCCACAAGAGCAGGGCTGACGTTATCATCACCCACGATTACAGCGTGGTCAGCAGACGAAGAAAGAATGACCAGCAGGATTCTCACGCGAAGTTGTAACCGGCCGTAGTTCATACCTGGCTTTCAAGGCACCACTCACAACAGGAAAAAACACTCTCCCATGACCGAAGCTCAGCACCCATCAAATGAAAGGGGGCGTACTCCATCGAAGAGGGGAAGCGGCGCAACCGAGTTCGTGCCGGCTAGGGTTGGAGGACCAGCCGGCCGATGACTGACTTGGCTTCCAGCAGGTGGTGCGCGTGCACCGCTTCTTCCAGCGGAAGCTTTTCGGAGACCACCATCTGAACCTTGCCGGTGTCGACCAGATCGAACGCCTGCTCCAACTCCGCCACCGAGGTAGCGTAGGAGCCAATCACTTCCAGCTCCTTGAGAATCACCAGGCCGGGATTGAACGACGCCTTGCCGCCGGCAACGTTGCCCAGCACCACCAAACGCCCCCCGCTCTTGAGCGCGTGCAAGCTTTCGTCCAGCGTGACACTCCCCACTACTTCCAAGGCAATGTCCACGTGCCCCACCAGCTTCTTCACCGCCTGCGCAAACTCCAGCCGCGGAGCATAAACAACCTCGTGGGCGCCCCAGCGTTTCAGCCCTTCCACTTTTGATTCCGAGGTCGTCACCGCCACCACCCGCGCTCCCAGCCAGCGCAGCAGTTGAATCGTGTGGATGCCCAGCCCGCCACTGGCGCCGGTGACCAAAACCGTTTGGCCGGGCTCGACCCGGGCGCGGCTCTTGAGCGCATGCACCGCCGTGCCCAGCGTGCAGGCCGTGACCGCCGCGGCCGCATCGGAAATAGAATCGGGCACCCGCGCCAATACGTGCTCCGGGGTGACGAAATACTCGGCGTACCCGCCGGGCACCTGCTCGCCGAAGAACGCTGCCCCGCCCCGGCAAAGCGTGGGCCGGCTGTCGGTGCAATAAGAGCAGCGGCCGCAGTTGATGCGCTGCAAGCAGGCTACGCGGTCGCCCGGGCGAAACTTCGTTACTTCCGCGCCCACTTCCATCACCTCGCCCGCCACTTCGTGCCCCAGGATGGCGGGCAGGCGCGTGCGCGGCAAGTTTCCCCGGCGGTTGATTACGTCGTGGAAGCAGACGCCGCACGCCCGCACCCGCAGCAAGAGTTCGCGCGCGCCCGGCCGGGGCTCGGCCACTTCCTGCACGCTCAGGTTTTCCGCCGGGCCGAATTCGTGCAGCACCACCGCTTTCATGATTGCGCCTGTGCGCCCGCCTGCCGCTTCAGCACCGGGCGGAACTTGTAGCCATAGACAATCAGCCCCTGCTCGGCGTCGGAGCGCAGCCGCCGCAGCACCATCTCCACTTCCTGGCCGATGCCGATTCCGTCCGGCTCCACGTCGGTCAACTGCGCCACCAGGCGAACCCCTTCCCGCAACTCAATCAGCGCCGTCAGGCTGCCGACCGAATCCTGAAAGCCGCGCGCCGCGTGCAACATCCGGGCGAAGGAGAGCACGCGCCCCTGCCCGCTCAACCGAACCGGCTCCATCGAGGCCGAGCCGCAACCCAGGCAGCGCGTGCGGGAGGGGAAATGCACCTGCCGGCAGGCGGTGCAGCGCGCCGCTTGGAGCCGATAGAACGCCGGCTGCAAGCGGCGGTAACGCGGCAGATTCATACCTCCACCCCCAGCAGATGCGTGACCGCCACCGAGGCCATCCCGCCGATGCTCTGCGCCATCCCGATGCGAACGTTGCCGAGTTGCGCTTCGCCCGCGCGCCCGCGCAACTGGTCCACCACTTCCAGAATCTGGTAGGTGCCGCTGGCGCCCACCGGATGGCCGCGTGCCTTCAGTCCGCCCTGGGTGGAAATCGGCAGCTTGCCGTTGCGGTGGATGTTGCATTCCTGCGCGAAGCGCACCCCCTGGCCACGCTCCGCAAACCCGCACGCCTCCAGCGACAGCGCCGAGACAATGGTAAAAGCATCGTGTAGCTCGAAGAAGTTTATGTCCTTGGGACTCACGCCGGCCTGCTGATACACCCGCTGGGCCGACAGGTAGGCGGACTCAAACCAGAGCGGGTCCTTGCGCGGCCCCAACCCAATCGTATCGGTGGCGGTGGCGGACGCCAGAATTTGCACCGGCCGCTCGGTGAACGAGCGCGCCTTCTCGGTGGGACACAGCACCACCGCCGCCGCGCCGTCGCACACCGGCGAAGAATCCAGAATCGAAATGGGCTCGGCCACCATGGGCGAGTCGAGAAAATCTTTCTCGTCGATCGCCTCGCGAAACATTGCTTGCGGATTGTGGACGCCGTTTTCATGCGCCGTAATCACGAAAGGAGAAAAATCGCGACGGGCGTAGCCGTAGCGCTCCATGTAGAGCCGCATCAGGAGGGCGTTCAACGCGGTGAAGGTGATGCCGTGGGCAGCTTCGTAGTCGGCATCGGCAGCGGTGGCCAACCCGGAGGTGACGCCGTCGCCGCCCAGGTCGGTCATCTTCTCCACTCCCACCGCCACCACCAGGTCGTGCGCGCCGGAAGCCACCACCATGTGCGCCGCCCGCACCACCGCACCGCCGGAAGCGCATGCGGCTTCAATCTTGAGCGCTTCGATGCCGGGGAAGCCGGAAAAATCCGCCACCAGCGTGGCCAGGTTTTCCTGCTCGCACAGACCGCCGGAGAGCATGTTGCCCGCAAAGAGAGCGTCGGGGCGCTCGACCCCGGCATCGGCCAGCGCGGCCTGCACGGCTTCCACCGCCAGCTCGCGCAGGGACTTTTGCCAGTGCTCGCCCACCGGAGTTTGCCCAACGCCGATAATGCTGACTGGACGCATCTTCTCTCCCTTCAAGGTGAAGCTATTCGCGGTGAATCTTCTTCATCAGCCGCAGATACAAACCGTAGTCGCCGATTTCGCGCCGCCGGGCGATGTAGTCCCGCACGCTCGGCACGCCGTTGCGCAGCGCTCGCAGGCGCGGGGTGACCACAATGGACATGCTGTCGCTGCCCGCCCCTGAGCCATAAGACGTGAACAGAATCCGGTCGCCGGGCTCGGCAATGTCCAACACCGCCGCCAACCCCAGCAGCGACGACCCGGCGTAGGTGTTGCCGATGAGCGGCACCAAAAAGCCCGGCTCAATCTGCTCTTTCCCAAAACCCAGCTCCTTCGCCAACCGGCGCACGAACTTGGGATTCGGTTGATGGAAGACCGCCCAGCGGTAGTCCTTCGGTGTGCGCCCCAGCTCGTCTAGCAGCGCGCGGGTGGCGTGGAGAGAATGGTGGAAGTAGGCCATGTCGCCGGTGAAGCGCTGCCCGTGCTGCGGGTAGTGCTGGTGAGCGTGGCGGAAAAAATCGGGCGTATCGGTGACGTAAGACAGGCTGCCTTCGATCTCGGCCGCGGCCTGCTCGGCGCGTCCGAACAGGAAGGCGGCGCCGCCCGCCGCTGCGGTGTATTCCAGCGAATCCCCCGGCTGCGACTGCGCCGTGTCCATTCCAATCGCCAGCGCGTAGGGAGCCATGCCCGACCCCACGTAGGCGATGGCGGTCTGCATGGCCTCGGAGCCGGCCTTGCAGGCAAACTCCATGTCGGCGGCGCTGACGAACGGGGTCAGCCCCAAAACCTCGGCGACGATAGTGGAAGTGGGCTTGACGGCGTAAGGCTTCGATTCACTTCCCACCCACACCGCGCGAATCTGGCCGGGCGGGATGTCAACCCGGCGCAGCGCATTCTGCGCCGCTTCGATGCTCATCGTGGCCGTGTCCTCATCCGGCCCCGGAACCGACTTGGCGCGAATGGGCACACGGCTCGTCTCACGGCCCCAACAGGCGGCGATGGCTTCGGTGCGCACACGCCAACGCGGCACGTAGGCACCGTAGCTGGTGATGCCTACCGCGTGCTGGGTCCGCATCAGAGTTCCCTGAGCCGGCATGGAACCTCAAACCCTCCCAAACTATGGCGAAAGTGTACGGGCAGGCAAAGAAAAGTCAAATTTATTATTTCTACAGACCTATAAGTTATTCTTATGCTATACTCCCGCCCGACAGTACCCCTGGAATCACTCTTATAGGCGGTGCGGCAATGGAGTTTCACCAACTGGAAGTCTTCTTGGCGGTGGCGCGGGAGAGAAGTTTTTCGCGCGCGGCCAAGACTGTCCTGCGCACCCAACCCGCCATCAGCCTGGCGATTCGCCGCCTGGAGGAGGAGCTGGGAGAGTCGCTCTTCGACCGCTCCAGCAAATCCGCCGCGCTGACGGACGCAGGCGAGCTGCTGCTGGACTACGCCCAACGCCTCACCAACCTGCGCCGGGAAATTCCCGCCGCCGTCAGCGAGCTGCGCAGCCTGCACCGCGGGCGCGTACGCGTGGGCGCGAATGAGACCGGCGCGCTCTACCTGCTGCCCCTGATCGCCCGCTACCGCCAGCTCTACCCGCACGTGCGGGTGGAAATCGTCCGCAGCCTGGGGCGCAACATCCCGCGCGAGCTGCTCCAGCGCAGCCTCGACCTGGGCGTGCTCTCCTACCAACCCCGCGACCCGCACCTGACGTCGGTGGTCGTCTTCCGCGACCGTCTGAGCTTCATCGTCTATCCCGCCCATCCTCTGGCGCGCCGGCGGCGGGTTTCCATTCAGGCGCTGGGCCAGGAGATCTTCGCCGCCCACAACATCCGCTCGCACTACCGTGAGCAGGTGCTGCGAACTTTTGAGAAGCACCGCGTCCCCCTGCACATGGACATCGAGCTGCCCACGGTGGAGTCCATCAAGAAATTTGTGCAGATGCGGCAGGCGGTGGCGCTGGTGCCGCGCATGTGCATTGAAGCGGAGCTGGCGAACCGGGCGGTGGTGGAAGTGGAAATCCCGGAGCTGCGCATCGAGCGCAAGCTGCGCGTGGTCTATCGCCGCGGCGATCCTCTCTCGCACGCGGCGCGCTCTTTTCTCCAGGTGGTGAAGACGCAGGCGCAAGGCGCTGCCTAGCCTGACCGCCCCGCCGTCTCTGTTGCTCGTCCGTCAAGACGGCTGCCCAAGCCGATCGGTGAGGCGATTGCCCCACAACCAGCGAGAAGAAACCCAGCCCGAAGGTTTTGTCTGTGCTTGTCCGTGACGGTCGAGCGCCATATCTAATTGAAAAGATAGGCGAGAGCTGCTTGCCCAATCAGCGGTGGGAGTTTGGCAACTCCTGTGCTATCCTTGTCATCGAAGTATTTAGGGAGGAAGGTTGCCTAGCACGTCCAAATTTCTGACCCTGGCGCTGGCAGCAGCCCTGCTTGCGCACCCGCTGGCGGGAGTGGCCGCCTGTTGGCAGCAGGACACGGCGCGGGCCACCTGCCCCGCTCCCTGCTCCATGCCGCAGGAACCCTCGACGGCGGACCCATTGGTGAGCGCTGCGGCGGGAAGCTCTTGTTGCCAAATCACATCCTCTGCGCCGACCCCACAAGCGCGCACCATCAAAGCACAGGCCACGAATCTCTTGACTACGGCTGCTCCTGTACCGTCTGCCGCCATCACTTCCTCGGTCACACCTGCACCGGTTCTGACCGGAGGTGAAGTTCCCCGAAGTACCGCCCCTTCTCTGCAAGCTCTCTTCTGCGTATTGCTGTTCTAGCTTTCTCCCCTTCCCTTTTAGCGCGCCATTGCTAACAGGCGCGCGAGCCATCTGAAAATTCTCTAGCAAGGGAGAGAGGTTCCCCATGTCGAATGTAAAAGTTGTTGTTCCCCTGTTGGCGCTGCTGCTGCCCGCCGGGTTGCTCGCCCAACCAGCAGAGCCGACGGTGGACGTGGCTGCGGAAGTTGTTTCAGCCGGGCAGCAAGCGCCGGCGGAAGAAGCTCGCCTGCAACTGGAAGCATTAGTGCAGGAGGCCCTGGAAAACAACCCCGGGGTGCAGAGCGCGCTGCGCCGGGTGGAAGCGTGGCGCCGGCGCGTGCCGCAGGCCCGCTCGTTCCCCGACCCGGTGCTGGGGGTCGGCTGGATGGGAGAGATCAGGCCGTTCAGCCTCATGCGCAACGATCCCTCCAGCTTCCGCAGCATCACTGCCAAGCAGAAAATTCCCTTCCCCGGCAAGCTGAAGCTGCGCGGGCAGATCGCCGGCCGCGAAGCGGAAGCCGCTTGGTGGGACTACGAAACCATTCGCCGCCGCGTAGCCGCCCAGGTGAAAATCACCTACTACGACTACTTCTACTACCACCAGGCCATCGAGATCACCCGCAAGGATAAAGACCTGCTGGGGAAACTGGCCCAGATCGCCGTGGTGCGCTACCAAGTCGGCAAAGGCATCCAGCAGGACGTGCTCCGGGCGCAGGTGGAGCTTTCCCGCATCTTGCAGCGGCTCACGGTGCTGGAGCAGCAAGAGAAAACCGCCCAGGTTCGGCTGAACACCCTGCTCTACCGTCAGCCCGACGCCCCGCTCCCTCCGCCCGCAGCCCTTGAACAATCGCATCTCACCTACTCCCTGGAATCCCTCTACCAACTGGCGCGCGAAAACGACACCGGCTTGCAGCGCGAGCAACAGATGATCGAGCGCAACCAGTTGGCCGTGAACCTGGCCCGCAAGGAGTTTTACCCCGACCTCAGCATCGCCTACATGTACCAGAACCGCCCGCTGATGCAGGAAATGCACGGCGTTACTTTCAGCATCAACATCCCGGTCTTTTACAAGAGCAAGCAACGGGAAGGCGTGAACGAAGCCACGCTGGAGCTGCTCAGCGCCCGCCGCAGCCGCGACAACCGCGAGACCCTTCTCTCGTTCGAGGTCAAGCAACACTACCTGGCCGCCAAAGCGGCGGACGAGCTGGCGCGGCTCTACTCGCAAGCCATCGTGCCCCAATCCTCGCTCGCCCTGGACTCAGCCCTGGCCGCCTATGAGGTGGGCAGCGTGGACTTCCTCACCGTGCTCGACAGCTTCATCACCGTGCTGGACTACGAAATCAATTACTACCGCGAGCTGTCCAACTACCAAATCGCCCTCGCCCGCCTGGAACCCCTGGTGGGCGTCCCGTTGACGAATTGAAGGAGCGTAGGACCATGATTGTTTTAAGCCGAACCAAACTTTTCCTTCTGACCGTTGCCGCCCTCGCCCTGGGCGCAGCCATCGGGCTCGGTATCGCCTACCGGCAGGAGCTTCGCGCCTGGGTTGGCGGCCAAAACGCCGCCGCCGTTGACCACAGCGGTCTCGACATGAGCCAGCCTGAAATGGCCGCCACCGGCCTTCCGACCCAACGCCGGGTGCTGTTCTGGTACGACCCCATGCACCCCGCCTACACCTCCGACCAACCCGGCATCGCCCCCGACTGCGGGATGAACCTGGTGCCCAAGTACGCCGACGAAGTCGAGGCCATGCAGGACAGGCCGCCCGGCACCGTCATGCTGAGCGTGAAGAAGCAGCAGTTGATCGGAGTCCGCACCACCGAAGTCCGTCGCGCGCCCCTGCAGCGAACCATCCGCACGGTGGGGCGCGTGGAAGCGGACGAGACCAAGATCGCCCACATCCACGTGAAAGTCCCGGGCTGGGTTGAGAAGGTCTATGTGGACTTCGTGGGCAAGCTGGTCAAGAAGGGCCAGCCCCTGTTCACCTTCTACAGTCCCGACTTGGTCTCCACCCAACAGGAGTATCTGATTGCCCGGCGAGGCGAGAAGGAACTAGGGAATTCGTCCTACCAGGACGTGGCCCGCGGCGCCGAATCGTTGCTGCGGGCGGCGCGCGACCGTCTGCGCCTGTGGGACATCAGCGACGAGCAAATCCAACAACTGGAAGAGACCGGCCAAGTCACCCGCACCATGACCATCTATTCCCCCATCAACGGCTTCGTCACCCACCGCAACCTCTACGAGCAGGCCTACGTCAAGCCCGACACCCAGCTCTACATGCTGGCCGACCTTTCCACCATTTGGGTCTATGCCGACATCTACGAGTACGAAGTCCCCTACGTGCGCGTGGGCCAACGCGCGACCATGCAGCTCAGCTACTTTCCCGGCAAGTCCTACGCCGGCCGGGTCAGCTACATCTACCCCACGCTCGACTCCAAGACCCGCACCGTCCGGGTGCGGCTGGACTTCCGCAACCCCGGCTTCGCGCTCAAGCCCGGCATGTTTGCCGACGTGGAGCTCAAGATCGACTATGGCACGCAGACCCTCATCCCCAGCGAAGCGGTGCTGGACTCCGGACTGCGCCAGATTGTTTTCATCGCCAAGCCGGGCGGATTTTTCGAGCCGCGGGAAGTCCAACTGGGCGCACGGCTCGAAAATCAGTACATCGTCCTGAGCGGCGTCGAGCCGGGCGAAACCATCGTCACCTCCGGCAATTTCTTGATCGATTCCGAGAGCCGCTTGAGCACCGCCGCCGGGGGCATTTCGCACCAGCACTAGGCAGCACTAGAAAGGTGTAACCATGAACTATCGAGCTTTGTTCGCCGCGCTCATCGCCCGCTTTGGCGGCCGCCTCCAACGGTTGGACGCGCTGCTGCGCCCGGCAGCGTCCCAGCAATCACCCGCAGGAGAACCTTCCAATGATTGAGCAGATCATCGCCTGGAGCGCACGAAACAAGTTCTATGTTTTTCTGGGCACCTTCTTTGCGATCGCCTGGGGAATCTGGGCGGCCTACAACACCCCGCTCGACGCCATCCCCGACCTCTCCGACGTGCAGGTGATTGTCTTTTCGGAATGGAAGGGGCGCAGCCCCGACCTGGTGGAAGACCAGGTCACCTACCCGATCGTCACTGCGCTGCTCTCCGCACCCCAGGTCAAAGTGGTGCGCGGCTACTCCTTCTTCGGGCTGTCCTTCGTCTACATCATCTTTGAGGATGGCACCGACATCTACTGGGCTCGCTCGCGCGTGCTGGAGTACATGCAAGGCGTGCTGGGCAATCTCCCCGCCGGCGTCACGCCCACCCTGGGCCCCGACGCCACCGGCGTGGGCTGGGTCTTCGAGTACGCCCTGGTGGACAAGAGCGGGCGCCACGACCTCTCCGAGCTGCGAACGTTGCAGGACTGGTACGTGCGCTACTGGCTGGCGAGCGTGCCGGGCGTCTCGGAAGTCGCCAGCGTGGGCGGCTTCGTCAAGCAGTACCAGGTGGACCTCGACCCCAACCGCCTGCTGGCCTACAACCTGCCGCTCAATCGCGTCATTGACGCCATCCGCCGCAGCAACAACGACGTGGGCGGGCGGGTGGTGGAATTCTCCGGGCGCGAATACATGGTGCGCGGCCTGGGCTACATCCGGAACGTGGCCGACATCGAAGAGATCGCTGTCGGTACCAACGAAAACGGAACTCCCATCTACATCCGCGACATTGCCAACGTCCACCTGGGGCCCGACATCCGCCGCGGGATCGCCGAACTGAACGGCGAAGGCGAAGTGGTGGGCGGCATTGTGGTGATGCGCTTCGGCGAAAACGCCCTGGCCGTCATTGAACGGGTCAAGGAAAAGATCGAAGAGATCAAAGGGTCACTTCCTGAGGGCGTCGTGCTGGTGCCGGTGTACGACCGCTCCGAGCTGATTCTGCGCTCCATCGATACGTTGAAGGAAAAACTGATTGAAGAGGTCGTCATTGTCAGCCTGGTGTGCATTGTCTTCCTCTTCCACTTCCGCAGCGCGCTGGTGGTGATTCTCATGCTCCCCATCGCCATCCTGATGTCGCTGGTGGCGATGAATTACATCGGCCTCAATTCCAACATCATGTCGCTGGCCGGCATCGCCATCGCCATCGGCGCCATGGTGGACGCCGCCATCGTGATGGTCGAGAACGCCCACAAGCGCCTGGAGAAGTGGGAGCAGGAGGGCCGGCCCGGCAGCCGCAACGTTGTTGTGATCGAAGCGGCCAAGGAAGTGGGCAAGCCGCTCTTCTTCTCCTTGCTCATCATCACTGTCTCCTTCCTGCCGGTCTTCACCCTGGAAGCGCAGGAAGGGCGCCTGTTCAAGCCGCTGGCCTTCACCAAGACCTTCGCCATGTTCTTCGCTTCGCTGCTCTCGGTCACGCTGGTGCCGGTGTTGATGCTGCTGCTCATCCGCGGCAAGATTGCGCCCGAGCGCAAGAACCCGCTCAACCGCTTCTTGATCTGGGCCTATGACCCTTTCGTGCACTGGGCGCTGCGCTTCCCTAAGACGGTGCTGCTGTTGGCTCTGCTGGCCTTGCTGGCCACCGTCCCTGCCTACATGAAACTGGGCTCGGAGTTCATGCCGCCGCTTTACGAAGGCTCGTTGCTCTACATGCCCACCGGCTTGCCGGGCATGTCGATTGCCGAAGCCGGGCGCGTGCTCCAACTCCAGGACAAGATCGTCATGCAGTTTCCCGAGGTGAAATCGGTTTTCGGCAAGGCGGGCCGCGCCCGCACCCCCACCGACCCGGCTCCGCTGACCATGATGGAAAACACTATCGTGCTCAAACCGGAAAGCGAATGGCGCCCCGGGATGACGCCGGAGAAGCTCATCAATGAGATGGATGCCGCCCTGAAGATTCCCGGCATCTCCAACTCCTGGACCATGCCCATCAAGGGGCGCATCGACATGCTCACCACCGGCATCCGCACCCCGGTCGGCATCAAAATCCTCGGCCCCGACTTGAAGGTGATCGAGAAAATTGGCGAAGAGATAGAACGGGCGCTCAAGGACGTCCCCGGCACGCGCAACATCTACGCCGAGCGGGTGGTGAGCGGGTACTTCTACGACTTCGAAATCGACCGCCGCGCCGTGGCCCGCTATGGGCTCACCGTGGGCGACGTCCAGGACGTTATCGAAACCGCCATCGGCGGCAAGAACATCACCAGCACCATTGAAGGCCGCGAGCGCTT
The DNA here is from genome assembly GCA_022571295.1 of Acidobacteriota bacterium. GTDB lineage: Bacteria > Acidobacteriota > Terriglobia > Acidiferrales > 2-02-FULL-67-57 > JACZYA01. Next base: position 11,025 of record JACZYA010000010.1, on the reverse strand, counting down.
TCCCATCAACGTGCGCTATGCCCGCGAGCTGCGCGACGAACCGCAGATGCTCGAGCGCGTCTTGGTCGCCACCCCCACCGGCGCCCAGATTCCTCTCTCCCAACTGGCGCACATGCGCATAACCATGGGGCCCCCGGCCATCAAGAGCGAAAATGCGGAACTGGTGGGCTACGTCTTCGTGGACGTAACCGGGCGCGACCTGGGCGGCTACGTCAAAGAAGCCCAACAGGTGGTGCAGGAAAAGGTGCAGATGCCTCCCGGCTACCACCTGCTCTGGAGCGGCCAATATGAGTACATGCAGCGCGCTACGGAACGGCTGACCTACGTGGTGCCCCTGACCCTGCTGATCATCGTGGTGTTGCTCTACGCCAATTTCAACTCGATGGGAAAAACGATGATCGTGCTGCTCTCGGTCCCGTTCGCGCTGGTGGGCGGCATCTGGCTGATCTGGCCGGTGAAGGCCGGCAACTGCTGCTTTATGGCCGCCGGGCTCAACCGGGGGATGCGCCGCTCGGCCACTACCGAACCGGTTAGGTCCAGCGTATCGGTAGCCACGCCCAGCCTTAGGCGGGCCAGATACTCTTTTTCCAATTTCATCAGTTCAGAGACCCGTTTAGTGGCAGCACCAAAACAGAGTATCAGGACCCCTTCAGCAAAAGGGTCCAGGGTACCGGCATGTCCTACCTTCCGGATTTTCGTCAGGGACCGTATTTTTTTTACAACGTCAAATGATGTCCAGCCCACCGGCTTCCAGAAAGGTTGAATAATATCTATGGCCGTCACGGGAGTGATTCCTTGCTGCCCAACTCGGCAATGATCTCCTCAATGCGCGCCGCTTGTTTGGCCTCTAAATCCAGGTGAAAGCGCAACTGGGGCACATATTTGATACCCAACCGTGATCCGAGGTGGAATCGGATCTGCTTGCGGCGCCGGATCACCGCAGCTATGATAATTTCTTCGTCGGCCTTGGGATTTAAGAAACTGAAGTATACATGGGCATTACGGAGATCGCGACTGGTTTCCACCCGGGTTATCGTCAACATCCCGGCAGATGGAATCTGCACCTCAGAGAGGAAAATTTGGCTTAATATGCGCTGGATTTCCTCTGCTACCCGAACAGACCGGGGCACTGCTGGGTATTGTTGGTCAGGCAAGGGTGCGTTTAACTTCCTTCACTTCGTAGATTTCCAACAGATCACCTTCCTGGAAATCGGTGAACCCCTGGACGCCGATGCCGCATTCAAAGCCTTCCTGCACTTCCTTCACGTCATCCTTGAAGCGGCGCAATGAAGTAACATCACCTTCATGTATTAGTTCACCATCGCGGGTGACCCGCAAATAAGCCTCGCGCACCGCTTTGCCTTCCTTCATATAACAACCGGCAATTATACCCAACTTGGGTACTCTGAAGGTGGCTCTGACCTCGGCCACACCCAGCGGCGTCTCCACTTTATCCGGCTCCAGCAACCCTTCCAGGGCCAGTTTGATCTCATCGACTGCGTCGTAGATTACGTCGTAATTACGAATTTCGACCCCTTCGGTCTTAATCAATTCCAGAGCCCCTGTGGAAGCTTTGACCCGGAAAGCAATTATTACCGCGCTGGAGGCCTTGGCCAACAGTACGTCGTTTTCGCTGACATTCCCCACTGCATGATGGATAACATCAACACTGACTTCGTCGGTCGACATGCCGGATAGAGAATCACGGAGCGCTTCCAGCGACCCGTCAACGTCGGCCTTGAGGAGAATGGGCAATTGCCGGGCTACACCTTCCTGAATCTCCTTTGAGATATCATCAAGTGTCAGGACGCTCTTTTCGCGCCGATCCATTTCCTGCCTGATACGGGCTCGTTCGACACCGATCCGCTTGGCTTCCTTATCATCCTCAAAAACGATGAAGCGGTCACCAGCCTGAGGTACTGCCGCAAAACCTTGAATCAAAATCGGATCGGAGGGGTAGGCTTCATTTACGGCCATCCCACGCTCGTTCTGCAAGGCCCGCACACGGCCGGAATGGTTGCCACTCAAAAAAGTGTCGCCCCGGCGCAGTGTTCCCTTCTGGATCAGTACGGTGGCCACCGCCCCCAATCCCCGGTCCAGCCGGGATTCGATAACAGTGCCGTTGGCGGGTGCATCCTTCACGGCAGTCAGATCCAGCATCTCAGCCTCCAGAAGGATCTTATTCATCAGCTCCGGTATCCCTTTGCCGCTCTTGGCTGAAATCTCCGCACATTGGACTTTGCCGCCCCAGTCCTCAACCAGAACGCCGTGTTCGGACAACTCGCGCTTTACCCGCTCCACATCGGCTTCGGGCTTATCGATCTTGTTAATGGCCACAATTAGGTTCACCCCAGCGGCCTTGGCGTGATCGATGGCTTCCTTGGTTTGAGGCATGACAGCATCATCGGCGGCCACGATCAACACCACGATATCGGTGATCTGGGCCCCCCGGGCCCGCATGGCGGTGAATGCGGCATGGCCGGGCGTATCTAAAAATGTGATATGTTCTCCCGAAGATAAGGTTACCTCATAGGCGCCAATATGCTGGGTGATGCCTCCCGATTCTCCCGCCACCACATTGCTGGAGCGGACGTTATCAAGCAAGGTGGTCTTGCCGTGGTCCACATGGCCCATCACGGTAACAACCGGTGGGCGGCGCACCGATTCGGCCTCAGTTTCCTTGGCTGCCATCTCTTCCAGGATCAGCATGTCGCTTAGAATACTATCCTCATCCACATCGAAACCAAAATCCTCGGCCACGATGGTAAGGGTAGGCATGTCCAGACGTTGGTTGATGGAGACCATGATACCCAACTTCATGCAGGCGCTGATCACTTCCATGGCAGATACCTTCATAGCGGAGGCCAGTTCCGCCACGGACATAAAATCATGTATTTTCAGCCTCTGGTGGGTATCTTCGCTCGCCTCGGTTTCAGGGAGCTCTTCCCGCTCTTTCCGGCTGGGTCTGCGGCGGCGCTCCTTGGCTCCCATGCTTGCCAGGGTCTGCCTTAAAGTCTGGTCCACGGTGCGAGCCTTGGCTTCGTCCACCTTGCCCGCAGCTTTGCGGCCGACAGGTTTTCTCCGTCCCTGGTCTACCTTAGAAGCTATGGCCCGCATGTCGACGCGCTTCAGCTTGGTCTTGGTGGGCGGGGGCTCGGCGCTGCGGGCCGCACCTTTAACGTCTGTTACTGCGGCTCTAGCCCGTTCTCGACGCTTGGCCTGCTCTTCCTGCTGACTCTTCTTGAGCTCCTCCAGAGCCAGCTGCTTCAGTTCTTCTTCCTTTTTTCTATCGCGCTCCTCTTCCTGAGAACGAAGTTCGGCTGCTTCCCGGGCCAATCGCGCTTTGTCTTGCTCTTCTTTCTCGATACTGCGCTGTTCATCCAAGGAAAGGATGCGATCGAACCGGTTTTTGGGGGCCGCCGTTTCCCGCAGTCGGGCGGTGGCAATATTGCGGGCCTGCTCCTTGCGGTGCCTCTCGATAATCACCCGCTCCTTGGCAAATTCTCCCAGTATGCGCTCGTAAACGGGCTGCTCAACCGGGGACATATGGCTGGACGCCTCGAACCCCTCACGCTTCAGGAATTCAATGATCTCCGTATGGGAGATATTGAGCTCCTTGGCGATTTGAAAAATGCGCCTTTTCTTGGTAACCTGATCAGTCACTGTTAAAACTCAATGTCCGTCTATTGCCCAACAGCCTCGCCAACCTCGTTCTCCTCCGGTTCTTCAGACGACGCGGCATTTTCTTTCTCCAGAGCTTCCATAGCCACGGCCAGGATTTCTTTGACCTTCACCACGGTCTTGGGACCGAAGCCCTTGAGAGCCAATATTTCCGCCGGATCGGTTTCGTTGAATTCTACGGCGGTATGCACATCAATTTGCGCCAAAGCATCCACCCGGGCCTTGGTCAGACCGGCCAGTTCGTCCAGGTAGATGGTTTCTTGCTTGGGACCTTCATACTCGGACTGCTTCACGGCATCAATTGTATACCCTGTGACCTGGGAGGCCAATTTAATATTCTGGCCGTTACGGCCGATAGCGGCAGGCAGCTCCTCATCGGCGAAAACGGCCATGATGTAAGGCCGGTCCTCCATGATCAGCAGGTTTACCGGTTTAGCAGGCGACAATGCCCTGGAGACCAGGATCTCCGGCTGGTCGCTCCAGGGGATGATGTCTATCTTTTCGCCATTGAGCTCGCGCACAATGGATTGAATGCGGCTGCCCCGCATGCCCACACAGGCGCCCACTGCGTCGATTCGCCGGTCGTGTGAAAAAACGACGATTTTACTGCGCTCACCCGGTGCCCGCGCCACCGCCCGGATCTCGATGATGCCATCCTCGATCTCCGGCACTTCCATCTCGAAAAGGCGAATCAGAAAATCACTGTCGGCCCGGGAGATGACGATATCCGGCCCCTTAGGTGTCAACTCCACCGATTTGATCAGCGCCCGGATGGTGCTGCCACGGCGATAGCGCTCGGTGGGTATCTGCTCGGACCGAGGCAGGCGCAGCTCCACCTTGTCGATGTTTATATAGACGTTATCCCGCCGCAATTGGTGGACCTCCCCTGACGCCAGAGTCCCGATAAGTTGAGAGTACTCATCGTATATCGATTGCTTCTCAATTTCCCGGATACGTTGGCTCAGGAACTGCTTGGCGGTGGCAATCAGCCTTCTCCCAAAATCGGTGGGATCGATTATCTCGATAAAGGGATCGCCTACCTCAAGCTCCGGTTCCACTTTGCGGGCTGCTTCCAAACTGATTTCGGTAACCGGGTTGTCCACCTCCTCAACAATGGTTAATTCCTGGTATATTTCGATAGTACCCTTATCCATGTTGACGATCACACTAAAATTGGTATAATCTTCACCGTAACGCTTCTCAATCAGCGTCAAAAATAGTTCCTCGATGATTGTCCCCAGGAGGGTACGATCAATATTTTTTTCCCGGGCGATGGCCGAAAATGACTCGATAATTTCCTTATGAATCAAGCGATTCCTCCAAATCTACCATTTCAATACTACCCTGGCGCTGTCGATCTGATCCCAGGTTATCACCCGCACCTCGACGGCGGTTTCCAGTTCTATACCATCACTGCCTGCGTTTACCAGCCGGCCCTCAATCACCACCGGGTCGGCCATTTGATGTTCCGGCTGCACAAGCCGAACCTCAAGCCGGCGGCCGATGTTCCGCGGATACTGCCACGGCTGCTCCAGACCGGCCGCTACCCCCGGCGAAGTCACTTCGATTCTATAATCCGGCGAGTCGCCCCCATTTCCTACTGGGTTCAATCGCTGTGCCAGTCCCGGATCACTGCGTAGCAACTTGCCGATCCGGGCGATTTGGTCGACAGTGACGCCCTCAGGCGTATCCACCACAACTTTTACCTGGCTGCCGGCCCCCTCGTGACTGGCCGTCGCCATCAGCAGATACACATTGGCGCCCAGGTCCAGCTGGGACAGATAATCACTCAAATCAACTGCCGGCATCATAGTCCTATAACAAGAAAGTGGGTCACCCGACCCACTTTCCGAAGGTGATTTTACTATCGCAAGTAAAGATATTGCAAGCAGTTAAATGCATTAACTGCCCGGAGCTATTGCCTCGGCTGAGGCCACCAAACCCTGTATCTCCGATTTGGTCCTGAAATCCAGCCCGCCGGCTTCAAGTAAAGGTTTAAGTACTTTCAAGGCATCCTGTGGCTGATCGGCCAGGATGAAGCCCCGCCCGGCAAAGACGGCATAACGCTGCTCAATGCCGGCTGTGGGGGCCAGCTTACTAGCCCGCAGGTAGAGCTCCGCCGCTTCCTGGTATCCTCTGCGCCCTTCAATTATAATCCCCAGACCGGCCAAGGCGCCCGCTGTGATCATGCGATCTTTGCCGTAGTCATCGATGTATCGGCGAAAGTGGCGCTCGGCGCCGGTGGTATCCCCCACCATCAGTTCCGAGCGTGCCAGGAGAAACAAGCCGTTCCCGAACGATTTTAAGCCGCTGTATTCTTCTACGGACCCGTTTAGCTGGGCGATCACCGTGTGGTAGTTGCCCTGAGCAAATTCGATGAAGGCGATCCCCACGGCTGCGGCTGCTTTCTCATTCTGGCCGCCGCGCCAGCGGATCACCAGCACTGCCAGCACCACTACAACCAAAACCAAGCCGATATAGCGGGATAGCACACTGCGGTACTCTATCCAGGTCTGTCGCGCCTGGTAAACGAATTCCATCAGTGGATCGCGCTTAAGCTCTTTACGAGTAATTTTCTTGCGAGGTTTGAGCATAGACCTTCCTGAAATTTAATTGACAGCCGCCAAATTTATGCTTTTCCGTCACGATCCACCAGTTGTTTACACTCTTCCCTACGGGCAGTCCGCCGGCAGCCGGTAACTCCTTTGATCCGACTAGCTAGCGCCCGGACGCATGGCGAGCAAGGATCATCAGTGCTAACTTCATCCATACGCGATCAAGTCGGATCTTTTAACTGAATTACTCACTGAGAGTTATCATGCTTAGAAATTTACTTACAATATTCTCCACTGTTTTTCTAGCGGAGCTGGGCGATAAGACCCAATTCGCCGTCCTGCTCTTCGCCACCCGGCCGGACATCCCGCGCCTATGGGTGGCAATAGCCGCTTCCCTGGCTCTGGTGGCGGCAACCGTTCTAGCGGTCGTGGTGGGCGCACGCCTGGCCTCATGGATCAATCCCCGCTACCTTGAAGGCCTCGCCGGAATGGGATTTATTGTCATAGGGATCTTCATGTTGGTGTCGTTTATCAGGCAGGCCTGAAGCCTGTTGACCGGGGGCTGAGGTGACTACCACCTTGCATATTAAAAACATGGTCTGCGACCGGTGCATCAGGGTGGTGCGGGAAGAACTGGAAAATCTCGGTCTCACGGTGGCGGCGGTACAATTGGGGCGCGCCGAGGTGACGGCGCCGGAAGCCGGCCTGGATCTGGAGGCGGTAGGCCGGACCTTGGCAACCAATGGCTTTGAACTGCTGCAAGATCATCAAGCCCAACTGGTGGACCGGATCAAGACCACCATTCTCGACCTGATTCACTCTGGTGGCTCGGAGGAACTGCCCTTCAACTACTCGCACTACATTGCCCGGCGGGTGGGTCGTTCCTACAACTACTTGAGCACCCTATTCTCGCAAGTGGAGAACCTTACTATCGAGAAATTCATTATTCTCCAAAAGATCGAAAAGACCAAGGAGCTGCTGATCTACGATGAATTTACACTCAGTGAAATCGCCTACCGCCTGGGCTACAGCAGTTCCCAGCACCTGTCGGGACAATTCAAGGCAGTGACCGGCCTGACACCCACCGCATTCCGCCGCGGCAAAGGCAAACGCCGGCCGCTGGACCAGCTTACCCAGTAAAATCTTATACTCATAGCCGAGAATTCTGTAACGCGTTCAACTAGGCTGCCGGAGTAACTTTTAATCGCGGCCGCCCTTGGGTGCTGCTATATCAACTGCAGGATCGGGGAAACAGGGGCCGACCATTGCCGGGGTTCTGTACCCCTTACTCGGGCTGCTCCTGCGCCCCATTATCGCCGCCGCCGTGAGTTTCAGGTCGGTATCGCGGTCGCTAACGCCTTGCGGCTCCGCCCGGTTCGGCTTTAACATCGCCTTATTCGCTTGTTGAACAAACTTATACGAAGGAATTGGAAATGCCCGGATTTGAAGCACTGCTGAATATCCATCCCCTGTTTGTCCACTTTCCCATAGCCATCACCATCATGGCGCTGGTTTTTGAAGGGGCCTCCCGCCTGAACAAGGATAGATTCCCGCCGGTTATCTCTACCGCCCTCATATATAGCGGCGCACTAGCAGCCGCTGTAACCGTCGTGACCGGGTTAAATGCCGCTGATACTCTCGGGCATGACTCCCCGGGGCACGACCTGGTGCATACCCACCGGGATTTCATGCTTTATTATACCGCCGTCATTGTAGTATTGGCCGCGGCAAACTTCATCATTGCCAAAAAAGCGGGCGACCAACTGGCAGCCACTTGGGGGAAAGTGTTCAGACCCGGCTTGCTGATCATGGCCACCGCAATACTAGTGGTAGGGACGGATATTGGAGGGCAGCTGGTTTTCAAGCACGGCATGGGTGTGCAGCTACCCGAAACGATATCAACGGGACAGGCGCCGGCCGCAGCCGACTCCGCCAAAGCGGTGGAACCCCATGACGACGGGCACGACCACGTGCACTAGCGCTGGCGCACTGGCCCCTTGATATAACGGCAGGATGGGATCGGAGTAGGCCGGCTGATTGACCGCCAGGCGCTCTACGAATCTGAGAGGAAGATGGTCTGGGTCCAGTCCAGGGCTTCAAAGTAGAGGTCCGGCACTTCCTCTTCCGGCATGCCCAAGGTGGCCAAATGGGTGTGCAGCGGGTCCCAATCTCCATCCTCGTAAGCCAGGACGGCCTTAAACAGGTTCTGGAAGGGGCTCTCTCCCCCCAGCAGGGCTGTTTTGACATCCTCCGTGATCGGAATATCTCTTAACACCTCTTCTTTGGGACGGCCAAAGAATAGGTCGATCATGGAGAAAATACCCATGAAAAAGAGATCGTCGCCCCGGCTGCCGTGCCCCAGCTTTTTCCCCAACTGCTCCAAAAAACGCCCCCGTAGCACGCAGGTCACCAGTGCCTCTTCGGGTAGATCTTCTCCCATGTTGGTCATTGAGACCATGGTGGCCCATTTTTTAACCTCCCGGGTACCCAGCATACTTAGGGCGTGCTTGATAGATTCAATCTCATTGCGCAGGCCGAAGGCGGCCGAGTTTATATATCTTAGCAGCTTATAAGTCAGCGACACGTCCTGCTTGATGATCTCATCCAGCTTGTTGAAACTGATATCCCCGCGGTTGATTTCCTGCAGCAGGCGCAGGTAGTTCAGTTTGAAGGCCGGTATGGTATCCCGGTCGACAATCTTAGCTTCATAGAAAAATTGGCCGTGAAAGAAATCGTATTTCAAGTCTTTGGCCAACTCGAACGATTTCCGCGTCACCAGGTTATAGGCCAGCGTTTGGATTTTGTGCCGTCCACACCAGATAGGTATCAGCCGCAGGTCGGACTCTTCCAGGTTGGCGAAGTCAACCACAATTATATCGGCCAGTTCGCCCATATCTTGCAAATCGCCCTCCAGCGCAAAAGCCCCGATGGCAAACCGGAAGCCGTCCCCCTTTAATTTCTTGATAGCCTCCAAGTGCTCAGCGGTTGGTTGGAATGCCTCGGTAAGCTGCAAAATAGCCGTCTTCCGTGCTAGCAGCCCGAGGGAATCATCGGTGAGCAAGTGCGGAGTAATTTCCACTATCACCCTTCGTTTTCGGGCTCCCGGCCGATCTACGCCGGCGAATACCGAAGAGGCAATATCGGCGGGGAGCTTCTCCCGGGCTTCAGGATCGGCCAAGAGTTCTTCGGGATTAAAGCCGAAACTCAGCTCGTGGGCAAAAACCTTCTCCTGCGCGGTAAAAACCGGTTGTCTGGCGATCAGCTGTTGCATGTTCTTCTGCGGTTCATTGGTCCTGTATTAGTGAGGGCATAAATTAATCCAAAATGATGCCCGCAAACAGGAAGAAGGCATGGCTGAGCACAGATATTCCAGGCCCAAAAACTACGCCTTGGAATTTTAAAGTCCGGCCCAGCTTTAAATGACGGCCTCCTCTAATGTGGCCGCCCGGTCAGTTACCTGGGTTATAGCCCCGGTAGGGCATAAAGCCGGCGTATGTAAAAGCGCAGGTAGAGGATCCAACTGACCAGCATCAGCACCGTAGCGACCAGCAGCACCCATCGTCCCCAATATGCGAGATTGAAGATATAGAGCGCCATGGCCAGGGTAGTGATCCCCACAAACCATTTTCCAGTCCGGTTGGTCTGAAATATTTCAGCGCAACGCACCATTAGATAAGTGCCTATAATGGAGATAGTAACATCCCGCAATCCCAGGATCAGGAAAAATAGAATGGGGAAACGGCGCTGGGGATCAAAGATTAAAAAGATCATCACTGCCATCATAATGAACTTGTCGGCTATGGGGTCGAGCAACATGCCCACATTGGTAATCTGGTCGGCCCGGCGGGCCAGGTAGCCATCGGCAAAATCTGATACCACCGCCAGGATAACCAGTATCAGAGCCCAGCTCATCAAGCCCAGTTCGAGTGCCATAACCAGCGGCAGGGATAAAAAGGCCCTGAACAGGCTCAGTCCGTTGCTGATGGTAAAGACTCGGTCACGCCGCCCGGGCATCGATTTCTCCATCCTGCAGTTGTATAATGTCCTTGCACACCAGGGAAAGGAATTTAACATCGTGTGAAATCAGGATCAACGGTCTGGGACCCAGGGCGCGCAAGGCCTCGGCCAAAAAGGACGCCACATTCTCTGCCGGCAGGCCATAGGTGGGTTCATCCAGCAGAACCAGATCGTATTCACCGGCCAGCAGGGCGGCCACCAGTACCAACCGATAGCCGGTCAGCCCATCGGCCTGGGACAAAGAGCGGTATGACTGGGAGCTATGAAGCCAGCGTTCCAGGCGTTCGGCGGCCTGGGCAGTCAATTTACCCTGCGAGGTAAAACGCCCGATCAGCTCCTCCGGGGAGCGGCCGTGTGTCGCAGTCTCCACCATTTGCGGCAAATAGCCCCAGCGGGGCGGGTTACTGCCGATCCCCTGTACCGCGAGCCGGCCGGTATGTGGGATCATCCCGGTCATGCAATCCGCCAAGGTTGATTTTCCCGAGCCGTTTTCGCCACATATACCAAGCACCTGCAACCTGCTGAGCTCCAGATTAGGGATGCGCAAGGTGAAACCGGTCTCCGGGAATGACTTTTGCAACCCCCTGATAACCAGTTTCCAGGGGGCCACTTGGGGCCGGCGATCATCCGGCTTTGCGGACCGGTTATTACGCGCCACTTGCCGGAATTTACCAACGGAAAAATCCCATTGCGGGGCGCCGTTGCGGGCCGACCTTTCCAACAGGCATTTATCTTGTTTCGCCAGCAGTCGCCGCACCTTGTCCATATTGGC
>JACZYA010000256.1 GCA_022571295.1 Acidobacteriota bacterium | reverse complement strand
TGTTCCTCATGCGCTCTACCGCCATCCGCTGAAACTTCCGTGAGTATCGTTTCCGTTTCACTTTGCAGCTCCTTTCCCGGCAAAGTGTGCCCTTCCTGACTGTCTCAGTTCAAGGGTTCAGTCCACTGAGGCCAGTTCCCGTTTCCGCATGTTGTCGGAGTTCAGGGGTGTGCCCTTCCGAGTGGAGAACACAAGAGCATCGGGAGAATGGTTGAGTGAGTGGGAACGGTGAGCAACAAGAGCCTGCACCACTATAGGAGCCAAGGGAACCTCCCTACGACTGGCCTGTGTCTTGGGTGTCCCGAAGTGGCCTCTCCAGCAGGTCTCTTTCACCTGTAGCGTGCCCGCGACGAGATCAACCCTTCCCCATCTAAGGGCAAGGATTTCCCCAATACGGAGCCCTGTCAGTGTCGCCAGCAGGACAATCGTTCGTACCGGCTCTGGCAACACCGACAACAGCCGACGCACTTCCTCCACCGTGAGAAAGGTATGTGGCCGCTTCAGCGTGCGCTCAGGCATCTTGACGCCCCGTGCGGCGTTCTCTGACAGGTATCCCCAACTCTGAGCTGTCCCCAGCACCTTGCTCATCAGGTGGCGAAGCTTGTTGGCGTGTTCCCAAGAGTAACCCCGTTGAAGTTTCTCCAAAGCGAATCTCTGCACATCTGACCTCCTGATGTCACAGAGGTGCTTGTCTCCAAAACGGGGCAGCAAATGGGTGCGAAGAAGTGTGGAGTAGCTCTGCCGGGTGGAGAACTTGAGTGTGGGCAAGATCGCGGGCTCAAAGTGGTTCTCCACGAATGTGGCAAAGCTGATGGTGGATTGTGGTTGATGGCGGCCCTCATTGAGTGGCCGCAGACGTGACTCCAATAGTTTGTGGGCCTCACGCTTGGGGAGTTCACTCACAGGCCCCAACACCTCTGAGCGTATCACCCTGCCCAGAGAGCCATCGGGCTTGATTACGTCCTCCCTGAAACGTGCAACCCACATCTTGCGTCTCTTCCCTCGTACAAACAGACAACCAGTTTGGTAACGGCGTCGAGCCATGAGTACCTCCCTCTGGTTGTTGGCTCGTCCGCCCCTTCCTGCGTCGCCCGCCATTCTACGCCCCGTGTCAAGCATTTCGATCTAGCTCCTGCCTTGCTGTCGCTCCAGCCATTCCAGTACATCGCCCTCGCGGAACCGCCAATACTTGCCCAAGCGAAAACCAGGAATCCGGCCTAGGGAACGCCGGCGCGTCCGCTCGTACACCCAGGACTTGGGCACACGCAGCATCTCGGCTACCTCCTCGACTGTCAGCAGCCGTCCCGTGCCGTTCTTGCTCATCCTGCTCTCCGTTCCCGTGTCGGCTGTGCCTGAATTTCTTTACCAGCACTTCCAAGGGAATGTTGGACTGGAGCGCGAGCGAAAGTAGGACGGCGAAGCAATCCATCACGCCGGACAGTGTTGATCCTTCTTTAGAGATAACAAGGAACACTTCTCCTGGTCGCCCGTCCGGGTAGAGTCCGACGATGATGTAGCCGTCTGTGTCTCCGACCGAAAACCTGTGCACGACGGCATCCCGCGTCAGCGGCAGGCGGTGCCGTTCGGCGGTCACTTTGCTCCCCGTGTGACTGGGGAAAGGCCGATCAACTCCGCGTGGGCAGCTACCCAAGCATCTAGAGCGGCCTGAAAGTCATCCAGCGGGGCGTTCGCATCCCACAGGCTCTCCCATGCTGCGGGTAGCTCGCTTATGAGCCGGTGGTAGAGGTCGGGATGGTGCTTCTGGGCCCACTGCATCGCTCCGGGCAAGTGCTCGTGGGAGGCGATCTTCCGCCAAGCAGCCATCACCCAGACCCAATAGTGGTCGGTGTGGCGGTCGCCGAAGTCCCAGGCGTAGGTGGGGAATGTCTCGTTCTGAGTCGGTCCGGTGCTGGAGTTGGTCGGGTACGGCTCCCGCCTCACCGCCCCGATGGCCGCTAAGGCGTCGAGTGCTCGCTTCACAACATCCTCACTCACGGCCTACCACCCTCATTGCACCCACCAAAGGGAACAAAGGGAACAAGCCAGTGTTTATGCGGCTTTCGTACAGCTTTTGAGGGGGAACAAGACCTACTGTGTTCCCCATGCAAAAGTGCGACTTTGAGCAATGTTTATGCGGGTTGTTCCCCATGTTCCCTTTCCAAGCCGTCAGGAGGGAGATAGCGCCTGAACGCTGCTTCCAATTCGCCCAAAAGGTAGCCCTTGCCGGTGCTATCACCGACGCGCACCTTCCGAGTTCGGATTTCAAACCCCCTCAACAGGCGGGCCATCTTTCGAGGGTTCAGGTCGCTCTCTGTGGACCAGGGGCTCTCCTCCAAGGCCCGCAGCAATCCCAACAAGTCCCTGGTCCATACATGGGTCCGCTTCTCGGGCCATACATCCCGCAAGTCCGACAAAAGTTTCACCGCCAAATTCTCGTCCGCGTCAGCACTCGCCTTCTGTCTGCATAACTGCTCGGCGCATGTCCTGAGTTCTGCCACACGGAAAGGGTCGGCAACACCCAACAGAGCAAAGAGTGGCTCCCACGCCTCAGCGTCGCGGTCTTCCAGGAATTGCAAATCAAGGCTTGTGTAAGCCCGTTCGACCTGTTGCCGTTCGCGCTCGATGAACATTTGGGCGCGGCGGCGAAGCTCCTCCCCGATGGGACGGGCTTCTCGGAAAATGAATCGTCGAAGTTTTTCTTCTGCTTTACGGCGCTGCATCCCGACGACAATGCTCCTATCCTTGATCGTGTGAGGGAAATGGCCGATGCCGGAGATCACCTTCGGGCAGAACACGGAAAACTCCTTCGGGTCGAAGTCCTTTCCAACACAACGCATAACGGTCGCGTCAGCGCGATTCCCAGCATTGATAAGTCCGCGTAGATACTCGGCCCGTTCACCTTTGCCTCTTAGATTCTCGGCCTCATCCA
>JACZYA010000096.1 GCA_022571295.1 Acidobacteriota bacterium | reverse complement strand
CCCCTTCTAACCCTTGAGTTTCACACGAAACCCGGTATCGCGGGCAGCGTGGACGCTTTGCCGAAACTGTCTAAAAATTTGAGCTGTGTCTTCCTGTTGGACGGTTTGTGGAGGAGCCGGGCGCTGTTGGTTGCCCACTGGGTTCATCGCCTCTATCAAGTCGGCTTCCACTCTCTTAACGTCCTCATTGGACAGCCGGGGGGCAGGAACCCAGGCAATATGTGTGGCCCCAGTCTTGTGTAAGAATCGCTCCCATTGGAATTGAATCCGCTCCTCCCATAGCTCCTTATCCGGATGGACCCTTGGCCCAATATCGAATAAGTCTTCTTTGGTGTGTACTCTCCTCCAAAAAACACAGCGCTCGCCCTTCAATTCACTCAGAATCCGTCTTCTGAGGTTGGCTCCCCTACCATAACCAGCTTCTCCGAGGTAAATGTTTCTCCACAGTCCACCCTTCTTGTCATAGCAACCCCAGAGATAGAAACCTCGAGTTTCTTCTATGTGGCTCGCTAGTTCGTCGCACCTGTCTCTATATGGTTCACTCTTTCTGTGTCTCAAGTTCAGTGCTTCCTCCCGATTCTGGTTGCCAAGTACGAAGTCATAGAGCGGCTTTAGAGAGATGATTCTGACCGGCACGTTCAAGTCCTCCCGCTTTGGCTAAAAGCACGCCGATGGTACATCCGTATTCGCTAGACTATCAATCAATCTATCGTATTCAATTGCTAACGTGGCAAGAAATTCGAAGTCCTAGCGGCTGGTAAATACTTCCACCCTATGAAAGGAGGCTCCCAAAACATGCGGGCCTCTGCTGACCGTCAGACTCGAAATCGAAGATACTATCCTCAGGGAGAGCTGACTCCCACGATGCGAGCAACCAGGTGTGGGGTGGCTGAAGCTTGAATAAACTGATTGTGGAATCCCTATGACCCCTGCGTTAAGATGCCCCCCAAATGACCAACAAGCCTTGGAAACTAAGCCCCTCAGATTTCGCCTTTCTTTGGGAACGGTGCAAGCGTTGCTTCTATCTGAAGGTCGTCGATGACTTTAATAGGCCACGCATGCCATTCCCTAGGATTTTTGGCGTAATCGATTCAGCTATGAAGGTCTGTTTCGAAGGAAGGCACACATCTGAAATCATGGCTGATCTCCCTCCCGGCACAATCGAATTCGGGGACAGGTGGGTCATATCTACGCCAATTCAAGTAAGAGGCCATACCTCGAAGTGCTATGTGCGGGGAAAGATTGACAGCGTGATTAAGTGCGACGACGGGACCTATGCGGTAATTGACTTCAAGACTTCTTCCACGAGGTCCGACCACAATACCCTGTATTCTCGCCAACTCCACGCTTATGCCTACGCTCTTGAGCATGCGAAGGCCGGGCAGCTAAGCCTGAGTCCGGTTACTAGGCTCGGCCTGATTATCTATGAACCCAGCCAGTTTTCTAGCAGCTCAGGCAGTGCAGCTCTCTTGTCCGGGAAGCTTGAGTGGCTGGAAATACGCCGGGATGATAAGGCCTTCCTCAGATTCATAAGTCAAGTCTTGCAAGTATTGGAGCTACCGGCTCCGCCATCCGGCTCACCAAACTGTGAATGGTGTGACTACCGCGAAGAGAGTCGCCGGACCGGTTTGTAGGGATAGAGAAGAGCTGAAAAATGCACCTTTAGGTTGGCTACTCCGGGAAGTTCATGCGGCGGAGTTCAACAGTGCCGCTACTCGCCTCTGCTTGGGCAAGACTTCACAGGAAAACGACGCCTCCATCTACATGCGGTCCTTAATTGCGAGACCCAAACCAACATTGCAAGTGAGAAGAGCCTCATACACCTTGAGTTGGGGAAGTCGAATGTCAATCTTGAAAACCCTCGGGTCTACGCTCACCGTTACAGGATGGTGTCCCTGATAGCCCTTGCGTCCAAGGCGAAACAGCTCTGCATCGTCGGCGCACCCTACTAAATCAACATCGATCGTGTTTTGCTTTTCATCCCACCTCACCGTGAAGGCTGGCCACCCACGCGAAACCGATTTCAGGCGGAGTAGCACCAAGTGCCCGGTCGGTGTAACTGTAGCCACCTTCGGAACCTCTCGGGTGTACCCGCGATCGACGTATTCATTCTGAAGAACGATGTTATGCGCCGACTCTGCTCTGGGGGTTTTTCCTTCGAATTTCTTGGCATCCATTGAAATACAAGCATAAACCATTTTGCTTCGCATCTCCACACCGCCCCAGCTCAGATATTGCAGAGAGTGCCGAGGAAAGGGCGGGGAAAGCGATCACCTTGGATCACGTGATAGCGCTTTAACCCAGCAACGCAAATCGAAGGCGGGATTGGATTGCTCAAGAGCAAAACCATGACGGCGACCCATGCCAGAATCGTTTGATTTCGGCACGCACCCGCAGGCGAGTCAACGTGCGCTGTCCAAAAACACTTGTTTTTGGGACACCAAAAGTGCCGGTCAACCGGGCCACAGAATCAGCCATTTACAGAAGCCGTCACGAAAGGGTTTTTGGGACGGCCCGGCAAATGGTCTGCCTTCTGGTTACCTAGTTCTAATCCAGCGAGGGTCGTCTTCCTTGCCTGGTCGAATGAGGAGGCTCTCGTGGGGAAAACTCCGCCCCAAGAGGAAACCGACAATTCCACTCAGCAAGCAAAATCCTAGAACTCCAGTCTCGTGAAGCGTGAAGAATAGAACCAGGATTGCCACGCCAAGAATCAAATCGGTGCGATCAATCTCATCCATTGTTGCTGACCTCGCATCTCTTTTCCTCGATGGTTTTCACCTTGAGTATAGAAGAAGGGCCGAGGGGAACTCAAACGCCCGAATAGAACTCGATACCCCAAAAGACCTCGCTTGGAGCTGCAAGTTGGAGAGCAACAAGCGTCCCCCCTTCTGGTGACAAGGGACCACTACGCATCACACGGGCAAGAGTGTGCTCCGGCTCGGGACCACGGATTAGCTCGACTACTTGTCGCAAGGGATGGTCGTGTGTCATACGCAGAAGGGCACCGGAGGCACTGACATCAACAGTCTCGGCTTGCTCGCTGACGAATCTACCGTCTTCTGTGTGCCATGCCACTGTTACGGATGTGGCTACATGGGTTCGCTCGCTCCTCCGCCGTTCTGTTTGTGCTGGCAGAGTTTCGGGCCTTGGTAGGTGAGGCATGATCCCTCCCCCACGCAAACGCAGGACATAAGGAAGATTTAGTCTGGGGGCGATACTTTACGCGGCCGTACCTGAAACACAAGCGAAAAACAACCGGGGACTGTGACTTTGGTGTGGAAAAGGGCAGAAAGTTGTGACTAACTATGAAAGGGCAAGAACAGCTGTCTTGGCACCTGCAGAACCCTTCGCGAGCAATCCGAAGAATCAACTACTTGTGGAGCCCTGCTGGAGAAGGGTTTTGGGGACGCCTGAAGCGGATACACCGTACCTACGACTAGTTTCTCTGCCGGCGACAGCCGCTGACCCCCGCCTCAGCCTGGGGGTTCCCCGAAGCGCCAGGCGACTACCTTAGATTATTTCTCCAGGAGGGGATTTTTTCCGATTTCTTCGTACGTGATTGTTGGCCCCTGAAGAACACCGACGAGGCGGAGGACCTTGTCGCCCGCATTCAGAAAGGTGTGAGGAACGCCGGCGGGCACCCGGGCGATGTAGGGCCCTTTGACGGTCATGACCTTATCCCCAATCACATAGCTAACCGAGCCTTCCAGAAGAACGTGTGCCTCCTCGGTTTCGTGAGTATGCAGTGGCGGACCACCTCCCGGATGGGTCTCGGTCAAGATGAAGGACATCGACTCGAAACCGTGCACGCTCCCCTCCAGCGCGTGACCAAACTCGCCCGGCACGTCATAGAAGGTCTGCATCTGCTCGAGCCGGACCACGTAGTCGGACGGTGTTGGCGGGGCTTCCGCTTCGCGAATCCAGGAACCTGTCTCCTGAGACGGATCGTGTAGTGGAAGTCCCGACTGATCTGTGGCCGTCGGCACGGTCGCCGGCTGGGTTTGGCAAGCCGCCAATCCCACCGCCAGCAACAACCAACAAAAGCTCCTTCTCTTCGTCACCCTCATACCAACCTCCAAGCACCGCAGAGCACAACGGACGCAAGCCTAGCGTGCGGCTGGCCGGAAGTCCACCAACTCTGCCAGAATGTGACTTTCTGCAGTCTGCCTGCACGTCACAGCGCCCCGTCCGCAGGCAAGTCAACGCGGCGGCTTAGTTGACACCAGAGCCAAACGGTAGGATAAGTTTCCTGTGGCGGCTCATGCTGCCTGGGGAAACTGCATCGCCAAACACGCTAGTTTTTCCCACCAATGACGGCATGGGTCGCCACACTTGCCAGTGCTATATCGTCGTTTCTAGGACGCCAGAAGGCCCCGTAGCACCGTGTTTGAGCAAATATTAGCCCCGTTTCTGGCTGTCCCCAAAAGTTGCCCCACCAGCTTGTGGCCGAAAACGGTTGTTCTGACCTAGCTGCCGAGCTTGCTCCAGTGATAGCCGTCACAGACAAGAGTCTGCAAACTGGTACGATAGTATCAGAAGAAGCCCTGTGGGTGGGTCAGCACACCCTGGAGTTGCATTCATTCCCCTGCTGGCCCATCCCT
Organism: Acidobacteriota bacterium; assembly: GCA_022571295.1. GTDB lineage: Bacteria > Acidobacteriota > Terriglobia > Acidiferrales > 2-02-FULL-67-57 > JACZYA01. Next base: position 7,076 of record JACZYA010000096.1, on the reverse strand, counting down.
TTCCATTCCAGCCAACGGTTGCATTGGCCTAACTGCTAAACCGGCTCCCGGTGACAGCGGTCACTGACAGCACTTGATGGCAGGAGTAAGAAGAACATGCTAGATGATGAGTGGATGGGTCGGCGTTGTCCCTGGACGCCTCCTTGTACTGTCGGCCCATCATTTCTCAGTTGATGGCTGGGGTGGGTTGGGGTGACGCGCCTTCCTAGAGGACGCCCAACTTGCGTTGACCCACTCCCCCCAGCCTATCGAGCTGTCCCGTTCCTTGCCTAAACGGTTCTGCTTTCTTAGGAGGCACCCAGCAGGTCGTGCAGGACTCCCAACAGGTCGGTGGTGGTAACGATGCCGACCAGTTTGTTTTCTCCATCCACCACCAGCACCGAGCCGAACTTCTGTTCGCACATGAGCTGGACTACTTCGTGGATGGGGGTTTCCGGGGTCACGATGCCCGGTTCCTCAGCCATTACCTTCTCGATGGGCGTGGTCTCGAAGAGCTGGTTGTATTCGTCGGGAGAAAGATTGCTGAACCTCGAGGGCGAAGCACGTTGCACATCCCGGTCGGAGACGACCCCTACGGGGCAGCCGTCCTTGACCACCGGCAGATGCCGGAAGCCACTCGTGCGCATCAGCAGGACGGCGTGCAGGAGCTTCGCGCCGGACTCAAGCGTAGTGATTTCTGTGGTCATAATCTCCTGAGCCAGCTTCGGCCTCGCCATCGAAGGCATCCCCCGAATTTTACTTCAGCCGGAATCTCCGATTTCAACTTTACCTTTGCGCACAATCGTACGCAAGCCGCCCTCTTGTGCCAAGCTCACATCGCCATGGCCGCGATGGGGGGGATCCCGCAGGCAAGTCAACGCGAACTGAAGTTCACGAGGCGGAGGAAGGCATTATTGGCGTTTGATGCTGACAGAAATGCCTGCTTGGCTGCGGCGCTCAATGTGCGTCTCTAAGTCAGAATGGTTCTCAATGACTTCCAGGAAATCCTGCATATCCTTCCCATGCGACAACACGTTGTGGGCCAAGATTGCCCCGCCGGGTCGAATCTGCGGATACAGTAACTGGAAGTAGCGGATATAGTCGGGCTTCCAGGCATCGATAAAGACAAAGTCAAATGGTCCTTTGAGTTGCGGGATGATTTCAAGGGCGTCTCCCTCGCGTAACTCGATTACCTCACCCAGCTTGACGTGTGTGAAATTTTTCCGGGCGAGAGAGGCTCTACGTTGATCGACCTCCAACGTGATCAGCCGTCCGCCCATCTTGCGTAAACCCATACCCATCCAGATAGCCGAATAGCCGTTGGACGTGCCGACCTCTAGACCTTTTTTGTAGCCCCGCTTGACAATAAAGTCGTGGAGGAACTCGCCGTCGGCTCGTGGCACGTTCATCATTCCGCGCTGGCCGTGAATCTGGTCCAGGTAGGCGCGGATAGCACGGTCGCTGAGTTGAGTGTCTGTCTGGGCGGCCCACAGAGCAGCAACTCCTGCCAGGATAAGGACTGCTGGAACGACCCGTTGCTTTACCATATTGTCTCCCTAGTGAGTAAGGGTTAACCCAAGTTAGCCGAACATAGCACAATCAGCCGCCAGAAACTGGAAGTTCATACGTCGGAGGAGGGCTTGAGCGGTTGCTAGGGGGTCAGTCTGCGATCAGCCCGCTGCCTGTGCGACCCCTTCTTCAGACGCGAACTGTGCAGGTGTTCGCGCACGCGGCGCTCGCCGAGTTGTCCTCCGGCCCGACAGTGGGGGCACTGCTTGCCACCATGCGTCGCCGTCCAAAGCTGTTCAGCCCGGTTCAGGCTTCTCCCGCAGGTCAGACATTTCACGGCCTTCATACTATGCTCTCACTCAATTCAGGCAACTCATTGAACCCCGCGCCAGAATGAATTGCTCGGAACAGCAAACTCGACCGCAACCAGTATCGACCCACCCGGTTTTTCCGAAGCACTCTCCATCACACGCGCTAGGCTCCAGTCGTTCGGCTGGGTACGAGTCAGTTGGATCACTTGCCGGGCAGGTAGGGCGCGACGCATTTGCAGCAATGCGCCATGAGCACTGACGACTTCGGTCTTGGCCTGTTCCGTAACCGGAATGCCATCCAGCGTGTGCCAAGAAATCGCCACGCGTTCGACCATGGAGCTACGCGGGCTGCGTCGCCGATCTGTTTGCGAGGGGATAGTTTGGGGCTCGGGGGTTCCGCTTCGGGCCAAGTTCTTCATGGCTACCTCCTGCCCCCAACCCGGCACCGTTGGTGTTAGTTGCTATCCTACGCCCCACCTGCGGGCAAGTCAACGCGGAGCACACGAGTCTCCAACGTAGATACCTGCTTGCATCTATTAGTGGGAACGAATATGTTCGCTGAAACCAGCATTGCAGAGAGTTCATGTCCATGACGCGAAGGGCTACGATCCTCGCCCTCTTGGGGCTTATCGCAGTCATTTTCATCGGGTTGCTGCTTTTCCGCTGGAGATTCATCCGACAGTTGCTTTCGCGTCCAAAGGGCCCGCCTGTTCCCCCTACTTATCGTGCCGATCGCTTTCGGCAGGAGGGCCGCTCGCGAGTTGTCCTGGTGGCCGGAGGAAATCCCGAGAGACTGGTTTATGAGTGCTTGCAGCGATTGGGGGCAGAAGAAAAGCTGCAGGCAGCGGGCAAGAGAATCCTGGTCAAGCCCAATATCGTCAGCGGATCTCCTGCTCCCACGACAACCAATCCAGAAGTTGTAAGAACTGTGTGCCAATGGTTGAAAGAGCGAGGCGCGGAAACCGTCTGGGTAGGAGACATGTCGGCAGTAATGACACTGGGCACTCGCTCTAGCATGAAGTCTTCAGGAATCGAGCTGGCCGCTCGGGAAGCAGGAGCGCTCCCTGTCTATTTTGAAGAGCATGAATGGATTCCGGTCAGCCTGCCGCGAGCCCGCTATTTGGATCAAGTTCCCGTATCGGAATATGTCGTCAACGCTGATCTTGTCATCAATTTGCCAGTGATCAAATCCCACAAATGGGCGACCTACTCCGTGTGCATGAAAAATTTTGTGGGAGCCACGCACGGTCGATACAGGCCCTACATGATCGACTCGGAACATTGGGAGGAGATTGTCAGCGAGATCAACGCAGCCTATCGTCCCGACCTTAACATCGTGGACGGCACCAAGGTCATGTATGCGGGTGGACCGTGGAGAGGAGACGAAGCCGACATGGGTCTGATTCTTGCCGGAGGAGATCGCATCGCCTGTGATGCTGTGGCAGTGGCATTGATGAAAACTTTCCCCACCCATCAGCGCATGAAGGATCGGGGCGTTTGGGAACAGACCCAAATTCGCCACGCCCAAGAGCTCGGCCTAGGTATCGAAGGCCCGCATTCGCTGGAGCTAGAGATCCATCACCTGAAGGTACCGTCGCCGGAACTCCAGTCTCGCCTGGAAGAGATGCAGAAGCTGATATTTGCGTAGTGCTGCGGCTAGCCCCATCATCTAGAAAGTGTCAAGGGAAACCCTGGAGACGATCCTACTCCGGCAAGTTCAGGCGGCGGAGGAGGGAGTGGAAGCGCGGATCGGTTCAAGCCTCACTGAACATAGCCGAGCGAGCGGAGCGTCTCCATCTGCTCAGGGGTAAGAAGCGTCTCGCCGCTGCGGGTGAAGTGCTGGGCCAGCGCTCGGTGCGCCTCCCACTGCGCTTCCAGGAACTGGGTGTACTTCTCCACCAAGTCAGGTTGCTCCTCGTGCAGGCTGCGGAGGCAGAAGGGATCGTTCCAGAGGTCGTACAGCAGCAGGGGGACAGGGCGCTGCTGCTCAGGCGGTCGCTCCGGATCTGGATTGATCTCCAGCGACGCACCCCAGCGCCCATCAATCACCTCGATCGAGCCTCTGAACTCACCCGTATTTCGGTCGACCTCGAACTCGTCGAAGATCACCGGCCGCGGCTCCCAGCCCTCTTTCCCGAGCAGCAACGGTGCCAGCGACTGTCCCTGCATCACCTCGGGCATCGGCAAACCAGTCAGGTCGAGAATGGTCGGCAGCACGTCGATCATCGAAACCGGATGGCTGAAGCGTTGCCCTCCCACTATGTGCCCCGGCCATACGAAGATGAGCGGGACCCGGCTGATCGAGGGCCGGAAAATCGGCTGACTCCAACGGGGAGGCAGCGAATCTTGGATGGCGATGCCCATGTCATCCATCGCCGCGCGCGTACTATGGTCGGCGCCGACGATTAGCAGTGTGTTTTCCCACTCGCCGGTCGCTTTGAGGCGGTCCACCAGCCGGCCGAGCTGGTAGTCGTTGTGGGCCATGGTCTCGTCGTACATGCCCTGGTGGAGGGTGAAGAACGCGACCCGGCTGAGGCCTGTCTTTTCGTAGGCTTCCGAGTAGACGCCGTGGTCGCCCTTCTCGCGGAGGCGCTCGTTCCACTCCCTCCAGGTCTTCTCCTGTTCAGGACCGACAAAGAGACCGCCAAAGGGTGCCACGGCGGGGAAGTCCTCGTGCACGTCGGTGGTCTGGAAGTGCACCCAGTAGGGCTCCCCGGGGTACGCCTCCCGCCAGCTCCAGAACGCCTCGTGCAGAAATCGGGAGGATTCTGAGTGACGCTCGCCACCGAAATAGGTGAATTCCACCCAGGCTTCCCGGAAAACGTCGACCCCGCGCTCGAGGCCGCTCAGGGTGCCAGCGTTGGGGTTGGCGACGAAAACCGCCGTTTGGTAGCCGGCCCGGTGAACGTGCTCCGCCATCGTCATCATCTGGTCAGGCACCCGGTTGCGGCCGCTTTCCTCGCCGCCCAAGACACTGTGTTGCAGCGAGGTCATGAACGAGGCCGTGGAGGGTAGTGTCCAGCTCGAGTTGCTGTAGGCGTGCTCGAAGACCGCACCCTCGGTCGCCAATCTCTCCAGGTTTGGGGTGGTGCGACGATTGTAACCGTACACGCTCATGTAATCGGCCCCGGCCCCGTCGATGATGTAGAAGATGATGTTGGGCTTGCCGCTAACGCGCTTGCCGGTCAGGGTCGGCGCCCCCCACAGCGCCACCGTGCCGGCGCGCTCGGCGTTTGCCTCCAGCGCCAGCGTCACTGTCTTCCCCGCCATACTGGACAGATCCAGCGAGCGCTGCGCCCAGTGCTCCTGGTCGGCGTAGGTTTCTTCCAGCAGGGTCTCGGCCTCCCCGCCGTCCGGTCGTGCCGTGATCCGAAAGGTCACCGGAGCGTCTTCCCGCAGCACCCCGAGCCCCAGGTCGAGGCGACCGGCTTCGGGCACTCGGACGCGATACTCCAGCCGTGCTGGCGCATGCGCGTAAAGGGTGCGGCGATAGACACGGTTCCGGACCTCTGGTCGCACCCCCGCGGGCGCAGCGGCGTAGTTGGCCTCCTTGGGGATGACGCTGATCGAGAGGATGTCGAGACTAGCCGGCTCGCGAGCGGTGACATATATGCCGAGCTGCCGCCACGGGCCCTCCCACTGTCCCCCCGACCAGTCGGCCCGGAGTAGGTAGGTGTGCACCGAGCTATCGGTGAACACATCCACGCCTTCTCCAACAAAGCGGATCGTAAGCTGCTGCCGGTACCCCGGCCCAGCAGGCTGCTTGCGCAGGTTGAACCCGACCCCAAGTTGCCGGACCTTTTCTGAGGTGCGCGCCCGCACCAGGACGTAGGCCCAGTCTTCGCGCCGCCAGTCAGGCAGGTCGATGTAGATGCGGCCGAGCAAGAGACGACGATTGCTGCCCCTCTGAGGACGCCTATGGGCTTCGGTCAGGGTCAGGCGCAGCGCATCCTTGGTGCGCGTCACCTGCACCGGCTTCCCCTTGGGGAACCAAGCGGCGACCGGCTTCCACGCCGGCTGGGGCTCATCAAAGCGCCACTCGACCGCTGCTGGAACATCAGCCGGCACCTCCGAGCCTTCAATGGTGGCCGCCTCCAGATGCTCTTCCAGGTGCAGGGGAACTTCAGCGGTAAGCGGTGCCGAACCCGACTGGCAACCGGCGCCCAGGAGAGTCAGAAGGGCGGTGAGCAGCGATGCCACCGTCCAGAGGAAAATCCGCTTGGGATCTAGGAGCCCCGCGATCAAAACGTAAGACCTATACATGACGCCCTCTTCTTCACTGAAATATAGCTAAGCTCCCCCATCTCTGTCACACGACGAGTAAGGAACACCACCGCTTGGACAACGCCAAAGGCAGCCTGCATCTCTTCCTCCTGATAACTCTGGACTGGGAACCCCCGACCTGGCTGCTAGGCTAGACCCGTCACGTGGAAGGTGTCAACGAAAACTCTACGCACAGCCTGCTCCAGCAACTTCCTGCAGCAGAGGAGGGGTTGGGAAGGGGGCAATGTGAACTACTTTCTTGGCTCTTCTCTGAGCTCTACCGATTCGGCACGCAGCCGATCCTCGCACTCGCGTACCACGACTTCCCAAGCTGCGCGAGCCTTCGCTTCTAGCTTCGAAATCGGCGGTGCTGAGTGTTGGTACTCCCCTTTCATGCAGGCCCTCCCCTGGGCCAAGCTTTGAGAAACAAGACCGTCGGGCAACCTAACTATGCAAGAACGTTAGCACTTCTACGTGAAAGAAGTCAAAGGTTTGTGATTATCCAGTCCGAGAAGCAGGCCGAATGGAAAAAAAGGGTAGCCCAACAGCAGGATTTAGACGGGCCGATGGAGCTTCCTACTCCAGGAAGTTCATGCGGCGGAGGAGGGATTGGAAGCGAAGGGCAAAGCGCAGGCACTATAGGAAGCAAGATCGTGCCCCCTGCGGAAACATAGAGAAGTGGTTTTTCAACCTACCTAGTTGCGCCCTCCTCTCTTTCGGGAAGCAGGTCGTCCGGCATTCTTCCTCCCCAACGTCGATTTTCCACGGCTGCCGCGACCACTGTTTCGTGCAACCGATCGCCTGGCCTCTCGGTTCTTGCCAGGCTGTACTCGGCTCGGTGCGGAGCGAGGCTGTTGACGCCTCATTTCGGTGTTGCGCCGTGACCCGAGGCTACGCGCAATCAGTACCATCCTGGAAAGCCTTCCTGCAGCCAAACCGGGGGTGTGGGAGCCATTTTCCAGCGGATCGGGGCATGCTGGCGCCGGATCAGTCTGGAGGCGTCAGGGACAGCAG
>JACZYA010000255.1 GCA_022571295.1 Acidobacteriota bacterium | reverse complement strand
GGCATGGGGCCGTCGGTGGCCGCCACCACCAGGATCGCCCCGTCCATCTGCGCCGCCCCGGTGATCATGTTCTTGATGTAGTCGGCGTGGCCGGGACAGTCGATGTGGGCGTAGTGGCGCTTGGAGGTCTCGTACTCCACGTGCGCCACGGCAATCGTGATGCCGCGCGCCTTCTCTTCGGGCGCGTTGTCAATCGAGTCAAACTCCCGCACCTCGATCTTGGGGTTGCTCTTGGCCAGCACCTTGGTGATGGCGCTGGTGAGCGTGGTCTTGCCGTGGTCGATGTGCCCGATGGTGCCGACGTTCAGGTGCGGCTTTGCGCGATCGAATTTCTCCTTCGCCATCCCCTCTCTACTCCTTCTCTCGATGAATCAGTTTAGGCAAAAGCCCTTACCCTGGAGCCCAGGGCGGGGCTTGAACCCGCGACCTCGTCCTTACCAAGGACGCGCTCTACCACTGAGCTACCTGGGCTCGAAATCCCTCTGGAGCGGGAGACGGGATTCGAACCCGCGACCATCGGCTTGGAAGGCCGAGACTCTACCGCTGAGTTACTCCCGCCTGGAATCCTCACGCTTGCGTCCGGCTCTGCTCCCGCCTTTCGAGCACGACCGCGCCCGGCCCGGAAAAGCTGGTGGACGGGGGAGGATTCGAACCTCCGTAGCCCACAAGGGGCGGCAGATTTACAGTCTGCTGCCTTTAGCCACTCGGCCACCCGTCCGTGTGTGCGAACCTTGGGCTCGCAGAACTCCTTCTTGAAAGACGGGCAGGAAATGTCTCGGCTTGTCGGAATCGAGGAAACTTCGGGAGTCTCAACACAGAACTCCTCGAAGCCTCTGATGGACTCAAACAATCCGCTGCTGCAACCGAAACTCAAACGTCCCGCGCGGCCCTGTGGAGCTGGCGAAGGGAATCGAACCCCCGACCCTCTGATTACAAATCAGATGCTCTACCAGCTGAGCTACGCCAGCCCGCCCCCCGCGTCTCTGACGGGGGCTCCACAAACCTAAAAAATTAGCATAGCGGCAAGCGGATTGCAAGGGGTGGGGCAAATTATTTTATAACAGCAGATTAGCCTCCCTCCTCCAGCGCCCCCCGCTTGACTGAGAAGCTTTTTTACGTTTTTTTTGGCCATCTCCGTACACCGCCAGAAGTAGAGAATTGGATGCTGCGCAAGGCTCTCTGGGTGAGTTTCAGGGAGAACAAGTAGCCGTATGGTTGACGAAGCGGGCGCCCAGTTGGGAGGAAAGCTGCTCCATTTCGGCCAAGATGCGGCGGGCCTCTTCCCCTGCTGCCAGATGGGGTCTTCCCTGGGAATCCAGCAGCACGGGAACCACCCGGACGGACTCAATTTTTTCGCGGGAAATCCGAATCTCGAAAATCGCAGAGCGCCGGGCCGCCGGGTTTCGGGTGGCAAAAACAAAGTTCCCCGCCGAGTACACCACCGGCACCGGACCGAGACAGCCCACGCCTTGCAACACATGGGGATGTGCGCCCAGAATCAGGTCAGCACCGGCACGTTGCGCCGCTTGGGCCAACTCGCGTTGTCGGGGCGAAGGCTCGCTGGCGAACATCTCCCCCCAATGAAAAATGATCGCCAGCGTGTCCACCTGCGGCCGTGCGCGCGCAATCGCGGCTCGCACGCGCCCGATGTATTTGCTGGAAGCGATGCCGGGCCGGTCCCCTTCCGCCCAGTAGTAGCGGGGAACCACATCACTGAAGGAAAGAAACCCGATGCGCAGGCCGCGCAGCTCCACCACCTGCACCTGTTCGGCTTTCCGCAAGTTTTCGCCTGCGCCCACCGGGACAATGCCCGCTGCGGTTAATTGCTTGAGGGTGTCCAGCAGGCCGCGCTCGGTGTAGTCCATGGTGTGGTTGTTGGCGAGCGCCGCCACCCGGATTCCCGCCGAGCGGAGCGCTCGGGCGGCCTCCGGCGAGGTGGCTCGGAAAATGAAGTCCCGGCCGGCCGCCACCATGTCAGGGTTTTTGTGGGGCGTGCGCGTGGGGTGGTTGGTGAGCGGTTCTTCCAGGTTGCCGACGACCAGATCGAACTCGGCCAGAAAGGCGCGCACGTCTTCGAACATCTGAGAGGGAGGAAGGGGCGGCTGTCGCCAAGGGGCTTCGAGAAGGATATCACCCACGAAGGCGATGCGGACTACTGGCGCCGGGGTTTCCGGCGCCTGCTGCGGGTTTCCCGCCAAGGACAGCGCAGGGAAAGAAACGGTCAGCAGGGCGATCCAGAAGGCGCACCCGGGAACGGTAGTGGCAGGGAGCCGCGCGCAGGAATAGCGAGCGGGCAGACTGAGCAGTTGCATGATGCAGGTTTCAGTCGGAGCCGCCGCCGGCGGCGAGGGAAGCGGTGTAGATATCGCCGCGGCGCAGGAAACGCCAGGGGTTCAGGGGAGCATTGTTGAAGCGGACTTCGTAGTGCAGGTGGGGCCCGGTGGCGCGGCCGTCGTTGCCCACGTAGCCGATGATGTCGCCGCGCTGCACCGGCTGTCCTAAATGGGCGCGGAGAGCGGAAAGATGGCCGTACAAGGTGGTGATCCCGCCGCCGTGATCGACAATGACGGTGCGGCCGTAGCCGGAGCGATCGCCCGCCGCCAGCACAAAACCATCAGCCGCCACCCGAATCGCCTCTCCGTAGCGGCCGGAAATGTCCACGCCGAAGTGCCGGGAGCCCTCGCCGTTGAACGGGTCAATGCGCTGGCCGAAGCCGGAGCTGAGCCGCCCGCGCACCGGCCATAGCGACGGGGTGTAGGCCAGCTGGGTCAGGTCTTGGCCGGGCAGCGGCCGCACCCCGCTGGCATAGAGCTTGACGGCGCCGGCGTGACGGCGCAGGTAGCGGAAGCGAGCCAAGCTGTCGCGGTACTGAGCGGCGGGCGCCTGCCGGACGCCGGTGCTCTCGAGCGTGCCGAAGGAAGTCTGGCGCAGCCGCAGCAGGTCGAAGCTGGCAGCC
>JACZYA010000254.1 GCA_022571295.1 Acidobacteriota bacterium | reverse complement strand
AGGGATGCGCACCCAGCCGGGCTGGAGCGCGTGCGGCGCACGGCACAGTTGGTCAGTCAAGCCGGCTGCCGGCTCTTGATCCTCTGCGACGAAATCACCCCCGACCGGTGTGCCGCCGCGGGACGTCCTGCCGAAGCCAATCAACTCTCTTGGACCGCCCAGGAGCTAAAAACAGCCCAGGAGGGCATCCGTGCGGTGGTGGCGTGCTGCACCGAACTGGGGGTGCAGGTTGCCTTCCATCCCCACGTGGGAACGCACGTGGAAACCCCGGAAGAGGTGCATCGGCTATTTTCACTATTTACGGCCGACGAGCTGGGATTGTGTTTGGACACGGGACACGCCGTCTACGGCGGAGGCGACCCGGTGGCGCTGCTTGAGCGCTACCTCGCCCGCGTGCGCTGCGTGCATTTGAAAGATGTGGATGCCGACCGCCTAGCTGAGGTGCGGCGCCAGCGGCTAGACTTCTACCAGGCAGTGAAGCAGGGTGTGTTCACTTCGTTGGGACAGGGCACGGTGGATTTCCCTCAGGTGCTGGCGTTGCTCCGAAGCCGCAATTTCGACGGCTGGGTGGTGGTCGAACAGGACGTGCTGCCGGGCGGCCAGGGTGCGGATAGCCCGCTCGCCAATGCCAGCGCGGGACGGAGATTCCTGCGCAGCCTGGGTGTTTGAATGGAACCCGCCCGGGGCAGAAGCCGCGCCCCCAGCGGAGACAGCATAGAGAGGTGAAGTCCCTTGGACGCCTGCGTACTGGGCCGCATCGGCTACGATTTGCATGCGGTCGAGCACAACCGGCCACTGGCCGAGGTGGAGCACTTTTCCCGCCACCTGGGTGGTTCCAGCGCCAACATTGCGGTCGGTCTGGCGCGCTTGGGCCTGCGCGTCGGCATCATCAGTTGCCTGGGGCAAGATGCCCTCGCCGACTATCTGCTCGGCTTTCTTCGTGAGGAAGGCGTGGACACGCAGTTCGTGCGCCAGGTGGAGGGGTATAATACCTCACTGTGTTTGACGGAGGTTTCGCCGCCGGATCGCTTCCCCCAGGTTTTTTATCGCCGGCAAGCGGCCGACACCCGGGTGCAAGTGGGCCCGGCTGAGCGGGCTTACATCCAGCAGGCCCGGCTGTTTGTGACCAACGGCACCAGCCTTTCGGCTTCGCCCGCTCGCGAAGCCACCCTAGACGCCCTGAAAACCGCCCGGGAAGCCGGACTGCGCACCGTGCTCGATGTGGACTACCGCCAGAGCTCATGGCCCTCGCCCAAGGAGGCCGGGTGTCAGGCCCGCGCTGCCTTGCCCTGGGTGGATGTGGTGGTGGGCAACCAGGAGGAGCTTTTGCTTCTCACCGGCAAGGACGATACTTCTGCGCAGGTAGAAGCCGTACTGGCTAACAACGTAACGCTGCTGGTCCGCAAGCTGGGGGCGAAAGGGGTGGAAGCCCACACGCGCACTGAATCCTTCTCCGCTGCACCGATTCCCGTCCCCGTAAAGAGCACGATTGGGGCCGGCGATGGGTTTGCTGCCGGCTTCCTCTATGCCTTGCACCGCGGGCTGCCACTGGCCGAATGCCTGGCCCATGGCAATGCCGCCGCCGCTGTGGTCGTCAGCCGCGTCAGTTGCTCGGACGCCATGCCGCGCCGGGAGGAGCTGGAAGAATTTCTGCGCGCAACCAGCGAAAAACAGTAATAATCCCTGGCTGCGCTGCCTAGGAGAGGAAACAGTGAAAAAACCTCGCCGCGTTCGCCGCCGCATGGCGCGCAAGATTCCCAATATCTATGATGTCGCACGCATGGCACGCGTCTCCGTCTTCACCGTCTCCGCCGTGACCAACAAGAGCAGCCACGTCAGCGTGGCCCTCAAGCGGCGCGTCGAAACCTCCATCCGGAAGCTGAACTACCGCCCCAACCTGTTGGCGCGCGGCTTGGCCAAGCGCCAGACCCACACCATCGGAATGATCGTACCCGACATCGCCAACCCCTTTTTCCCCCAGGTGGTGCGCGGGGCGGAAGATGAAGCCCAAAAGGATGGCTACAGCATCCTGCTCTGCAACAGCGACGACAAACAGGAGAAAGAAGAAGTCTACCTGGAACTGCTCCTCTCCAAACGGGTGGACGGTATCCTTCTGACCAAGACGCCGGGACGCTTCAGTCCTCGCCTGCAACAGATGCTGGCCTACGTCAAGACGCCGATCGTCCTCTTGATGCGCACGGCCCCGGGTGTGCGGGCCGACGCCGCCGTGACCGATGACTTGAAAGGAGCCTTTGATGCCGTTTCGCATCTGGCCCGGGTGGGCCACCGCACGATTGCGCTGGTCAGCGGCCCGCTGCATGTAAGCAATGCCAAAGCGCGCTGGCAGGGTTTCCGCAAGGCACTGGTGACAAACGGCCTCCACTACGACCCCGCCTTGGTGGTTGAAGGAGACTACCGGATTGACTCCGGCTACCGGGCTGGCCTCGCGCTGCTGCCCCGCCGCCCCGAGGCAATCTTCGTAGCCAACTACCTGATGACCGTCGGCCTCCTGAAGGCAGCGGAGGAAATGAGGATGCGCTGCCCGGAGGATTTTGCCCTGGCGAGTTTCGACGACTATCCCTGGCTGGGTTTCTTCCGGCCGCGCCTGACCACGGTCGATCTGCCCCAATACGAGCTGGGCGCAACCGCAGCGCAGATGCTGCTGGAACGGATAGCCGGCAAGCGGGGCCGCCCCCGTACCCGCAAATTGATGCCCCAGTTGTGCGTGCGCGACTCCTGCGGCTTCACGCAGCATGTCCGGAAATTGGCGGCGGTTAAGAAGGCCCGCTGAGTCAGCTGATGTCGTTCAGAATGATGGGTGACACTTGGTAGAGTGTCACCATGCAAATCATCTCAAGCAGACTACCCCGCCCGTACGGGCGGGCCGGAGTGGAACTGAGCCGGGCCGCTCGCGTCCGGGTGCAGTGGATGGACTACTACCGCACCCGGGGACGCAACGCGGCCCTGACCTGCCGGCACTTCGGGA
>JACZYA010000095.1 GCA_022571295.1 Acidobacteriota bacterium | reverse complement strand
CATTCAGCGGGCACGGTCATGAAGAGCGGGTTCACAGACATATCCGGCTCAAAGAGGTTCACCCAGCTCAAGCTCCCCAAGAGCTTCGCGGCGTAGGACGAACCTTTCCGATCTCCCTCACCGTCTATCGAGTTGCGAATCAGCACAGCCTCAACCAACTGCTCCATTTCTACCTTGCTGAGGCTGTGGTCCTGTTTGGCAATCAACTCCCGTGCCTGCTGCATACTTTCTTCGTGGATGGCCTGGGCAAGAGCGGGAGTACGCTTCTGCATATCTGTAATTCCCTTTCGCGCACTCGCCTCACTGTACCCAGCCTCAAGCAGAGCTTCCCGGTCCGTAACCCCTCGCCTGAGAGCACGCGCCACCGTGCGGTGTCTATCCGTCACTTCGGGCTTTCGCGCCATTTTTCCACCTGCTTCTAGTATAGATGCTGACGCAAGGTTTCGGGTAGCAAACCGGCCCACATTCCGGGGTGGAAGAAAGGATTGCACCCCGCAACAAGTATTCAGGCCCAGGCCAAGCAACGTGATGAAACACAAAAGATTGACCACTAGAGCAAGAGCAAACGCCAGAAGGATTGCGGGTAGGGGGAAACGTCCCACTCCCGCGCTCGCCCGGAGGCGAAATCAGCACGCGAAAACGTGAAGTGAAACGTGAAGTGGACGTGACAGGACACCAGGGGAAGCAGTCGGACTCAGTAGGACAGCTAAAGGGCTATCTGATTGAGTTTGCAGGACACGGTAGGAGTAGAAGGGACTACAAGGGATAGCTCCGTCTGGCTACGAACCAGAAGGTCGGGGGTTCGAATCCCTCCGGGCGCGCCACTCTTTCAATCACTTGCACTCTTGCCCATCACTGGGCATCCCTGGATTGTAGTAGGAATTGTAGTAGGCGGGTGTCGAAAACAGGCCTTTGAGACGCCTGCCTGTCCACCGGAGTCCGTGATCTCAGGCCAGCGCGCCGAGGGTTCGCACCCACAGAAATCATAGTTCTAGGCTGCCAAGAGGACGCTACAGCCCTTCAATTGACCGAAAGATACCCACCCGCCTCGCTGATTTGTGCACTTGGTCGCAGAGTTCTCATCAGAAATTATTTCGGCAAAAACCGTAACAGGTATATAGCTAGCGCCTCATCGCCCTTCGCGTTGACTTGCCCGCGGGCGGGGGCTAGGATGGCGGATAAGCGATTGGGGTTCCCGTCATAGTTGGAACTCCCACTTCCGCCGCACTCAATGTTCAGTTAAAACATTGGTAGTCCTGGCGCAGCCTCTCAGGCCCAGCCCTGGAGCTTAGAATGATCGTAGACGATGACTAACCGAGATCGGCAGGCAGCTTGGACCTATCACGACGGCACGAAGCACTCGCAGCAGAGTGTTCGCGCTAATCCGCATTATTTGGACTTCGCGAATCAGCCCTCTCCCTTCAAGATTTATCCGACCCTCAGCTCTCTCTCCCTGCCTCGCGAAATGGGGCAGACAGGAATCGCTGCACTCTCGGCCATCGCCCAAACGAAAGTCGCTGCCGAGGGAGCGGTGACGCCGGATTTGAAAAGTTTGGCGCAAATTCTTTACTTTTCGGCCGGCATAACGAAGCGGAGACCCTACCCCGGAGGGGAGATTTTCTTTCGCGCCGCATCGTGCACGGGGGCGCTGTACGAGATCGAGTTGTACCTCGTCTGTGGCGACCTTCCTGATTTGGAGGCTGGCGTCTACCACTTTGGGGTGGGCGACTTCGGGCTTCGAAAATTGCGCGCGGGGGACTATCGCCAAGTTCTGGCTCACGCGAGCGGCGCTGAGCCGGCGGTCTCTCATGCCCCCGTTACCATAATCTGCACCGGAACTTATTGGCGCAATGCTTGGAAGTATCAAGCGCGAACCTACCGGCATTTTGGGTGGGACAACGGCACCATTCTCGCCAATCTGTTAGCCCTGTGCACAGCCTTGCGCCTCCCGGCGCGAGTAGTCTGCGGTTTCCTGGATACGGAAGTGAACCGTCTGCTCGACCTCGAAACAGAACGCGAAGTAGCGTTCTCTTTGGTCGCTGTAGGACACGTTGCTGACTTGCCCCCAGCGCCCCCCAGCGCGATTCATCCATTGGAGCTCGAAACCGTTCCTTCTTCGGGAACCGAGGTGGATTACCCCGCTATGCAGGAGATGCATGAAGCCTCTTCATTACGCTCGGTAGCAGAGGTGGCCGAATGGCGCGGCCGGCCGCTGTTGATAGAGCCCCCGGCCCCTACGGGCGTGACGGTTCCGCTTCAGCCGCTCAGCCAGAAGGCAATGTCTCTCGACCCGATCGAGCAGGCCATCCTCCGGCGCGGTTCAACCCGAAAGTTTACTCAGGAATCGATCACCTTCGCCCAGCTTTCAACCATGCTTTGTCGAGCGACCCGGGGAATTCCAGCGGATTTCCTCCATCCGCTCGGTACGCATCTCAACGATACTTACTTGCTTGTCCATGCGGTGGAGGGCTTGGCCCCGGGTGCCTACGTCTTCCACCGCAGGCTCGGCGTCCTCGAATGTCTAAAACGAGGTAGTTTTCGCTCTGAAGCTTACCACCTCGGTCTCGAACAGGAACTCCCGGCTCAGGCCAGCGTGGCAGTGTTTTTTCTGGCGGATTTGCGATCTGTTCTCGAGCGTTTCGGCAATCGAGGTTATCGCGCTGTCCAGCTCGAGGCAGGAATCCTAGGGGGCAAGCTGTATCTGGCAGCTTACGCGCAACGCCTGGGGGCGACGGGCTTGACGTTCTATGACGATGATGTGACGGAGTTTTTCTCCCCCCATGCGAAGGGCAAGAGTGCGATCTTCCTTATGGCACTGGGCAAGAGCGCAAAGCAGAAGCAACAGTTGGTTTCTCTGGGATCCCCATCGGCGTGACAGGTCCGTCATTCGAGGGATTCCGCCGCCTCGCCCTCACGAGCAACAACTGATTCCACCTGCGCGACGACCCCCGCTTCCCATCCCTCCTCCGCCACCTGCCTGCGCCTGCCTACCGCAGGCAGGGTAGGCAGGCCTCCGGGCGCGCCACTCACTTCTTAGGGTTCGGGGGTAGCAATTCGAACGCAGTGAAGTTCTCAACTTTCGCTGCGCGTCCCTGGCGGTTACGATAGGTCAGTCGTACCTCGTATTCCACAGTTCGGAATCCTCTGCCGTCAGGCTTGATCTGCTCAATTTCGCTGTTCGGGGAGTACTTTCGCGTAACCTCCGGGCCGTTCCATTGCCAGTCCTTTGTCTGAATTGCTTTGATAACATCGTAATGCTCGCTGCACATTTGTCGGGCGTGACGCTCAAGCGTAAGATAAGCTCCGTTGAGGTTTCGGTCTTTCCCCGTGAGCAGATAATTTCCCCACACATATCGGGCGTCCATGATGGCGTCCCTGCAATAGCAGGAGATTTGATTATCGCTGTCCCGCCGGATCTCGGGCGCTACAAGACAGTGGCTCTCATCCGCGTAGACCTTATCCATCTGTGTCCCCAATCCCTGCGGTAGCATCACATGAGGCAGAACTCCGACCAACGAGAGCACGCTGAAAACCAAGAAGATCGATTTCCTCATTTTGCTTGCTTCCACTGGCCAAATACTAGCAGAGAAACTCTGTGCCTGTCATCTGGGGAACACAAGAGGGAACCGAGGTGAAACGGACGGGTTTTCTCACGTTGATACCACTCGTTAGAAGCATCAGCTGCAAATCTCAAGGGGTACGGAAATCGTCTCCTTGGGGGTCGCTCCCGCCCCGGCCGCGACCCCGCCCGCGTACCACTTTCGCGCTCGGATCCTCGCACCTTTGCTCGTTCTCTGAGCCTTGCTGGATCGGACCCGGAAAACCGTCCAGAGAACCGTGCGGAAAAGCGTTCTCAAAGGGGTTTTCCGGAGATCTGCCGACCTGTCGCAAACTCCATGAGTTTCGGAGAAGGAAGTTTTTAGTTATGATTTGACTATGCGAAGGAGCACGGAAGGCTACTACCAGATCTACAAGAACGACCAGATCCCCGGTCACAAGCATGAAGTGGTGGATGAAATAAAGGGGTTGGACAATGCTGTTTGGCTGGTAGAAAAGCTTATGCGGGAAAGGCCCCTTGATCAGCAGTCCGTCAGCTACTATCGGAGCACATATTCGACGAGCAGGCGCAAGATGCCCTCCAAGACGGCAAGGTCAAAATAACAAGACAGGTGTGGGGTCCAGCAAGGGGCCCGGGGAGCCGCAGGGAGAGTTCAGAACCAAAAGATGGCTGATGCATTAGCAAGGATGGCATTCGTTCACCGCATCCTAGAGGACGAGTCGCTAGAGGATATTTGCAGCGACGATCGAGGTCGCCAATGGAACGCCTTCTCGAGCGCTGACCAGAAAAAGATAAACGAAAGTAAGGTTTTTGTGAGATTTGCGAGGGCTTCCAGTTTGAACTGTGACGTGTACGACCATGAGAACTGTGACCCACCATTCCCAGACATCCGGTCACGGATAGATGGACAGACCTACTATTTCGAACTTGGGGAGATCACGGATGAGGGGCTTGCAAGGGGGGTTGCCCACTCGGAGGGAACCGGTGAGATCACGGGTGGCGCGTTTTCCCAATTAGATCCGCTCCTGAAGATGTTTCGGGAAAAATGCGTCAGGTCATATTTGACGAATGGTGCTCCCGTTGACCTTTTGCTCTACTGTTCGAGGCAGTACCCTCACGAGACGTTTCTGCTTAAGTACCTCAAGCGCTATGATGCCGAGATAACACAGTTGATCAAACAAGGCCCCTTCTCACGAATCTGGATTTTTACCGACTGGCCGCCTCGGAAAGTGCTCTGGCAAGCAGTTCGCTAAGGACGTAGGTTTGGCAATAGTAGTGGAAGCTGGGTGACCAGTTCTCGGACTGCTACAGCCCAGAGAGTTCTGAAATCGTCTCCTAGAACGCGCCACTTTCCTAACTATCAGCAATCTGTCGGGGGTTCCCCTCGCCCCAATCCCTGAACCTTTCGGGACTCGGGACAAACTCCTCTCCCTCGGCATTGCTCGGGACAAGCCTGCGGGCGCGCCGCCTGACCGGCCGCTGACGGCCCTATCTGATTGCGCCCTCAAATGCTCTAAAATATCGTAGAATGTTCCCCGGGGTAACTGTAGGGACCAAGGGGGAAAAGTGAACATCGACCGAAACACCCGCGTCAAACCCAAAGAAGAGATGAAGGTAGAGTACCCGACGATTGCTCCACGCGTTCGCAACCTCAGCCTGACGGGCGCGTTCATCGAAGACAAACGCCCGCTTTCAAAGGGGCGCGTCCTGCCGGTGAAGCTCTGGGTCTTACCCAACGAGGCCATAACGGTGAATGCCATGGTTCGCCGAGTGGAAGACGGCGAGGGTATGGGGGTTGAATTCTTGGGTATGAGTGACGCCGACCACACGCGGCTGCGGCGGTCGGTGGGCGAAGTTCCATCAACGGACCTGTAGCAACCCCTCACCCATTCCCTACCTGCCCGGGCAGCGCAACTGCTATTTCAGCGGCCTGCCTGCGGTAGGCAGGCGGAAGGAAGGCTCCGGCATGGTCGTGCCGAGGATGCGCAGGTAGGTAATCAACTGCGCGCGGTGATGGGCTTCGTGCGTGACAATCCCGAAGAGGATGGCATACACTCGTTGGCGAAACCCCAGCCCCTCATGGGTGCGCTCCTCCTCGAACCGCTCCACGGGAAAAGCCTCCACTGAAGCCAGCGTTTCACTATGCACGCGCTCAAGGTTTTGCGCTTCCTCTTCCAGCGACCCCACAGTGCCTAGCACCGCGCGCAGGCCCTGCGGGATGCGGGCTTCGTAGTAGGCGAAGTTGGCCTCCAGCGCCACCCGGCGCACGCCTTCTTCCGACATCCAGAGGTGGCGCAGCATCTCGCCGATACTCAAGGCGTCCTTTTCCGGCCGCCACCCAAGCTGGTCTGAGCGGACCATCTGAACCACTTGCCGCGTCCGCTTGCGAATAGCCTCTTTTTGTTTGAGGAAGAGTTCCTTGATGTCCACCGCTTACGCCCCACCTTCCGCATCGAGTTCCGGCAGGGTGTGAGTGCGGCCGCGGTTCTGCTCCCGCAGCCATTCCATCAAGGGCTCGAAGTAGCGCAGCATGGCCTCGGCGGAAAGGTCTTGGCCGGTTTTCTCACGCAGGACCTTGCGCCAGTCCACACTAGCGCCCGGCCGCATGATGGAGTCCAGAAAGCGGCCCACCTCTTCCCGCCCGAAGTAGTTAGTGTCGTGCGGGTCCTCGCCCAGGATTTCCCGCGCAATGTGGTCGTGCAACTGGAACAGCAACACGTTGGAGAGGGCGTAGTCGTAGTACTGTGCCGGGTCGTTGTTGATGTGGGTCTTGGTGGCCGCGTCGCAGTAGCGCTCATCGCGGGGCGAAGGCGGGGCGATGCCCTGGTAGCGCGCTTTCAGTTTCCACCAATGCTGGTTCCACTGGTCGGGCGAGAGCTCGTCGGCGTAGAGGTCGTGCTCGAAGCGGGTCATGACCCCGGCTGACCAGGGAATGAAGACCACGTAGTTCAGCGCCTCCTTGAGCAGCGTCTGGATGGGATCGGGCTTGGTGCCCTCCGGCACCAGCCCCACGGTGGCCACAAAGCGCGGCTGCATGGCGGCCAACCCCATCAACGAGCCCATAGCCTCGTGGTAGGCGCGGTTGGCTCCGGAGCGGAGCAGCAGCGGCACATCCGGGTTGGTGTAGGAGATGTAGTAGTAGATGTGGCCCAACTCGTGGTGGGTGGTCTCGTACCACTCGGCGTTGCTCTCCACGCTCATCAGGGAGCGGATGTCCTGCTCAAGGTCCAGGTGCCAGGCGGAGGCGTGGTTGTTCTTCTTGTAGTCGGCGTCGGGCGGGAGCGGGTAGAGCGAAGAGCGCTGGTAGAAGCTGGCGGGCAGCGAGGCCAAGCCCAGGCTGACGTAGAAGCGCTCGGCCTGCTTGACCAGCCACTCCGGCTCTTTCGTTTGTAATGCGCCGTCCAGGTCGAAGCCCTGCACACTCACCAGCGCGGTCCAGTCCTGACCCCAACGGTTGGGCAGCCAGTGGGCAGGAATCAGGTCGGGGACCGGCTGGTTGTATTTTTTCGCCAACTCGTAGCGGAAATAGGTGTGCAGCTCGCGGTAAAGCGGGCGGAGCTCGCGGTTGAGCCCATCCATGAGCGCCAACATTTCCTTCGTGGACATGCCGTAGTCGGATACCTGGTAGCTGAAGAAATCCTCGTAATCCAGGGCGCGCACGGTTTGATTGCGCAAGCGGCGCAGTTGTTCCAAACCTTCTCGCAGTGTGGGCCCGACTTGCTTGGAGCTTTGCCAGGCTCGGAGGCGTTTGCGGATGTCGGTTTCCGACCGGAGGATTTCATCAATCCGGTTGGTGGTCACTTCCCTGCCCCCGATCTTGTAGGTGAAGCCGTAGAGCTTTTCGACCTGCTCGGTTTCGGCGGCGATGCGCTCCCGCACCAGCTCGGGGACGGTCTGTGGCTTGTCAGCGGCCTGATAGAGAATGACTTCAAGTTGCCGGACTTGCAGCGGGATCAACTGCTCGCGCTGGGCCAGCAGGCGCCGGCAGGTTTCAATGTTCTCGATGCTGCCGGTAAAGGCGGCCAGCGCCTCGTTGGCGGCGCGGGTTCTCTGGGCGTTGGTGTCGTCGCCCTCGACAATGCGCGTGTTGGACTCCCACTCGGCCAGCGCCGCCGCGTAGCTCAAATCGGCGTAGGTAGCGGTGTAGCCATCGAGAAAACTCTGGGCCTCCATCTGGATCTCCGTTGCTCGCCGACAAGAAGTGCCGCCCAGCAGAACCAAGAATGCCAAAGCAACCAGGAAACGGGTGGGTCGGTTCATTACGCTCCCCTCCTGCGCCAGCCAAGCCAGGCTGACAATACGCCGCCCATGATAGCAAATCGATCCGAAACTTTTTTCTCCTTCCGGGGTTGTATGAATGTGGGAGCAAAGGAGAAACAGTTATGAAGCCTAAAGCGATGTGGGTTTTTGCGGTTGTCTTGGGCGCGACCCTGCTGGCGGGAACTGCCTGGAGTCAGGGCTTTGGCCGCGACGGAGAGCGCGGGCCAGGATGGAGGGGTCGGCACGGCGGCGGGATGCGGATGCTCGACAACCCTGAGATGCGAGAGCAACTCGGTCTGACCGAAGAGCAAGCCGAACAGCTGCGCGCCCTGCGCAGTGATGCGGCCAAGAGCGGCATCCGCACGCGCGCAGAACTGACGATCAAGCAGATGGAACTGCGGGAACTGCTGCAAGCGGAGGAGCCCGACCGGGCGCGGATCGAGAAGAAAGTGCGGGAACTCTCCGACGCCCGCTACACAGCGCAGATGCAACGCATCGATCAACGATTGGCCTTTCGATCGGTGTTGACTCCCGACCAGCGGAAAGAGATGCGGAACCTGCGGAGGCAATTCCGGCAGCGGCGGGGCGGGAGAGGCTTTGGCTCCGGCCCGCGTCGCTTCGGACCGCGTCGACACGGTTCTGGGCCGGGCCGGGGAATGGAACCGGCGCCAGAGCCAGCGGAACCGCCGCTCGACTAAGTGCTGAGCTTCAATCCGCCGCCGGCAGCGGCGGGGCAACAAGAAGAAACGCGCCGGCAGGCGGGGCTTCGGGCGCAGAAGCAGGCGGGGGCACGCCTGCCTGCGCAGGCAGGTCTCGCAACTCCCACCAAGTGTGGACGGTCTTCACCAGCTCCATGAAGAGAGCGGCGCGCGCTTCGCGTTCCTCCCACCAACGGCCCGGGGGGAAGCGAACATCGGGAGCGGCGCTGAAGCGCACCTGGGTGCCGTGCCTGCGCAGCACGGCGTGGAAGATGGTGCGAGCGCGGCGGGTGTGGAGGTTGGAGGTCACGACGATGATGCGGCGCAGGTTGTGCTCCGCCAGGAAGCGGCGCAGCGCCATCGCTTCGTGCAGGGTCGAGTAGGCATTGTGCCGAAAAACCAGTAGCGCATCCGGCGGCAGGCCCAGGTTGGCGGCTTCGCGCTCCATCAGCTCGGTCTCGCTGTAGTAGGTGCGTAGCGGCGGACCGCTCAGGATTACTCGCGGCGCCCACCCCCGGCGGTAGAGTTCGACGGCGTGGCGCACGCGGTCGCCCAAAACCGAATCGCCGCCCAGCACCACGATGGCCTGGGATCTCTCCAGGCGCTCATCCACCACCCACCAAGCCGCGAACGCACGCAGCAAGGGCCGCCGCGCCGTGTAGATGATTCCTCCCAGCCCAGCCAGCAACAGCAGGACCAGCAGCCAAAGCACAATCCCGCCGCGTTGTCCGGGTTGGTGACTACGCCCCGTGAAAGTTTTGCAAGTCTCCATTCTCAGAAAGCCTGATGCGCCATTCGCGCGCTAGTCTATGAGGATGGGTGCAGAAGGGTCAAGCCGCCCCGGCGGGTGGTGGTGCTCTATTTTGGCTTGTGGAGACAGTTCCCCCAGGCAGGGGCTTGTCCTGAAGGCTTCTGCCCGAGGGTTCACTCTGAAGGGCCTGGGGGCTCGGTGCGAAATTAGGAAGCAGCCCGTGACTATCGGGTGTAGCGGACGGGAGTGGGGCCCTCTTCGAGCATGTGCCGGTCCCAGATGGCGCCTTCGCGGGTGTAGTAGGCCATCTCGAAGTCCTGGGTCAACTCCAGGGCGTCGGTGGGGCAGGCATCCTCGCAGAGGCCGCAGAACATGCAGCGGGAGAGGTCGTAGGTGAAGGTGGTCAGAACTTTGCGGCGGCTTTGCTCGTCGCGCTGCCAGCCGACCACAATCAAGTTCTCCGGACAGGCCAGCGCGCAGAGGTTGCAGGCGATGCAAAGGGTCTCGCTGGTCTCCGGGTTGTTGTTCAAGCGGGGGGCGCCGCGGTAGCGCTCGGCCACGATGGGCCGCTCCTGGGGGTACTGCTCGGTGTAGCACTTGCTGGGCGCCTGATAGGCGAAGGTGCGCCGCAACCCTCGCAGCAGGTCCACCAGAAAAAGTCGCTTGAGCGTTTGTTTCCAGGTCATCGCCCTTGTCCGAACCTCTATGAAAGAATACTGGCTTTCGTTCCTGCGGTCAAACCCCACCAGACAGCAGATAGTGAGCTAAAAAAGTGTTGCCTTGGC
The DNA here is from genome assembly GCA_022571295.1 of Acidobacteriota bacterium. Classification (GTDB taxonomy): domain Bacteria; phylum Acidobacteriota; class Terriglobia; order Acidiferrales; family 2-02-FULL-67-57; genus JACZYA01. The sequence goes on along the minus strand of JACZYA010000095.1, from coordinate 1,825 downwards.
TGATGATGAAATACGTTTTTCTCTCCCAGCGGCCGGGGCCGCTGGGAGAGACATTCTTTAAGAAGCACGCACACTAATGTGTGTCGGCATTTCGACTTAGGCACTTTCACCCATGTCCAACCCGGTGGCCCCGGCCACCGGGGCTCAGGTTTCCTCCTGGCTGGGTTTAGCCCTCCACGCGGTCGCCGCCACGCGCGAACCGCGAGGCACGGCTATGCTAGAATTCGGTTGGCAGGTTTTTAGCCTGAGCCTGTCTGTCGCCTCGCGGAGGGGTGCCGGAGCGGTTGAACGGGGCCGCCTCGAAAGCGGTTAAGGCGCTAATCCCGCCTTCGGGGGTTCGAATCCCTCCCCCTCCGCCATCCTGCGTTCTACAAGTTTCGGACGGCAGGCCGACCGCCACGCCCCGCTGATGACCGCAGGCGCTCCCTTCCTCCAACGCAACCTATCCCATACATTTGCGTCTAACCGATAGAGCGTTGCATCAGCTGCTGCAGCAAGTTGAGGCTGGATTCTCCTGGGAGGGAATTCGATGAAACACACCGCCACAAATGAGGCTCGACAACGGTTGCTTTCCGTACTGCTGCTGCTGGCGGTGCTGGTGTGGTCGCCGCTGGCGGCCAGTTGCCAGAGCCGCAAGCTGTCCGAAGAAGCCCGGCAAAGTTTTGCGGCGGCGATGGACGCGCTGGGCATCGAGCCCGGCAGCGTGGTGGCCGATGTGGGCGCCGGCCCCGGCCCCTACACCTTTCCGCTGGCCGAGCGGGTCGGTCCGGATGGAAAGGTGTACGCGGTGGACATCGACGAAGATGACCTAGCCAAGATTCGTAGCCGCGCAAAGAGGGCGGGCGTCGTGCAGGTCGAAACCATCCTGGGGGCGACCGACGACCCGCGCCTGCCGGCGGCGGCGCTCGACGTGGTGTTGGTCATCAACACCTACCATGAATTCCGCGAGTACGACGAGATGTTGCAGGCATTCCACCAAGCATTGAAGCCGGGCGGGCGGCTGGCGATTATCGACGCCAAGACCGACGCCGGCGAAGCACGCAGCCGCTACCACAGTCGCCACCGCATCCCGGCTGAACTGGTGCGCGAGGATGCCCGACGCAACGGCTTCCGCTTTCTGCACAATCAACCGCGCTTCGTGCACCACCGCCGAAACCGCGAGTTTTATCTCCTGCTGTTCGAGAAACCTGCGTCCTAACCGGATCGGGGGCTTTCTTAAGATTTTTGCGCTTCGCGGCGGAGGGTGAAGAAGCGCTGGAGCAGCGCAGCGGCTTCTTCATATCCTTTGCGGTCGCGAATGAAGAACACACTGACGGCGAAGCCCGAGTACTTCATCTCCGCGAGCGTCAGCGCAAGTTCCTCACCAACATACGGCACCACGGGCAGCATGGCGGCATCGCGCGGCAGGCCGCGGAACTCCTCGAGTATGAGCTGTACCGCGTCCAATCCGTGGCCCGGAACAATCCGCGCCAGATTTTCCGCGATTTGCTGCGCCTGCACGGGTGTGCGCATGGTCGGCACTTTCAGCGGGCTGATCCGGTCCGATTGAAGCTCGCCGACCACGCTCTCTTGCGCCTCCTCGCGCGACAGAGAGCCCTGCGACTCGACCTCGTATTGCGCCTCCTCCGCCGCGTCCAGACCGTTCGTAATCATGCCGACCTGCTCCCCGGAAGTCGACAGCAAATACGCGATCGACGCTGTCACAGTGATCGCGAGTTCCATACGCGCCTCGCGGTCCTCAGGAACGTAACTGTCTTCATGCAGATCCAAAATCATCGTCCCGCCCGTCACTGAAGAAGGCTCGTAGGTCTTTGTAAACAAGTCG
>JACZYA010000009.1 GCA_022571295.1 Acidobacteriota bacterium | reverse complement strand
GAGTTCCCGTTCTGCGGGTCGGGTCCCGGTGGGGGGGGGCACTAGGTTGGAAGTTGGAGCGGGCCGGAGTTGAACGGCTGAAAGCAGAGTGCGCTTTGCCTTGCGCCTACGGTTTTGTCACGGCACGGCTTCAGCCGTGCCGTAGCGTGCAGCCGAACTTATGCGGCTTCAGCCGCTGAGGTCCCCAGGGGCTAAAGCCCCCCTGAAAGTCAGCGTATGACGGCAGGGTTGAAACCCTGCCCTGACGAGTATCCCGCTCGGCTCTACGGCGAGGCAGGGTTCAAGCTTACCGGCGTGCCGGTGACGCCCAGGTAAACAAGCAAAAGAGTCAGCAAGCTCACGCCAATGACGGTGGCCCAGGCGACGCCGTTCCAAGCCGGCGAGTTCCGCCACTTGCCGACCAAGTCGCTCCGGTTCACCAGCAGCAGAATGAACACCAGCACCACCGGCAACAGAAACGCATTAACCGCCTGCGAGAGCACCATGATCCGCACCAGCGGTGTATTGGGCAGCAGGATCAAGCCCGCTCCCACCAGAATCAGCGCGGTGTAAAGCCAGTAAAAGATAGGCGCTTCGCGGAAACGTTTGTCCACGCCCGCTTCCACGCCCAGACCTTCGCAAATCACATACGCAGTCGAGAGCGGCACGATGGAAGCGGCAAACAGCGAAGCGTTCAGCAACCCGAACGCGAACAGCGCCGACGCGTACGGCCCCGCCAGGGGACGCAGGGCCTCGGCCGCCTCAGCGGCGTCGCGAATCTGCGTCTGTCCGGTGGCGTGCAGGGTGGCGGCGCAGCAAACAATGATGAAGAATACAATCACCATGCAACTGATGCTCCCCACCAGCACATCTATGCGCGTTTCCCAATAGCGTTCCCGCGGTATGCCTTTTTCCACCACCGCTGACTGCAAATAGAAGTGCTGCCAGGGTGCGATGGTCGAGCCGATCATCGCCAGCAGCAACAGCAGGTAGCTGGAGCTCCATACCACCGTCGGCCGGATGGTTTGGTAGGCGGCCGCCGTCCAATCCGGCTTGGCCATGAAGGCTGAAAACACGTAGGCCAGGTAGAAAACGCAAATCGCCAGAAAAACCTTTTCCACGCCTTTGTAGGTGCCTTTGACCACCAGCAGCCACACCAGCAAGGCAGCCGCCGGTACCGAGAGGTAGCGGCTGACGCCAAACAGTTCCAAGCTGGCCGCCACTCCGGCGAATTCGGCCAGGATGTTCCCCAGCGCCACCGCCAACACTCCCAGCATCAGGAAGACCGTGGTGCGAAAGCCGAATTCCTCCCGGATCAGATCCGACAACCCTTTGCCGGTCATCACGCCCAAGCGCGCCGCCATCTCCTGGGTCACAAACAAGATGACGGTCATCGGAATCAGCGTCCACAGCAGCAGATAGCCGAACTGCGCGCCCGCCAGCGAGTAGGTGTAGATTCCCCCGGCGTCGTTGTCCACGTTGGAGGTAATCAGGCCGGGGCCCACCACCGCAAAGAAAATCACCAGTTGCTTCCGCCACAGCCGCAGCCGCCTGCGCTGGCGGAGGACGGGCCGCAACCAAGCTCTTACTTTCGTGGTTGCCATATCCGGCTCACAATGTCATCGACGGTAATCATCCCCACCAGCTTCTGTTCGACGTCCACCACCGGTAGCGAGCGCAAGTTGTACTTGTCGAACAGCTCCACCACTTCCTTTTCCTGCGCGCCGGTTTCTACGAAGATGAGCTGCTCGTTACGCAAATTCTGCAACCGGGTTTCGTTCCCCGCCAGCAGCATATGGCCCAGCGGCACCGCCCCGGTCAAAGCGTTGTCGGCACCGGTCAGGTACACCGTGTCCAGCGATTCAATCGGAACCTCGCTGTGCCGCAGCGCGGTGATGGCTTGCCCCACGGTATTGCTCTCCGCGGTGGCGAATACCTCCGGCGTCATCAGACCTCCGGCCGTGTCTTCTTCGAACTGCATCAGCTCGACCAACTCCTGCGCTTCCTTGCCGTCCATGTCCTGCAAGACCTGGGCGGCGGTATCGGCCGGCAGGTCGGCCAGCACGTCGGCGGCTTCATCCGGTGCCATCTGCTCCAGGATGTCGGCCGCGCGCTCCTTGTCCAACTCCTTTACAATTTTCACCTGCACCGAATCTTTCACTTCTTCCAGTGCTTCGGCAGCGGTGGAATCGTCCAGGGTTTCGATCACCGCATCGCGCTCCGCCGGGGCCAGCTCTTCGATGATGTCGGCGATGTCAGCCGGGTGGAGTTCCGCCAGTTTCGAGTGCGGCAACTTCAGCTTCACCCGCCGCATTGGATCGGTTTCGATTACGTCCACGAACTCCCAGGGAATGTTGCGCGTGGGCAGGCGTTTTTCAAGCGCCCGCATCCATGCCAGCGGCAGCACGCCTTTCAGCAGCCGCCGCATCGCACCCGCCAACCCCACGTCCACCTGCGTCACCCGCAACTCGGTGTAGTTGTTCGCCGGCTGTTCCACCAGGGTAATGTCGTTCACCCGCACCACCTTGCGCCCGTGGATGTCAATAATCTGCTGGTCCAGCAGGTCCTTGCGCACCGTCAACCAGCTTTCATCCGGGACGTAGGGTTCCAGTTGCAGCTCGCCGGTGTTCAGGTGCATGCTGCCGGGCGCGACACTGGCCACTTGGTCGAAGCGCGCCACCAGCGGCTGGTATTTTCCGCGCGCAATCACCACTCGGGCGATGCGGTTGGGCTGCTCGGCGGGCACCAGGCAGAGTTCCCGCACGCGTCCCAGGTAGTTCCCCTGAGCGTCGTACACGCTTGCGTTCAGCAACTCAGTGGCGTGAATCATGTCGGCACTTCGTCCACCCTCCGCCGGGCACAAAAAAACCCGTGGGGCGCAGCCGCCGGCCACGGGGGGCTCGCAGGCGATGGTTCCAGACCCTGGGGTCTCCCTAGAGGAGAGTCGGCATCAGCCAACCTCGCTCCGGGTCCGGGACGTCTTCACTAGGCAAACCCCGCGTCTCCTCTACCCTGTTCGCCCTTCTACCTTCATCTGTCATCGTGGGCGGTCGCACTGCTTGCCGGAAGCGCTCGCTTGCCACGAGCAACATCCCGGCGGCTTCCGGTGCAGTGTACCAGATACGAGCGCACTTTATTCTCTTATCAAAGCGAAGTTCGTCCCCGCCGGAAGACCATGTCGCCCGGCGGCTGCTGCCTGCGCCGGCACCAGGCTAGGTAAAGCTCGGCGTAGGTCTTGGTAATAAAATCCTTGGGCGCATAGCCGAGCTGCCGAGCTACGCGCCCAATCCACGCCTGCGCGCCCTCCAGCTCCAGATAGGTTCCGATGGGTGTTTCGTCCAGCAACGCTTCCCCACCCCGCCGGCCCCGCTGGGTATAGGTAGTCCGGAACTTCTCGTAGCGGAACACCGGCTGGTAGCCCAGCGCTTGCAGGATTTTCTCCGCGCTCGCTGCCGGGGCCACTTCAGCTTCCCACTCCGTGCGGACTTTGAAGCCCTGCTGCCTCTGCCGCGGCCCCTTGAAAGTGATCCAGCCCCGCTTGCCCACCGTGCGGAGGCGTAACAAGCACCCGCGCTTTTTGAGCAGACGCTTGGGCGTGTCCCAGATCGTGTTGCGTTCTCGCTGTCGCGGACCGAGCGGGCGAAAACCGAGCGCCCGCAGCCAGTGACGCATGGATCGTACGCTCGCAACCGCGAGCTTGATCTCGGTTTCTTTTCCTGCGCGGCGCATGAGGCTGCTTAGTATATATCGCGCCGGTGAGAACTTTGCTCTGGAAGGCGGCTGGCTTGCGCGGAGGCAGGGTTAGTGGTCGCGGTTGAGGATAAACTGCGGCAGAGCCTCCAGCGCCCGCTTGTAGGTGGAATCGGGGAAAGGTTCCAGTGCCCGGTCGGCTTCGGCGACGAACTGCGCGGCCCGTTCCCGTGCCCGCTCCACGGCGCCGGACTCGCGCACCAGTGCGACTATCTCTTCGGGCGCGACCGACTGAAAGCCTTTTTCGCGCAGCACGCTTTCGATTTTGCGCCGTCCGGTTCCGTCGCAGCCCTCCAACGCATACACCAGCGGCAGCGTGATCTTTCCTTCTCGCAGGTCACTCACCACTGGCTTGCCCAGCCGCTCGGCGGGAGCGGTGAAGTCCAGCAAGTCGTCAATGATCTGGAAGGCCAGCCCGGCGTTGAGGCCGTAGCGCGCCAGCCGCTCCTCGTCCTGCGCGTTCTTTTCTCCCAGTAGCGCGCCCAATTGCAAGCAGGCTTCAAACAGGCAGGCGGTCTTGCGGCGGGAAATCTCCAGTGCGTTCTCTTCCCTGATGTCAATCCGCCCCAGCCAGGTGAGCTGAATCAGCTCGCCTTCGACCATTCTTTGGGTGAGCCGGGTCAGAATGTCCAGGATGCGGAGGCTGCCTTCAGCCAGCGCAAGGCGGAATGCCTGCATGTAGAGCCAGTCGCCGGCCAGCACCGTCATGGAGTTGCCCCAGCGCTGGTTCGACGACGTTCGACCGCGGCGCGTGTCGGCCCCATCGATGATGTCGTCGTGGATCAGCGTGGCGTTGTGGATGAGTTCCAGCACCACGCCCAACTGAATCGCCGAGGGGCCTTCGTAGCCACAAAACTTGGCCGCCAGCAGGTGCAAAGCCGGGCGCAGGCGCTTTCCGCCCGCACTCAACAGGTAGCCCGCGATTTCTGCCACCGGCGCGATCCCGGAACGGCTCTCGCGGGCCAGTCCTTCTTCCACGCGCGCCAAGTCGGCGCGCACCAGTTCAAAGGCTTCCGCCACCTCCAGCGCGGGCTTGTTGTTTATCAGTGGTGCGATGGTCGCCCTCCGGTTGTCTGCGGGGCGGTTTGCGGGAAGAGACGCAGGAAATTTTCGCTGGTCTTCTCTCCCAACTCTTCGCGCTCCAGGTGGTGCAAACGGGCCAACTCCGTGGCCACGTCCACCACGTAGGCGGGCTCGTTGCGCTTCCCCCGGTGCGGTTGCGGCGCCAGATAGGGGCAGTCGGTTTCGATCAACAGGCGCTCAACAGGAATCGCTTGCGCCGCCTGGCGAAGACTCTCCGCCCGCGCAAAAGTAACGTTTCCGGCGAAGGAAATCAAGAAGCCCCACTCGATTGCTTGCCGGGCGGTTTCCACTGTGTCGCTGAAGCAGTGCAGAATGCCGCCCAGTCCCGAAGCGGCCCACTGCTGGCGGAGAAGGGCGAGGCAGTCCTGCCAGGCTTCGCGGCAATGAATGATGACCGGCAGCTTCCGTGCGCGGGCGCGTTGGAGTTGCTGCCGAAACACTTCCTGCTGGGTCGCGCGCGGCGAGTGCTCGTAGTGGTAGTCGAGCCCGATTTCCCCCCAGGCCAGCACGCGCGGGTGTTGCGCCAGGGAGTCCAGCGTGGCGAGCAGTTCCTCGCTGGCATGGCGCGCCTCGTGGGGATGCAGACCGACGGCGGCCCACACAAAGTCGTGTTGCTCGGCCAAAGTTAAAGTGCGCTGGAGTTCTTCGCGCCGGGTGCCGCCGGCGATGCTCAGGATTCGCTCCACCCCTGCCGCCCGGGCGCGTTCGATTACCTGAGTACGGTCGGCGTCGAAGCGCTCGTCGTCGAGATGGGCGTGCGAATCAGTGAAAGCCACTGGCGTCACTTCAGGCGGGCGCCTACTTCCACGTCTTCTGCAAAGGTAGCCAGCACCGGGCGGCCTTCGGCGCCCACCGACGCAGCCACCAGCATTCCGTTCGATTCCACGCCTCGGAGTTTGCGCGGCTGCAAATTGACCACCACGACGATTTTCTTTCCCAGCAATTGTTCCGGCGAGTAGGTTTCGGCGATGCCGGCTACGATCTGCCGCGTCTCGCTGCCGATGTCCACCAGCAGCTTCAGCAGTTTGTTCGCGCCCGCCACCCGCTCGGCTGATTTCACTTCCCCTACCCGCATCTCCACCTTGGCGAAGTCTTCGATGCTGATTCGCGTCTGTTCTACTTCTGCCACAGAGCCTCCTTTGCGTGCGGTTGGTTGAGCCGCTGCTGTCTGCGCAGCGAATTCCTCCGCCTCCAGTTGCTGAATTTTCTTAATGGCTTGATTCTTATCCAATCGGGGAAACACCGGCTCGATTTTTCCAATCCGTGTGCTTGGCGCAAGTTGGCCCCAATCCAATTTATTTCTACTGTCGTCCAGTCGCACGCTTTTGGGGCTACCTGCCAACCCAAGTTGTCTCCAGATTCGATCCGTTGCCGCGGGCATGACCGGTGAAAGAAGGGCCGTGACGATCCGTAAACTCTCGGCAGCATTCCATAGGACCGTAGCTAGCCGTGCGCGCTTACTTTCATCCTTTGCGAGTTTCCAGGGATGGGTCACTACCAAGTATCTATTGACAGTGTTAATCAAGTGCCAAACAAAATCCAGGCCCCGGGAAAACATGTAATTGTCGAAGCACCGTGTGAAATGATCAATTGCTCCATTGGCAGCTATCCATATATCTTTGTCATGTTCCAGATCGTCTGTGCTGGCGTCAGGCGCCGGAATTACTCCGTTGAAGTATCGCTCGATCATGGTCAGGGTGCGCGAAGCCAGGTTGCCGTAGTCGTTGGCTAGGTCGCTGTTGTAACGCGTGAGCAGCGCGTCGTAGCTGAAGTTGGAGTCCTGTCCGAAGACCATCTCTCGCAGCAGGAAGTAGCGCAGCGCGTCGGTCCCCAGCACTTGGTGGATGGGCTGCGGACGCACGATGTTCCCGCGCGACTTCGACATCTTCTGCTGCTCGAACACCCACCAGCCGTGCGCGAAAATCATTTTCGGCAGCGGCAGCCCGGCGGCCATCAGGAAAGCCGGCCAATAGACGGCGTGGAAGCGCACGATCTCTTTGCCCACCAAGTGCAGGTCGGCGGGCCAGAGCCGCCGGTACTCCTCTGCCGCCGCTCCTTCGGCGCCGTAGCCGATCCCGCTCATGTAGCTGGTCAGGGCGTCGAACCAGACGTAGAAGACGTGCCCTTCCCGCCCGGGCAGCGGAATCCCCCAGCGCAGACGGCTGCGAGAGATGGAGAGGTCGCGCAGGCCACCGCGCACAAAGCTCATCACTTCGTTGCGGCGGCTTTCGGGACGGATGAACTCTGGATGTTTTTCGTAATGGGCCAGCAATTTGTCCTGAAAAACCGAGAGCTGGAAGAAATAGTTCTCTTCTTCCACTCGTTGCGTGGGCCGCCCGCATTCGGGACAATTCCCTTCAGGTGTGGCGTCGGTGACGTAGAGCTCGTCGAAAACGCAGTACTGGCCTTCGTACTTCCCTTTGTGGATGTAGCCGGCCTTTTCCACCGCCTGAAAGATTGTCTGGACGGCTTTGGCGTGGCGCGGCTCAGTGGTGCGCAGGAAGCGGTCGTAGTCGAGGCCAAGCGTTTGCCAGAGTTGACGATAGTCTGCCGCCACCTCGTCCGCAAACTCTTGCGGCCCTTTCCCGGCCGCGCGGGCCGACTGCTCGACCTTCTGCCCATGCTCATCGGTGCCGGTCAGCAGCACCACCTCGAAGCCGCGCATGCGCTTGTAGCGAGCGATGGTGTCGGCCACGATGGTGGTGTAGGTGTGTCCGATGTGGGGCCGGGCGTTGACGTAGTAAATGGGCGTGGTCAGATAGAACTTCGGCTTCGGCATCAGGAATCTTTGTGCTGCTGTCGGAAGCAGAACTGCGCGTCGGCCAGCACCTGCTTGAGCGGCACCGACTTTTCCCGCGCCAGCCGCTGGCAGTCGTCGTATTCGGGCGCGGCGTTCAGTACCCGCCCGTTGAGCCGCGCCACTTTCATCCGCACCGAGCCGTGCGGAGTTTCCACTGCGACAAACTCGCGCGCCAGCACCCGGCGCTGTGCCTCATAGATTCTCAGCCCGATGGTAGTAGTCTGCTGAAAGACTAACTCACTCAAGGCATCTACGCGCTCTGACGGGCAGATCACCGTCAGGAGAACACCCGGTCGGTTCTTCTTCATCTGTACCGGGGTGTAGAAAACGTCCAACGCCCCGGCTGCCAGTGCCTGCTCCATGAAGTAACCGCCCAACTGCGGGCTCATGTCGTCCAGGTTGGCCTCAATAATACTGACGGTGGGTTCGTCGGCCGCGCGCGACTCTTCCAACCGCTCTCCCAGGAAAACCCGCAGCACGTTGGCCTGCTCGGTCAAGTCGCGGCTGCCGGCGCCGTAGCCGATGGCGCTTACGGACATGCGCGGCAGCGGGCCATACTCGGCAGCCAGCGCAGCCACCACCGCCGCTCCCGTGGGCGTCACCAACTCGGCTGCTACCCCGGTAGAATAAACCGGCGCGTTCTTGAGCAAAGCAGCGGTCGCAGGCGCAGGGACCGGCAGGGTGCCGTGGGCGGTCTTGACGCTGCCGCTGCCCAGGTTCAGCGGCGACACTACAATTTTTTCGATGCTCAGTTTCTCCATTGCCACGCTGGCGCCGACGATATCCAAGATGGAATCCATCGCGCCCACTTCGTGGAAGTGCACTTCGTCTTTGGCAACGCCGTGGACACCGGCCTCGGCTTCCGCCAGCCGGTCAAAGATCAGCTCGGCGCGCTGTTGCACCGGCGCTGCCAGCGCGCTGGCGCGAATCAACTCGCGGATTTTCTTCCAGGTACGGTGGTGGTGGGTCTCGCTGATCTTGAAGTCGAGCTTGGTGGCGGTCAGCCCTCCTCGCTGGACTCGCTCTGTGCTGAGCGACCAGCCCTTGAGATCCAACTTGCGCAGCTCGCTTTCGAGCGCAGCGGGCGAGAGGCCCGCGTCCACCAGCGCGCCCAGCAGCATGTCGCCGCTGATGCCGGAGAAGCAATCAAGGTAGCAGAGCTTCATGGTTTGACGGCGGCTTCGAGCAAGCGAGGCAGAAGTTCCCCCGCCTTGCCCCAAAAACTGGCGTCGGCCTGCGCGGAGAGCGGCGTTTCTTCCAGATTTATCTCCACCAGTTTGGCCCCGTTCTGTTGGGCCAACAGCGGAAGGCTGGCCGCCGGTTGCACCACCGCTGAGGTACCGACCACCAGAAACACCTGCGCGTGCGCGGCCGCTTCCATGGCGTGGCGCAAGACGTCGGCGGGGAGCGCTTCGCCAAACCAGATCACGCCGGGACGAAACAATCCGCCGCAGGAGCAGCGCGGAGGAATCTCCCGCAGCGGAACGTCGTGGTTGGTTTCTTCCAACCCGCACCCTAGGCAGTGCAGCGTCCAAATGTCGCCGTGCAGTTTGAGCACGCGCTGCGAGCCGGCGCGTTGGTGCAACCCGTCCACGTTTTGAGTAATCAGGGTGAAGTCGGGGACGCGCCGTTCAAGTTGCGCCAGCGCCAGGTGGCCGGGATTGGGTTCGGCCTTGGCTACGCGGGCGCGCCGCCAATCGTACCACTCCCACACCAAGCGCGGACCGCGCGCAAACGCTTCCGGGGTAGCCAGGTCTTCCGGCCGGTGCTGCCGCCACAGGCCGCCGGCGCCGCGAAAGGTCGGCACGCCGCTCTCGGCTGAGATGCCCGCGCCGGTGAGCACGACGACGCGCTCGGCCTCAGCCAGCCAGCCTTGGATGGTCTCCCACTCCGCCATGATAGTGCGCGAATTCCTTACTATAACACAGGCCGAGAAGCCCGTTTTGACGCCCTCCGCACTTCGCTTCTATAATGCCAGTTGTTCGCAAAGGACTTGCGCGAGTGATTGCCCAACTCTACCGTTCCCTTCAGGATGCCGTCCGCGCGGCGGTCAAGGCGACCTACCAGATTGAGTTGGACGCTGTCGTCCTGGAACGGCCGCCGCAGGTCAAGCTGGGCGATTTGGCTACACCCCTTCCGTTTGAACTGGCGCGGCGGTTGCGTCGGTCGCCGCGGGAGATTGCTGCCGAACTCGCCGCGGCTCTGCCCAAAGTCGAAGGCGTAGTGCGGGCCGAGGTGGCCGGGGGTGGCTACGTCAACTTCGTTTTAGACCGCGGTTGGATGTTTCAGAAGACCGTGGCGGACTCGCGCACACTGGCGCCGGAGCCGCCCGCCGATGCGCCCAAGATCATTGTCGAGCACACCAACATCAACCCCAACAAGGCAGCCCACATCGGCCACTTGCGCAACGCGGTGCTGGGCGACACCTTCGTCCGTCTGCTGCGTTTCACCGGCCAGCGGGTCGAGGTGCAGAACTACATCGACAACACCGGCGTGCAAGTGGCCGACGTGGTGGTCGGTTTTCAGCACCTGGAGCGAAAGTCGCTGGCTGAAGTCGAGCGGTTGGTGGAGCAAACCAGCCCGCGCATTGACTACCTCTGCTGGGACCTCTACGCGCGCGTGACGCGCTTCTACGAAGAAGACCCCAAGCGGTTGGAGCTGCGCGCGCAGGCTCTGAAAGAAATCGAAGACGGTACGGGCGAAACTGCTCGCTTGGCTGAGCTTCTCTCCACCGCCATTGTCCGCCGCCACTTGGAGACGGCGCAGCGGCTGGAGGTGGCTTACGACCTGCTCCCGCGTGAAAGCGAGATTCTTGCGTTGAAGTTCTGGGACGCCGCCTTCGAACAGTTGAAGCAGCGCGGCGCCATCGAGTTTGCCCAGAGCGGCAAGAACGCAGGCTGCTGGGTGATGCGCACGAGTGAAGAAGGTGAGGGTGCCGGCGACCTGGAAGACGCCAAGATTATTGTTCGCTCCAACGGCACCGTTACCTATGTGGGCAAGGACATTGCCTATCAATTGTGGAAGTTCGGTCTGCTGGGGCGCGACTTCGGTTACCGCGGGTTCTACACCTATCCGAACCAGCAGGTGGTTTGGATGAGCACAACCGATGGGCAAGCCGACGCTCCCGCCTTCGGCCAAGCCGCGCGCGTCTACAACGTCATCGACTCGCGCCAGAGTTATCTTCAAAACATCGTCGCCGGCGGCGTGCGCGCCCTGGGGTACGAAGAACAGGCGCGCAACTCGGTCCACTTTTCCTACGAGATGGTTGCGCTTTCGCCCCGGTGCGCGCGCGAGCTGGGAATTGAAATCGCGCCCGAGGACGAGAAGAAGCCCTTCGTGGAAGTCTCCGGCCGTAAGGGTCAGGGAGTGAAGGCCGATGACTTACTGGACACGCTCGAAGCACGGGCGCTAGAAGAAGTGGAAAAGCGGCATCCCGACCTCGACTCCGCCACGCAGCGGGCCCTGGCCCACAAAATCGCCGTCGCCGCCCTGCGCTTTTTTATGCTGCGCTTTACGCGCAACACCATTATCATTTTTGATTTCAAAGAGGCGCTCAGCTTTGAAGGGGAAACCGGACCCTACCTGCAATACTCGGTGGTGCGCGCGCAAAATATCTTCCGCAAGCTGCGCGAGGCTGACCCTAACTACCCATTGGCCGAGTTGCCGGAACGAATCAACGCTGCGGCGGCGCAGCAGCGGCTGGCCGCGCCTGAGGGCGATGACCTCTGGGAGCTGGTTCTGGGGGCTGCCGAGCTGCGCTGGCTGGCAGAGGTGGCCGTGCGCGAGCAGGAGCCGGCACTGGTAGCCAAGTGGGCTTTCGGGTTGGCCCAGCGCTTCAATCTCTTCTATCACACCCACCACATCCTCAGCGAAGCTGACGCCGAGAAGAAAGCCTTTCTCTTGTTGCTGGCTGACCTGGTGCAACGCCAATTGACGCAGGCGCTGGCGCTGCTAGGCATCGAAATCCCGGAGAAAATGTAAAGTGAAGCCGGCACCCCTGGAGTTCTTTTCCGCGCAGCACGGCATCGACCCGGCGCTGTTGCAGCGCGTGTTGGCGGAGGCGCTGGGGCGCGGGGGAGATTTCGCTGACATCTACGTCGAGTTCCGGCAGAGCACTTCCCTGCTGCTGGAGGAGAGCCTGCTGAAGGGGTCGAGCGAGTCGGTGTCGCTGGGCGCCGGGGTGCGAGTCATAGCTGGCGAGCAAACCGGCTACGCCTACACCAATGAGTTGTCGCTGCCGAAACTTCTGGAGGCCGCCCGCACGGCCGCCGCCATTGCCACCGGCGCGGGTCGCAGCGGGAGCGTGGAATTGGTTGCTCGCTCGCTTCCCTCGCGTTATGCAACCGAGCAGCCGGCCACGCAGGCAGAGATTACCGGGAAAATGAATTTTTTGCGGGTAGCCGACCAGGCGGCGCGCGCCGCCGACGCGCGTGTGCGCGAAGTGCGCGCCAATTGGAGCGACGAGCAGCGCCAAGTGTTGATCGCCAACAGCGAAGGCCAACTGGTAGGTGACGTCCAGCCGTTGTTTACCTTCGGGCTGAGCGTCGTCGCTGAAGAGAACGGCAATCGGCAATCCGGATCAAAAAATCTCGGTCTGCGGGCGGGCCTGGAGGCTTTCTCGGTCGAGGATGCGCAGCAGTTGGCGCGGGAAGCAGTAGCGCAGGCGGCGGTGCTGCTGACGGCCGAGGACGCGCCCGCGGGCGAGTTGCCGGTGGTGCTGGCGCCGGGTGCGAGCGGTGTGCTGCTGCACGAATCGGTCGGCCATCCGTTGGAAGCCGACGCCAACCGCAAAAAACTATCGGTCTTCAGCGACCGGCTGGGCGAGAAAATTGCGACAGAATTGTGCACGGTGGTGGACGACGCTACCCTGCCGGGCCTGCGCGGGTCGCTGAACGTGGACGGCGAGGGCACCATCCCGCAGGAACCCACCGTGCTGATCGAGCGCGGGGTGCTGCGCGGGTATTTGCAGGACCGGCTCTCGGCCCGGTTGATGAAGATGAGCCCCACCGGCAACGGCCGCCGAATGGATTACAGCTGCATTCCCATTCCGCGCATGACGAATACGTTCCTGGCGGCGGGCACGGCCGACCCGGAGGAGATTGTGCGCTCGGTCGAGCGCGGCATTTACTGCAAGGCGTTCAGCGGCGGTCAGGTGGAGCCTGCCGTGGGCAAGTTCACTTTTTCCGTGCACGAGGCTTACTTGATCGAGAATGGCCGCATCACGAAACCCATCAAAGGCGCTACTTTGATCGGTAGCGGCAGCGAGATTTTGCAAAACATCGTGGCGGTGGGCCACGACTTGGTCCTCGACCGCGGTGCCTGGACCTGCGGCAAGGGCGGGCAGGCCGCTGCGGTAGGCGTTGGTACGCCGACAGTCAAAATCGCAAAGATGACCGTCGGCGGTCGAAGAGCAAGTTAACCGTGAGCGGAGAATCAACCGTACATTTTATGTCTAAACAAATTGAGGTTATTGCTGACCAAGTCTTGAGATGGGCGCGGACTGCGGGCGCTGACGACGCCGAAGCTTCGGTGCATGAGTCCACCGAGTTTTCCGCGGGAGTGCGCATGGGAACGGTGGAGACCTTAACCGAGGCGGCCTCGCGCGGATTGCAACTGCGCGTGTTCGTGGACCAACGCATGGCGCGCGCCGGCACTTCCGACTTGCGCCCGGAGACCTTGGAGGGTTTGACCCAGCGCGCGGTGGAACGGGCGCGGCTGGCCAATGCCGACCCGTTTGCCGGTTTGCCGGAAGAAACGGGTGTGGTGCCGGAGACCGAAACGCTCAAGCTGTATGATCCGGCGCTGGAAGAATGGAGCGCAGCGGAAAAAATCTCGTTGGCGCAGGAGACCGAACGGATCGGATTGAACCTCGACCCGCGCGTCAACAACTCAGGCGGCGCCAGCTTCCACGTGGGTCGCAGCCGGGTATGGCTGGTGAACACGCGAGGGTTTGCGGCCGGCTACCGCAGCACGGGATGTAGCCTGTCATTACACCTGTTGGGCCAGGACGGTGACCAGCAAGCGCAGGTATCCGATTACTGGTTCACGGCGGCGCGGCAGCGGAGCGAACTGGAGACGCCGGAAGAAGTAGCGCGGCGTACGGTGGAGCGCGTCCGGCGGCACCTGGGAGCGCGCAAGATAGAAACGCAAGAGGTTCCGGTGGTGTTCGAGCCGGTGCTGGCGGCGGAGTTGTTGAGCGACCTCTTTGGTGCGGTGACCGGCAACGCCATTTACCTGCGCCGGTCGTTCCTGGTGGATCAACTTGGAAAGAAAATCGCAGCCGAGGGAGTGACGGTGATAGATGACGGGCTGCTGCCCGGCCGGTTGGGGACGCGCCCGTTCGACCGCGAAGGCGTGGCATCGCAGCGCACGGTGGTGATCGAAAACGGAGTTTTGCGGAACTATCTCTGCGGTGCGTATTCGGCGCGCAAGTTGAAGCTCCGCAGCACCGGCAACGGCACCGGCAACGGCGAGACGCCGACGAATTTCTACCTGGCGGCGGGGCCGCACGCGCCGAAAGAAATTATTGCCACGGTGAAGCAGGGCCTCTACGTGACGCGGCTGATTGGGCAAGGAGTCAACCTGGTGACGGGCGACTACTCGCGCGGCGCCTTCGGCCTGTGGATCGAAAACGGCGAGCTGACTTACCCCGTGCACGAGATCACCATCAGCGGCAACCTGCGCCGCATGATGGAGGAGATGGAAATGGTGGGCAGTGATCTGCAGTTTCGCGACCAGATTGCTGCGCCGACGGTTAAAGTCTCTTCCATGAGCGTGGCGGGGAAATAAGCGCCGTCGCAATCGCTGGAACACTCGCCGCTGCCCATGCGGCTGCACCCAAGAGTGTTCGGAAACAGATAAAACTAAACTTTCCCTTCTGTATACTTCCTCACCATCCTCCTACCTGCTTTGCTCATCAAGAAAAGGCAGGAGGGAAAGAAAATGCTTACACTATTAGCAAACCACATGCCCGCAGTTGGCTTCCTGATTCTGTTCGGTCTGTTTGCCGCCGTGGTCATGGTGCTGGAGTACATGGAATATCGAATCGGCCACGGCAAGAAACCTCATCGCGGGTAGGTGATCGCGCCGGACGACTTGTGATTTCCCTTTCTGCGAGGTGGCGTTGTGCTGCCGCTGCACCAAGTACATTTGTTAATTTTCGCGCAAGAAGAGAAGTTCAGGAGCCGAGCAGGAAAGTGCGCACGACAGCCTCGGCGGACGTTTTGATCAGAGCCAGCACCGTATCGCCGCTTTGCAAGACCGAGTCGCCGCGCGGAATGATGGCGTCGCCCTTGCGAAGGATGGTGACGATGTTGCAGTCGTCGGGAATTTCGAGCTCGCGCAGGGGCTTACCGATGACGGGCGATTCCGAGTCCAGGCTGTATTCCATCAACTCCAACCCTCCGGTGTGAAGGTTGAGCACGGTGCGGATGCGGCTGCTGGGCAGCTCCGATTGAATAACTTCTGTGATGATAGAAGTGGAGCTGACGGTGATGTCCACCCCCAGGCGCTGCATCGCAAGTTCGTTGCGGGGATTCTTCACGCGGGCGATGGTCTTGGGGACACCGAAGAGCTGCTTGGCGATCTGGCAGGCGATCAGGTTGTCTTCGTCGTGGTTGGTCACGGCCACAAAGACGTTGGCCCGCCGGGTTTCTGCCTGTTCGAGCACGGCACTCGATGAACCGTTCCCGAAAATCACCGGGCAATCCACCTGCTGGCTGACCAGGTCGTAGATTTCCCGCTTGTTCTCGATGATGCAGACTTCAATGTTGTTCTCTCGCAGGGCTTTGGTGAGGTAGTAACCCACCCGGGCACCTCCGACGACAATCACGTAGAAAGGCTGGTCGGGCTCAGGCGCGCGGGGGGGCACGCTGGGCACGGGGACTGCGGCCGCGTGGCCGCGTGCCCGTTCCCAGGCGGTTTGCAGAGAAACATCGCTATCGGGCCCGGCTTCCATTCGTGCCAGCAGATACTCGGCCCCGGCAACGGTGATGGAAAGGGTTTCAATTCCGGCTGCGCGGTAAATTCCTTCTCGTGCGGGATCGTACACCACCGCGATCACGCGCGGGATGTTGAAAATGGTCCGTGCAACTTGAGCAGCCATCAGATTGACGTTTTCTTCGCGGGTGAGAGCAATGAAAACGTCCGCGTGCTCGACGCCCGCTTCGCGCAGCACGTGCTCGTCAATGGCGTTGCCAAAGAAGAACTTGGCGTGCAGGTCGCGGTCGCGGCGTTCCAGCGCGGTGCGGCTCTTGTCGATGACCACCACGTCATGCTGACGCGTGTCCAACAGCTTGACCAGTTGCGCGCCCAGCCGCCCGTAGCCGATGCAGATAATCCGCATGTTCAACGTCCCTTGTTTTATTCTATGCTGATTCCCGCCGGACAGCTACGAGAAGCCGATCCCGACTCGCGCGCTTTGCTGGAGCCTACGCGTCGGGCGAGAAATGCTCGGCAAAGTGGATCAGCGTCCGCACCGCCACTCCGGAAGGCCCCTTCGCCATCCCGGGCTTGGCTTCTTCCAGCCAGGCGGTGCCGGCGATATCCAGGTGGATCCAGGGTGTGTCGTCCACGAATTCCTTCAAGAAAATGGCGGCGTTGGTGGCGCCCCCGCCCCGGCCTTTGCCGACGTTCTGGATGTCGGCGATGGCGGACTTGATGTTGTCGCGGTAGTCGTCATCCACTGGCAGAACCCAGAATTTTTCTCCCGCCGCCCGGCCGCTGGCCAGGAACGCGTCCAGAAATTTCTGATTGTTCCCGAACGTGCCGACATTGACGTAGCCCAGGGCAACCACGACCGCGCCCGTCAAGGTGGCGGCATCAATGAGGTGGGTGGCGCCCAACTGGCGGGCATAGGTAAGCGCATCGGCCAGAACCAGGCGGCCTTCGGCGTCGGTATTGATCACTTCAATGGACTTGCCGGACATGGCAATCTGGACATCGCCGGGTTTTTGTGCCCGACTGCCGGGCATATTTTCAGCGAGCGGGATAAGGGCAATGATTTTGTGTGCGGGCTTCAACGCCGCCAGCGCGCGCATGGCCCCGGCCATGGTGGCGCCGCCGGCCATGTCATACTTCATCTTCTCCATGCCGTCGCTGGGCTTGATGGAGATGCCGCCGGTGTCGAAGGTAATCCCCTTCCCGACCAGTCCGAGGATGGGCTGCCCGTGCTTCCAGGTGGGCGGCGTGTAGGTAAGGACAACCAAGCGGGGTGGTTCTGCGCTGCCCTGGGCGACGGAAAGCAGAGCGCCCATTTTGAGTTCGCGCAGACGCGCTTCGTCCAGGACGTCCAGCTCCAGGCCGGCGTCGCGGGCCATGGCGGTGGCGCGCTCGGCAAACAGGCGCGGGGTGAGGCGGTTCGAGGGTTCGTTCGCCAACTCGCGCGCGAAGTTCTGTGCTTCAGCGATTACCTGGCCGCGCTGCACAGCGGCAGCAACTTCTTTTTCGTTTTTGGCGTCGAAGCCAACCAGTTGCAGATCTGCGACTGGTTTTTCCTTTTTCCCGTTGGTGCGGTAGCTGGCCGGATCGAAGTTGGCGAGCAGAACTCCCTCGACTACTGCTTGAGCGGCTTCCGGGGTGGCGTGATCTCTTCCGAGCCAGAAAGTAAATTCCGTCACCTTGCGCGCTTTCAGGAAGCGCGTCGCCAGGCCGGCCAATTGCCGGACGTCGATGGCGGGGGAAAACTTTTTGGGCTTGCCCGCACCGAGCAGGAGAAGGCGCTGAGTTTTGAAGCCCGCAGGGTAGTGGAGCAGTAGGGTTTCGCCGGCCTTGCCGGTGAGCTCCCCCGCCTCCACCAGTTCCTTCAGGCGACTGCCTGCCTTTTGATCGAGCTCGGCCAGTGGACCATCGAGAGGATTGCTCTGTTCGAATACCCAGGTGGCCAGAGCGGGAGCTTCAATCAGTTCGGGAGCTTCGGAAGAAAGTTTGACAGTGAACACGCGTAATTCCTCTTTGGAAAGTAGTAAGCGGCGTAGTGTACACGGGAAACCGAAAACGCGAAAGCGGGTGCGAGCGCGGAGTGTCCACTAAGTGCTAACGGCGGTGTTTCAGTTCCTGCGCAATTTCGCGGTCAACGATGCGACGCCGAATCTGTTCGCGGCGATCGAAAACTTTTTTGCCTTTCACCAGCACCAACTCGCACTTGGCGCGTCCGTTCTTGAAATAGAGCCGCAACGGCACCAGCGCCAAGCCCTTTTCTTCCACCCGGCCCCTGAGCCGCTGAATTTCCACCTTGTGCAGCAGGAGTTTGCGGGTGCGAAGCGGGTCGTGGGTGGCGTAGCCGGTGTGGCTGTAGGAGCTGACGTGGCAGTTGAGCAGCCAAGCCTCGTGCGCCCGAATGAGCGCGTAGGAGTCGCGCAGGTTGGCGCGGCCTTCGCGCAAGGCTTTGACTTCCGTTCCGGTCAGCACCATGCCAGCTTCGAACCGTTCCAGGATATGGTACTTGTAGGGCACGGTTCGGTTCTCGGCCACGATTTTGCGGCCCGCGACGTCTTTCTTCGGCTTGGGTTTGCCCATGACGAAATGGTAGTGCCTGAGCGGCTTGGCGGCAAGGAGTATAAGGTAGCTGCCTTCTACAACCTGTGGAAAACTTGCTCCTGCCGCGCAGGAGTGCTAGACTTTGCCGAAGCAAGCTTCCAGCGCCGACAGAGAGGGGTAGGATGACACACAGGGGACTGCGGTTACTTGCCATTATCCTCCTAGCCTTGCTGACTGCTGCCTGCCCCAAAGGGCGCAGCGACTTCAAGAAGGGCCAACAGGCGGAGTTGCAGAAAGATTACGATACCGCCTTGATCCACTACCAGCGCGCGCTCAAAGCTGAACCGGGCAACACCCTCTACGACCTGAGGTCCATGCGGATGCGCTTTGAGGCCGCCCAGATGCACGTGGACCGCGGGCACAAGCTGCGCGATCAAGGCCTGCTGGAACCCGCGGTGGCGGAGTTTGAGAAAGCCCTGGCGATTGACCCCTCCAGTTTCGTCGCCGAACAAGAGCTGCGGAATACGCTGGAGCTGATTGTGGCTCAGCGAAAGGCGGATGTACGCGCGGCCAAACAGCAACGCCCCGGGAGTTTTGGGAGCCGCCTCGAACAAGTTCCTTCCGGGCCGCCGCAACTGAAGCCGCTGTCGCAAGCCCTGCTCAACCTGCGCATGAACGAAGATGCCAAGAAGATCTATGAAACCATCGGGAAACTGGCCGGCATCAACGTTATTTTTGACCCCGACTTCCAGACGCGGCGAGTGCCGGTGGAGCTTTCCAATGCCACCGTCGAACAGGCGCTCGGCATCGTGGCTTTGATCACTAAAACATTTTGGAAGGCCGTGACGCCTAACACCATCATGGTCATTCCGGACAGCAAGGCCAAGCGCCAAATGTACGAGGAGCAGGTCATCAAGACTTTCTATCTCTCCAACCTGACCCAGGCGACCGAGCTCAACGAATTGGTGCAGACCTTGCGGACCTTGCTTGAGCTCACGCGCATCACCCCCAGCACTTCACAGAACGCCATCATCATTCGCGATACCCCCGACAAGGTGGCCGTGGCGGAAAAAATCATCCAGGATATTGATCGCGCCAAGCCGGAGGTGGTTATCCAGGTAACGGTGCTGCAAGCGCGGCGCGACCGTGCCCGGGAGTTGGGTATCCTGCCTTCCACTTCAGTGCCGTTGATTTTCACGCCGCGCTCTTCGCTCGGGCCCGAGACCGGCGACGATGGCACCACGGGCGCCATCCGGCTCAACTCGTTGGGCCGGTTATCCAGCAGCGACTACAGCCTGATCCTGCCCAGCGCTACTGCGATGGCGTTGTTGACCGAGTCCACCACCAAGGTGCTCCAGAACCCGCAGGTGCGCGTGACTGACGGGCAGACGGCTAAACTCCGGATCGGCGACCGCGTGCCGTTCGCGGTGGGGAGTTTTCAGCCCGGCATCGGTGGCGTCGGTATCAACCCCCTGGTGAACACCCAGTTCCAGTTCCAGGATGTGGGCGTGAATTTGGACATTACTCCGCATGTGCATCCCAACCGGGAGATTTCACTCCACGTGATCGTGGAAGTCTCGTCGGTGGCCGGGCGGGTCAACATCGGCGGAGTGGAGCAACCGATCTTTGGCCAGCGCAAACTTGAGCACCACATTCGGCTGCGCGAAGGCGAGGTGAGCATCCTGGGCGGAATCGTCGAGCGCACGGAATCGGTTTCGTTCGAGGGCTGGCCGGGGTTGGCGAAAGTGCCTTTCTTGCGCTATCTCTTCGGCAGCAAACGGAAGGAATCGCAGGAGAGCGAAATTCTGATTGTCCTGACCCCGCGCATTGTCCGCATGCCTGAGTTCAGCGCCCTCAATCTCAGGCCTCTGGCAATAGGAACCGGACAGGCCATTACATTGCGCCGCCAAGCTGCGGCCCCACCGAGCGCTCCGCCGCCGGCCGTTCCGCGAGCCCCGGCCGCGCGGCCTGAGCCGGAGCCTCCACAAACGTCGCCGCCGGAGCCAGGGGCGGCACAACTCCGCTTCGATCCGGCACAAGCGCGCGTGGGCATCGGCCAGCAAGTTGCGGTCAACCTAGTCATCGAAAGAGTGCAGGACCTATTCACGGTGCCGTTTGCGCTCAGCTACAACCCCCAGGTAGTGGAGTTGGTGGATGTGCACCACGGGGGCTTTTTGGGCGGAGGCGAGTACCCGGCGGCACTGGTCCATCGCGTGGATGTGGAAAGCGGTGCGGCCATCATTTCGTTGAGCCGGCCGCCGGGGACGAGCGGAGTCTCGGGCCAGGGGGTGCTGGTCACGCTGGTCTTCCGTGGTATAGCCCCGGGCCAGACGGTTCTCAGCATCTCGCGCATCGCCGCCCGCACCAGCAATCGAGAGCGCCTGGAAGTGGAAACGCTCAGTGGCGCAATCGTGGTGGAGCAAAATACGGGCCAGATGGACCCGAGAGCGGAGTCTAACCCGAGAACAGAGTCTCCAACCCCATGATGGTGCGAGCGGGCGAGAGGTCAACCTCTCGCAAAGCAAAACCCCGTTCCGGCTTTACCCTCCTGGAAGTGGTGGTGGCCAGCGCGATTCTGCTCGTGCTGGCGACCATGGCGCTGCCGCTGGCGCGAGTGAAAATCAAGCGCGAGCAGGAGCGGCAACTGCACCGCGCCCTGCGGGAAATGCGTACTGCCATCGACCGCTACAAGGATGCTTCCGACCGCGGCTTGATCGCCGTCCAAGCTGACACCGAAGGTTACCCGCCCGATTTGGAAACGCTGATGGCGGGCGTGCAGTTGGCCGGCGCTCCCGACCGCCGGGTGCGCTTCCTGCGCCGCATCCCCAGAGACCCGATGACCAACTCGACCAACTGGGGCATGCGCGCCGTTCAGGATTCGCCCGAGTCCCTCAGTTGGAGCGGAAAAAATATTTTTGATGTCTACACCCGCAGCCAAGGCACCGCCCTCGATGGCACACGCTATGCCGACTGGTAGGATGCGAATGCCGGTGCGCAACAAGTCGTGTCCAACAAGGGCCGGGTTATGCCTGGGGCGCAGGCAGCGCCCCGGGGCCGGGCCGGCGACCTATGGCTGCCGTCGGAACAAGAACCGCGCTCTCTACAATTCTGCGAGCGCAGGCTTCACCCTGCTGGAAATTTTCATCGTTATCACTATCATCCTCATTCTGCTTTCCATTGCCATTCCCAGTTACCGCCATTCGGTGGTGCGGGCGCGCGAGACCGTGCTGCGGGAGAACTTATTTGTTCTCCGGAAAACCATCGAGGAGTTCACCCTGGATAAGAAGCGTCCACCTTTTTCACTCGGCGAGCTGGTGGCCGAGGACTATTTCCGGACTCTCCCGCCCGACATCACCGGAACAGCCGATAGCTGGCAGGAAGAATACTGCGACCTGCTGCTCTCGCCCGAGCAAAGCAGCACGGGCCTCTGCGATGTCCGCTCCGGTTCCGCCGGCGTTTCCAGCGAAGGGACGCCGTACAACACCTGGTAGTCCGCTGACACCGGAGGTTCGCTCAAAGTATTGCCGGGCCGCTTTCTTGCCTTAGGAATTGTCGGCCGGGTTTCGGATTCCCGCCCCGCCGGCCAGTTTTCGACCTACAGTGAAGTGGTAGGCGGGAATGCCCGCTAGTATGGTGAACAGCGCCACCAGTGATGGGCCCGGGGCGGTAAACAGCGCCACCGCCAGAATCCACGTCATTGCTGTCAGATAAAAGATCGGCGTCAGGGGATACCCCCACACGCGATACGGGCGTTCCCGCCCGGGGTCACGTCGCCGCAGCAACAGTACGCCGGCGACAGCCAACCAGGGGAAAATGCCCAGGGCGAAACCCATGTAGGTTAGCAATTGCTCGAACGTGCCCGTCAAGACCAGCACAACCGCCCACAAGCCTTGGGCGACGATCGACAGCCCGGGCGTTTCAAAACGGGGATGGAGGCGGGCGGCAAAGCGAAAGAACAGGCCGTCGCGCGCCATGGCGTAGT
The DNA here is from genome assembly GCA_022571295.1 of Acidobacteriota bacterium. Classification (GTDB taxonomy): domain Bacteria; phylum Acidobacteriota; class Terriglobia; order Acidiferrales; family 2-02-FULL-67-57; genus JACZYA01. Next base: position 21,536 of record JACZYA010000009.1, on the reverse strand, counting down.
ACACGCGCGGCCCGATGAATATGTAAGCGCTGAGTGAGGAGAGCAGCGCCAGAGCGATCAGTCCGGAAAACCATCGCGCTGCGTCCGCGCCAAACAACCCTTTCGTGGCCACATCGCCTACGGCGATCACGCCGCTCAGCGCGCTCATCGGGGCAGCGAAAAAGAAGAGCAGGTTCACCAGCAGATAGATCGCGAGCACAAGTAAGGTACCCAGGAGGAGCGAACGCGGCAGGGTGCGCGCCGGCTGCTCGACTTCTTCTGCAAGATAAGTGGAAGCGTTCCAGCCGCTGTAGGCGAACATCACCCACAGCAAAATCAGCCCCGCTTGGCTCCACCGACCCGCAGCCCAAAACGCACTGGACGGCTCCAGGAATTGCCAACTTCCCTGCCCCAGGGTGAAACCTCCCACCAGCAATCCCGCCAACAACAAAAGTTTCAAAGCGGTCAGGGAATTCTGCACCCAGGCACCCAGACGCACTCCGCGATAGTGAATCGCCACCAGCACCAGCACAATTCCCACCGCGGTGGCTTTCTGCGCCAGCCAGGAGTCGGGAAGCACCTTCGCCGCGACCAGATAGGTGGTGCAGGCTACGCCCGCGGCCGCAATTGGTGCGGAGAAACCCACGAAGAAGCTGGTCCAGCCGGTCAGGAAGGCGAACGCCGGGCCGTAAATTTCCCGCAAGTAGACGTACTCGCCGCCGGCCCGCGGCATCATTGTGCTCAGCTCGGCGTAGCTCAAGGCACCGCAGAGCGCAATCAGCCCCCCGACCACCCAGCAGAGCAGCACCAGCCCGCCGCTTTCCACCTGCGCCAGCATCAGCCCGGTGGTGGTAAAAATCCCGGTGCCGATCATGTTTGCCACCACTACGCTGGTGGCAGTGCCTACACCCAAACGCCGACGCAACTGCAACAGGTTCCTCCCGCCCCGGCTCTTTCAGCAAAACTACAAGGCCGGTCGTGGGCTCGACGTGCGAAGGGCAGGATTATACTCTGCCGGGTCTCCGCTTCTCGAAAAACCCTGACTGCGCCGTGCTCTTGCCGCCCAGGGCAGAATTTTGAATGTGAGTGCTGAGGTAAATCCGAGAAGATTGGTTGCGGGGGCAGGATTTGAACCTGCGACCTTTGGGTTATGAGCCCAACGTGGTACCAGACTCCACTACCCCGCGAAAACATTGTACTCAAAGTGCCCTCTTCTGACAACCCTCGAAACTGAAGTTGGGAGTTGGTGGAAAAACTTCCGGGGTTCAGGACTTCATTTGCTCGAGGAGGAGAATGAACAGGACCAGGTAGCTCTTGATGCTGCTGGTGATGAGGAAGTTGGCTTTGACGTGCTCGTGGCCGTTCTCGCCCAAGCGTTGCATCACCGCAGGGTTGGAGAGAAGGTAACGGATTTGAAACGCGCAGCCTTCAATCGAGTGAACCAGCATTCCGGTTTGCTTATGAATGATCTGGCTGGGAATGCCCCCGACCGCTGAGGCCACCACCGGAATTTTCTTCCACAGCCCCTCGGCCACGGTCAGGCCGAATCCTTCGCGCAGGGACTTCTGAATCACAATGGTCGAGGCACGCTGGAGCGCATTGATTTCCAGCGCGCTCCACGGCGGCAACTCCAATACGTGCACGTCGGGGTCATTCCCCGCCACTTCGCGGACTTCCGCCAGCACTTCGCCGCCTTCGGGATCGTCCCGGGCGCCGCCCCCCGCCAGCACCAACTGGCAATCCATGTATTTCTTGACCATCTTGTAAGCGCGGATGACGCCCACCGGGTCCTTCAGACGGTCGAAGCGCGAGACCTGCGTGAGGATGGGGCGGCGCGGGTCGATCTGGAAACGCTCCAGCACACTCGCAACGTATTCGGGTTCGAGCGCGCGGTTCTTCTCCGACAAAGGATCAATGGCAGGGAAAAAGAGATTCTGCGGGACGGAGAGTTTGCGAGAAAAGTTGGGCGAGGAGAAAATCGTGGCGTCGAACTTGCTCACCCAGGGTTCCAGAAAAGACCACACCGCCGGACTGGGGTTGGAGAGGTCGATGTGACAACGCCAAATCCAGGGTTTCTTCCGCTTTTCCTGCTCGCGTTGGTGGACGAGCGCGACCGGCTGCGGGTCATGGATAACGATGATGTCCTCGGAAAAATCCATGCGCGCGCGGTTCATCTCGTTCACGGCCAGGAACAACTCAAAGTCCGCCGGGCGGGATTCATAGGGAGCACCGTGGAGCGCGTTGTGGAAGGCTTTGGTTATTTCGAAGAAATCGTTGCCGCCGGTAATGACGTCCCAGCGCGTCGGCACCTCCAGGTCTTGCAGCAGCGGCACCATGCAGTTCAGAATTTCGGCCACGCCGCCGCCGACTGAGGTGGAGTTCACCATTTTGACCGTGCGCCCGCCCAGCCGGGCGGCCAGTGAACGCAACAGGCTGATCTCGGCTTCGCCCAAAACGGCGGCGTAGTCTTGCAGGTGGACAATGCGAGGAAGCGGGATGGAAGGATCGGAACCCATTATTTCTCCACCCAGGCGTGGGCCAGTTCGATGATTTTGGTCCGCACTCCTTCCAGTGTGTTGGTGTAAATGTCGATTCGCTCGACCTGCTCCGCCAGCTCCGGCAAATCGAGGCTCCGGCGCAGCCACTCGGAAAAATCGTTGGTTTCCAACTGTAAGCGCAGGCGAGAAGTGAGGAAATGGAAATGGATGGAGCTGAGACTGGCGTTCTTGACTCCCTCGGCGAATTCCCCCAACGTCCGTGCCACGACGCCGGTGGGCACGGTCACCCGCACGGTCTCGCAGAAATAAAAAGGCTCGAAGCCGGGGACATCGCGTCGGGTGGGATTGTCTTTGATGTAGGCTCCCGTCACCCGAGTGAGTTGTTTCCGCAGGGCGGAGATAGATACGTAGTCGCGCACGTCCACTGCCATCAATTGCTCGGCCAGGGTATTTTCATTGCACGCCGCCAGGACCCACTGCGCGAAGTCGTTGGTAAACCCCTCCGTCAGGTAATGGTGGGCTTGGAGGGTTTGAAACGTGTGGTGAAAGATGGAGGCGTCACTGGCAGTTTTTAGCAACCCATGCAGTTCCGCCAGCGTGGTAGCACGCGTCCCGCAGATGCGCACAACGTGGGCGTCGCTGGTAAACGTGAACGTCTTATTGGCTTGTCGCATGGGCTTGGTTCAGGAGGTTGCGGGCAGCCGATTTGGACCTACAGGTGGCGGACCTGATCCTCCTGATCTTTCGGCATGTGCTTGCGCAATTGTCCTTCCAATAGCTCGCGAGCCAAATCGCGCCCGCCCAATCCAAAGGCCATGGCCAGAGCCAGCACCACGCCCCCGAAAACTGCTCCAAAGGCTACCAGGACGGTGGTTCGCCCAATCCCCAAATGCTCCAGCGCTGCCACCGTCGCCAGCGACATGACCAGAAAACGCACCGTGCCAGCGGCCAGCGAAGCAGCGCGCATCTGTGCGTTGACAGCCGCCAGCAGGACCGCACGGCCCAGAAAGCGACTGGCAATCGCTCCCAGCACCAGGATAAAGCCCGCTACAATTAAGTTCGGCAGGTAGACCAAGAACTGTACCAGTAAATTGTCGCTCACTTCCGTTTCCAACGCACTCAAGCCGGTGAGCAAGGCCAAGACAATGATGAACCACTGCACGACTTGGCCGGCCAGATAGGAAGGAGAGCGAAAGGCCCCCACGCGCTCGACCGCGGTTGTGATGCCCATCCGGGCGCAGAGACGGTCGAAGGTCAGCAGGCGCAGCAATCGGTAGATAATCTCTTTGAGCAGCCAGGCCACCAGCAGCCCGATCAGCACAATCACCAGGCTCTGCAGGAGATCGGGCAGAAAGCTCATTATGTCGTCGCGGAAGCGGCCCAGAGGTTCGAGGATTCCTTTTTGCCAGAAGTCGGTCATCATCTATCGCAAGAGCGGAAAGATTGTGGAGCCCCGATTCTCCTCGGCCCGGCACGTCCTTCTTCGGGCCTGGGCTATTGTCGAAATCAGACCCTGTACACTAGAATCCTAGCTTCGGTTAGGCTGAAGGTCAAATGATTTACTATCGCACCTCCAGGTTACGCAGCCGAGCGCTGCGGCTTCTGCTCGCCTTCCTGTTTGTCTTTGCGTCTAGCCACGCGCAGGACGACCCGCCGGCGGTCAGTCTCCAACCGGAAGTGGGGCAACTGCTGCCGGTTTCATCCTCGGTGGAAGCGCCCACAGCGATTCGCATCGTAAGTTTTAATGTGCACTTGGCTACAGACCTGCCGCTGCTGATTGAGAGCATTCAGCAAAACTCCAACCTGCGGCGTGCCGATCTCTTTCTCTTGCAGGAGATCGAGAGCTACCCCGCCGAGGGAACCAGCCGCACGCGCAAGTTGGCGCAGGCGCTTGGCTTCAATTATGTGTACGGCCCAGCGCGACCCACAGAAAATCAAGGCAAGCCCGGCACGCATGGGCTGGCCATCCTCAGCCGCTACCCACTTTCGGAGATTCAAATCCTGCTGTTGCCGCGCCTGAACCTGCGCTACAAGAGCCGCCAGCGTATCGCCCTGGCTGCCACCGCCGATGTGGCGGGCCGGCCGCTGCGCGTGTACAACGTCCATTTGGACACCCGGGTCAATGCGGCAGCTCGCATCAAGCAATTGACGCCTGTGTTGGAGGCGGCCAGCAGTGATGGAGGATCGGCACAGGTGGTCGGAGGTGACTTCAACACCAACCCCTTCCGCTGGCTGTGGAACACGATTCCCATTTTTCGATCCCGCCAGGCAAAAGCGGTTGATGCATTTATGAAGGAAAAGGGCTTCCAGACCTCCTTCGCCAAAGAAGGCCCGACCAGCCGTAAAGCGTTCTTTCCGCTTCGTCTGGATTCACTCTACACGCAGGGCGTGCGGCTGCTGGACTACGCCATCGAGCGCTCGGTGAAGTCTTCCGACCACGCGCCGCTCTGGATAGAAATTGCCTGGCCGCCTGGTGAGGCCATCGTCGAGGAGTCTGACCGTTAGCGCGGCTCAATCCGAAACGGCATCATCAGTAGCGCCGGCTCGCGGTTCAGCAAGAGGCGCTCGGGATCGAGCCACGCCCGCCGCACGGTCACTGCTCCGCCACTCAGGCCCAACCAGCTCTGCAACTGCTCCCAAGTAGACTTGGGCCGAGGGAAGATTACGTATTGAACCGGCTGTTCTTCGGGAATGTTCGCCAACTCCTTGGCCAGAGCCACCGCCCGCTCCAACCCGCCCAATTCGTCCACCAGGCCGTGCTCCTTGGCCTGCGTGCCCAGCCAGACACGGCCTTTGGCAACGCGGTCAACCTCTTCGACTGACATCCCCCGTCCTGCCGAGACCCGCTGCAAGAAACTGTCGTAGGTATCTCTCATGAATTTCCGTACCACTCGACGCTGGGCGGGGGTGAAGTTTTCGAACGCATAGAGGAAAGTGGCGTTGGGCGCCAGCGCGACGTAATCCTTGGTCATCCCCAGCATTTCGTAAAAGCCCTTCAGGTTTAGTTTGCCAAAGACGACCCCGATGGAACCTGTGACCGTCCCCGGGTCGGCCACAACCTTGTGCGCCGACATTGCAATCATGTAACCGCCGGAAGCGGCCACGTCCGACATAGAAACTACTACCGGTTTTGTTTCTTTGGCCAACTCCACTTCTCGGCGGATGATCTCAGAAGCGATGGCGGAACCGCCCCCGCTGTCGACCCGCAGAACGATGGCCTTGACGGAGCCGTCTTTGCGCGCCTGCCGCAGTGCCCTGCCGACCGTGTCCGAACCCATCGTCCGGCCGAGCAAGGGCGAATAGCTGCTCTTGCCGCTCACGATGGTGCCGGTGGCATAGACAATGGCAACCTTGGGGCCGGAGCGGGGAGTGGTACGCTGGAGGTAGTTTTCTACGCTGACGGTATTCAACTCCGAACTGCCTGCTTTTTCCTTGAGCAGGTCGCGGTATTGGTCGTAGTAGAGGAGTTTGTCGATGAGTTTGTTTTCGACCGCCTCGTGGGCCAGGTAGGGGCCGCCGCGCACCAGTTGCTCGACCGTTCCCGCGTCCAGGCCGCGCCCCGCCGCGATTCCGTCCATCAGTTGTTGTTGCCAGCCGGTAATCAGGTCGGTGACCATCTCGCGGTGCGCGGGCGTGAAACGTTTTTCCGTGTACATATTCGAAAATGTTTTGTACTCAGCAATGTGGTAGAAATCAGGATAGATATTCAGCTTGTCGAGCGTGCCACGGATGAAAGTGGTGTGCCCCATCAGGGCGTTCAACCCCAGCAGGCTGGTGGGAGTCAAATAGATTTCCGGGCAGGCAGTGGCCAGGTAGTAGCTGAGGTTGTATCCCGTTTCCAGGTAGGCAGTGCAGAACTTTCCGCTGGCGACCAGGGCCTGGAGTTTGTCGCGCAGTTCTTGTACCTTGCCGAAGCTCATGCCCACGTTCTGCACTTCCAGCGACACGCCGGCGATGCGATCGTCGTGTTGAACGCGGTCCAGCGCTTCCAGCAGGGTCCGGAAGACCGTCACATCGCCCTCAAACATGCGTGCGCCGAGGTCGGGCCACTCCTCTTCCGCCACTTGTCCGGCGATGGTCAGCGTGAGCACGCTTCCGCTGGGGATGCGAGTCGCAATTCGCCCGGCAATGACCAGTCCCACCACCAACACGGCCACGAGGATCAGAAAAATGTAACGCTTCTTGATTGCCATGGAAGGCCTCCTACGAGGGAAATGCAGCGCGACGAGTTATGTTAGGTGACTGCAGGCAGGGGGTCAACCTGAGCGCCGCTTCCCTGCCCCGTGCGCCGCAAACGGTTACTTTTGCACCCAGTACTGCTCTTCGCGCAAGGATTCTTTGGGAAAGCCCCGGCGCAGCAAGATGCCCTTAGATTTTTCAATCATTTCGGGATGGCCGCAGAAGTAAGCGGTGGTGTCGGTCGCGGCCAGGTTGAGCTGGTCGCTGTATTTGCGCAGGATGTCTTCGCACCGTCCGACTTCCCCGCTCCAGTTCGGGTCTTCCCAGGGACGACTGATGGTGGGGATGTAGGTCAGCCAGGGAGCTTCGCGGGCGTAACGCTCGAACTCCTCGCGGTAGCCCAGTTCCCGGGAATGGCTGGCGCCCTGGAGAACCACTACCTGCCAACCCGCCGGCAATTTCCCTTCCTTCCAGTCCTGGTAGAGCAAGCGCACCATGCTGCAATAGGGGGCCAAGCCGGTGACCGTCGCTACCATGAAATGTTTTTTGTGGCCGCTTTGAGTATCGAGGGTGAAACGGCCTTTGGCGACCTTGCGCAGGACCAGCTTGGCGCCCGGCTGCAATTCATGTAGCCGCGGTGTCAGCCCCCCTTCGGGCACGCGTTCCAAGAAGAACTCCAAGCTCTCCTCGTACGGGGAGGAGACGATGGAGTAGGGCCGCTCGATGACCTTTTCGCCGTCTATGATTCCAAAGGTGGCGTACTGGCCGGGAGTGAACTTGAGCGGAGTTTCTGCTTTGAGGCGAATGGCCCACAAATCGTCGGAGAAATCACGCCGTTCGATGATTTCCGCTTGGGTGTGCTTGTCGCTGGGCACTGCCACTTTGTTTCTCCGCCGCCGCCGTTATGAATGGTTGGCCAGGCGGCGACCGACAATATACTACACCTAAGAACTCCTGCATCTAAGTTTGCAGGCGTTGACAGGAAATTCATATTATAATAGCTCTGGGGATTGTAGCTACCTAAGCAGGGGAGGCCAGCAGCTTTTCTCGCCGAATGCTGGTTGGAACTGATGAAAATTCTCGTGGTTGAAGACGAAGAGGACATCCAGCGCTTGGCCCGGATGAGCCTGGCCCACGCAGGCCAGTGGCAGGTGCTGCTGGCCAACGACGGCGAGGAATGTCTGACCATGGCTCGGCGGGAGCAACCCGACGTGATCCTGCTGGACTACATCATGCCCAAGCTGGACGGTTTCCGGACCTGCCAGCAGTTGAAAGCAGATCCGGTCACGCGCCATATTCCCGTCATCTTCCTATCGGCCAGCGTGCAGGAGCACGAGCGGGAGCGCGGGTTGGCCTTGGGTGCGATTGGCTATTTGCTCAAGCCCTTCGACCCGCTTCAGCTTCCCCAGCAAATCCTTGATTTGCTGGCGCAGGCAGGCTCGGCTTCGCCTGTTTCTTCCTGAGTAACCTTCGCACCGTGGGACGTCGATACGTGTCTCCTACTAAGAGCAGCGCGCCCCCAGCCCCCGCCGACCTGGAGAACTTGCGGGCGGTATTGGATTCGGCTGCCACGCCGATGTTCGCCCTGGATTGCGACCAACGCCTGCTCTTTACCAACCGCGCCTTGACCGAGCTGCTGGGAGTCAGCCCGGAATCATTGGCCGGGAAGAACCTGACGGATTTGGTGGACTTGATGGGCGGAGCGCTGGAAAGCTCCGCCGCTTTCAAGCAGCGGGTGGTGGGCCTGCTGTCGGACCGGGAGGGCACCACAAGCGAGTTGATTGAGTACCGCACCGACCGCCGCTTGTATTTCAAGGAAATCAGCCAGCCGTTTCGCCGGCCGGATGGGAGCGCCGGGGGGCGTCTGTTCATCTATTGCGACGTCACCCGAGAGAAGAAAATTGACCAGGCCAAGAGTGAATTCCTCTCCATCGCCGCCCACGAGTTGCGCACGCCCATGACTTCCATCAAAGGCTCGCTTGACCTGTTGCTGGGGGGCTTTGCCGGCGAGATCAACGAAGAGGTGCGCGAATTGCTGCTGATCGGGCAGAACGGGTGCGAGCGGCTGATTCGGTTGATCAACGACATTCTCGACCTCTCCAAGATCGAAGCCGGGCGCATGCAATTGTGTCTGCAAACAATGAGCCTCTTTGATGCCGCCCAGCGCAGCGTGCGCACCATACGGAACTACGCGGACAGCTTCCGGGTGAAGCTGGTGATCGACTGCCCCTCACGGATGTCTTCCATCATCGGCGACCGCGACCGCATCGATCAGGTCATCACCAATCTTTTGGGCAATGCGGTCCGGTTCTCGCCGCCGGAATCAAAGGTCACAGTTGCTTTGCGGCAAGTCGGGGACATGGTCGAGTGCCGGGTGATTGATCAGGGCCCCGGCATTCCTCCGGATCAGAGTGAGCGGATCTTCGGGCGCTTTCAGCAGGTGGAGGAGCGTGGCCGGGGAAAGAAAAGGGGCACCGGGTTGGGTTTGGCCATCGCTCGCGCGCTGGTGCAGGAGCACGGCGGGAAGATCTGGGTGGAAAGCCAACCGGGCGCGGGGAGCCAGTTCATTTTCCGGATTCCCCTAGCTCCGCCGGCCGAGTAGCCGCCGGCTCAAGCGCGGAGAGAAACAACCGCACCACGCCCTAGCAGCTTGTTGAAAAACTCGTTTGGTTGTCATTCCGAGGAGTCCGCCTCAGGCGGACGACGAGGAATCTGCTTTCCCCGGGTTTTGGAGCAAAAGCAGATTCCTCGCTTCGCTCGGAATGACAAAGCGAACCATTTTTCGACAAGCTGCTAGATTTCCACCCTATTTTGGTTAGAGGCCGTAGGTTCGTCGCAGAAGGCGATTGATGCGCGCGTGGAGCTCGGAGACGGAGAACGGCTTCCCCATGTAGTCGTCGGTGCCCACCAGAAATCCTTTGGTTCGGCTCTCCTCATCGGTATCGCCGGTGAGCATGAGGATGGGGATAAAAGCAGTTTGAACCTTGCTGCGCAACCTCTGGCAGACTTCCAGCCCGCTCATGCCCGGCATCTTGACGTCAAGAACAACCAAGTCCGGTTGCAAGTGCTCGACCGCCGCCAAACCCTCCAAGCCGTCGGCAGCCGCAAGCACCTCCGGCCGGCTCGGCAATTGTTCCAGAGATTTTACGATGGTGCGGCGAGTGGGGTCGTCATCTTCCACCACCAAAATACGTATCTTCTTGCTGGGAGCGCCGCCCCTGGTTACGGGCAGTGGACTAGCGGCTTCACCGGTGGCGGCAGGAGAGGGATGCGGCACGCGGCGTTTATCCTCACTCACCACCGTGATCTTGGTGATGCGGGCGCTGCAATAGGGGCAGATGCGCCACTCGGGCTTCAACTCCTGCGCACAAGCCTCGCAGACGACTTTTAGGGCAAATAGGCAATAGGGACAGGTGGAGAAGTCGAGGTTGATGAGGCTGCCGCAGTGGGGACAGCGAACCACCTCGTCTTCCTGGAGCTGGATGACCCGCAAGACTTCTTCGATGGTGGTGATTCCCTGTTTGACCTTCTCCATCGCCTCCTGGAGCAGCAAGGTGGTGCCGGCGGCCACGGCGGCCTTGCGCAGCTCTGGTTCGGACGCCTTGCGGTTGATGAGCTCTCGCAGCGTGGGCGTCATGCGCAGCAACTCAAAAACTCCGGTGCGCCCCCGGTAGCCGGTCTTGCCGCAAGCCTCGCAGCCCCGTCCGTGGAAGAAGGGGAAATCGGCCTCCTCACTGTGCAGGCGCTCCAGCAGTTTATGCGAGGGCTGGTATTCCTCCCGGCACCGCTCGCAAACCTTCCGAAGCAAGCGCTGGGCCACGATCAGGTTTACCGAGGAGCTGATCAAGTAGGGGTCCACGCCCAGGTCCAACAACCGCGCTACGGTGGCGGTGGTGCTGTTGGTGTGAAGGGTGGAAAGCAGCAGGTGACCGGTCATGGCAGCGTGGAAAGCGATGTCGGCCGTTTCCAGGTCGCGGATTTCACCGACCAGGAGCACGTCGGGGTCCTGGCGCAGGATCGAGCGCAAGCTGGAGGCAAAGGTGAGCCCAGCCTTGTTGTTCACCTGCACTTGGGTGATACCTGCCTGTTGGATTTCAATCGGGTCTTCCACGGTGATGATGTTGATGGCGGGATCCTTTTTCTCGTTGATGAGCGAGTAGAGCGTGGTGGTTTTGCCGCTGCTGGTCGGACCCGTGACCAGAATCATGCCCTGCGGTTGAGACACGGCTGTTTTCAAGAGGTCGAGGTCGTCGCCCTTGAGCCCGAGCGAAGCGGTGGGAGGAACGGCGCCCCCGGTGCCGAGGACGCGCAGCACCGCTTTTTCCCCAAAGTGCGTGGGCAAGGTGGAGACGCGCAAGTCCACGCCCCGGTTTTCGAGCGTCACCCGGATGCGGCCGTCCTGGGGCACGCGGCGCTCAGCGATGTCGAGCTTGGCCAGAATCTTCAGCCGCGAAACCAACGGCCCGTGCAGCCATTTGGGCACCTGCATAAATTCGCGCAGCAGGCCGTCCACCCGGGTGCGTACCTGCACGCCGTGCAGTCGGGGCTCAATGTGGATGTCGCTGGCGCCCATCTTGATCCCATCCTGGATGATGAGGTTGAGCAGTTTGACCACCGGGGGAAGCTGCGCCTGGCTGCGCGCGTCTCCCAGGGGGACTTCCTCTTCGTCCCCTTCCAGGCTGACGATTTGCAACTCTTCGTTCTCGTTGACGTTTTGGAGAAAATCCTGCAACCAGTTTTCCGGCGCGTAGTAGCGATCGACGGCATCGGCCACCTCGGTGCGGGTGGCGACCACCGGTTTGACCACGCAGCCGCTGGCAAATTCGATGTCCTGAATGGCGGTAAAATCGGTGGGGTTGGCCATGGCCAGCACCAAGGTCTGCCGGCGCCTGGGGCCGCCTGCGGTGGCATCGGTCTCTTCGCCTTCCGCCTTCAGCGGAAGACACAGGAACTTGCGCGCCAACTCCTCCGACACCAGCCGCACAGCATCGGGATCAATAATGGCGGCGGCCAGCCGGATGTAGGGAATTCGCAGGTGCGCGGCTAGAGCCTCAGCGAGCTTTTCTTCCGAGACGTTGTTTTCGGTAAGGATGATTTCCCACAGGGAGCGTTTGCTCTCCTGGGCCTGGCTGAGAGCGGTGGCGAGGTCTTCTTCCGCGAGGAGACCGGCTTTTTCTAGAATGGAGGCGAGTTGTCGGCTCATGCGCGGAAAGCCTCCCCAAACTTGCCGCTTGCGTGTTTATGGCGCATCCTCGCAGCGGTGTCAAGGCTCAGCCGGCAGCCGCCGGTGCCAGGAGGCTATTCAAAGACGAGCGCGTTGACGGGGTCGGCGGTGGCGGCGCGTAGCGCGGGATAGATCGAGCCCAACGTGCATCCCCCCAGCGCCAGCAGCACCCCTTGCAGCAACCACGCCGGCGTGATCAGAATGGTCATGGTAGGGCGCAGGTTGATGACAACCTCTCTTACCCCATAGGTTGCCCCAATCCCCACTATGACGCCGAGCACACCGATCAAGAGGGCTTCCCGCAACAGGAGCGTTACGATATTCCAGCGGGAGGCGCCCAGCGCCTTGAGGATGCCGATCTCGCGCCGGCGTTCCAGAATGACGGTGTACATACTCAGCAGCACCACCAGGAAGGTAATCAGCAGACCCACCAAAATGATGGAGTTGGTGAAGGGCCGGACTGCGGGCAGGTTGCTGGAGACCATCAAGGAGAGATACTCGTCCATCAGGCGGATGCGGTGCTGGGGCAGAAAAGCTGCGATGCGCTGGCGCACGGCGTTGGGGTCGCCCGTGGACTGGATCCAAAACATGGAGACGCGCTTCCCCACCGCCAGCAGTTCCTGCGCGGTCTGGAGGGGAATGTACTGGCGGGCTCCCCGTCCGCGCTCGGCAATTCCGCACACACGCCACTGCTGGCCGAGCAGTTGCATGGCATCGCCGACCTTCAAGCCGCGTTGCTCGGCCCGGATGTCGTCAATGATTACGTCGTAGGGCCCCTGGAAAGGCCCTCCTGCGCGGAAGAGGAAGCCGCGGCCTAGACGGTCATAGCTGTCGAAGTCAATGGCGTAAATCACACTCAGGCTGGTATCGTTGACCACGGCAATCACGGGCGAGACTTTCTCAACGCCGTCGGTTTTCTGCAAGCGCTGGGTCAGGCTCTGGTTCAAGGTGGCGCTGGAAAAAGCAAAGAAAATCGAGGCGTTCGGGGGTTGCACCAGCAGGTCGGCGCCGATGCCTTGCACCCGCTCGCCCCACTCCTTCACGATGCCATCGGTCAGGCCCATCAGGAAAAGCAGCAGGAAGACTTGCAAGGCCACGGCGGTAACACTCAGCACCGTGCGTATGGGACGAGCGCGCAGGTTGGCCCAGATCAGTTTACCCATGGGATTTGCTTCCCTCTTCGGGTGTGCTCACTCAGCGAAGAGCAACAAACCACTCTAGCATTGGCAAGGACACCCGTCAATTTCATCAGATGCGGGGGGAGAGAAAGTTTTGCCTGCGCGGAGGAGATGCCGTACACTAGCCGTCCCTTTCGATTTAATGCGTAACGTGAAATCTCCCGACACATCTGAGCAGCCTGCCTTGCTGGTGACGGGCCTGTCGGGAAACATGGGCCGGCGCTTGGCGGCGCATTTGCCCGACCGCCGGCTGGTGGGCGTGGACCTCTTCCCTCCTCAGTTTGACCACCCCCAGATGCAGTTCTCGCAGCTCGATCTTTCAGCTTCCGACGCCCCGGCCAAACTGGCCGAGCTGATGACCCGGTCCAACGTTCGCCAGGTGGTTCATCTGGCTTTTGTGCTGGACCCGGCGCGCACCGGCGCCCGGACGCGCCGACGGCAGTGGGAGATCAACGTGCTCGGCACCAAGCATCTGCTGGATGCCATCGAGCGGGTGAACAAAGAGAAACGCCAAGTGGAACTCCTGCTCTACCTTTCCAGCGTCACCGGTTACGGGCCTATGCTGCCCGGGCCGGTGCGGGAAGACTACCCGCAGAAGCCCCACACCTATACCTACGCATTGCACAAGAAGGAAACCGATGAGCTGTGCCTCCGGCGGCATCCGCAGTTGAATGGGTGCGGGGTGTACATTGTGCGCGGGCATATTTTTCTGGGCGTCGGGGTGGAAAATTTTATTGTCCAGGCTCTTCAGGGATATGCCAGCGGAAGAAGCTGGCTGGGCCGCTGGGTGCAGCGCCGCGGCTGGCGCTTGCCGCTGTTGCTACCGTGGGGGCGCAAATACGGGGGTCTCTATCAATTTATGGACATCGACGACGCCGCCCGCCTATTGGCGTGGCTGTGCCAGAACTACGTCCCGGGACGGCTGGAAGTGCTGAACGCGCAAGGCCGGGGCGCGCCGGTGACGGGCGAACAGTTGGCGCGGCTGGTGGGGCTTTCCCTCCTGCGACTTCCTTCCTACCGCTTGGTGGGGTTCCTGTACCGAGTGTTCTGGGCGTTGGGGATTTCCCCGGTTCCCGCCGAGGCCTATCCCTACTTTGTCGGCTCCTACGTGATGAATACCAGCAAGTTGGAACAGTTGCTGGGAAAGGAATACGAGACCATCGTCCGCTGTACCACCGAAGAAGCGGTGCGCAAGATCGCAATCTCTGATTCCCCCTAGCCCCGAGTTGCTGCTGACCCGGCAGTAAAAGTTTTTAACAAGAAGGTTGAAAAGTGTGTGGAAAAGAGGGAGCAGCGACCGACAAACGGCCCGCAATCGGCTTCTTTGCTCGGTTTGCACCAGACCGCAGCAGGGAGAAAAAGTTTTTCTTTGGCACGGTGTTTGCTGCGCTTCGATAGATGAGGGCTGAACGCCGGCAGCAAATTTAATCTGGAGTGACGTGAACGAATAAGCTGCTAAAGCAGGGCAGAATCGTCAGTACCACTTCTTGGGTTTCTTGAGCTTGATTTCCAGAACCTGCTTGGGGCCGCGCAGGGTGTGGAAGCGGCCGTAGGTTTTCCATCCGGGCATAACTATCTGAACCAACACTTCGCCGGCCGGCAAAACCGGCAGGACGGCCCTGCCCTCGCGGTTGGTTTTGACGGTCCACTCATGGCGCTTGTCACGCCGGAGCAGGCGTTTCCGCTTGAACTTGATGTACACGGTCGCGTTGTTAATGGGCTGGCCCGTTTTCTCTGAAGTTACTTGTACCTCGAGGCGGACTAGCTTGTCCTGGTCGTCGGCAGCCGCCAGCGCAGCGGCAGACAAGAACCAGACGGCGAATGCAAGGGCAAGGGCGGAGCTGCGGCTGAGTCCAATCACGGTTGACTCTCCTGGGTGCGACGCCGCAAGCGCGGGCCGCCTTGTTCACTGGGTTCGTAGAGGGAGTTCACGTGCCGCCAGTGGAGCAGTCGCGCCTTCACCTGGTCGAACCGGGAGGTGGAAACGACGTAATCCGTGCGCGCGGGCAACACTTGTGCAATCTCCTCCTGCGCTCTTTTGATGCGTTCTTTGCTCATGGGGTGGGAGGAAAAAACCTTGGGCAGATTCCCTTTCCTTTCGTGCTCGCTCAACCGCTCCAGGAAATCGATCAGGGCGAGCGGGTCATAGCCGCTGCTGTAGGTGTACTGCAAGCCGAGATAATCGGCCTCGCGTTCGGCGCCGCGGGCAAATTTCAGGAATGTGAGCGGCACCGCCAGCCCCAGCCCCTGCTGCACCGCCAAGCCTATCGGCCCGCCGACAAAGATCAGCGGCAGGGTGAACCATCGGAACAAGGTGGCTTTGGTAGCCCGTTTGGTGGCGTGGCGGGCGGTGACGTGGGCGATTTCGTGCGCCAGCACGCCGGCCAGCTCCGCTTCCGTCTGCGCCTCCAGGATGAGTCCCGTGTTTACGTAGACGAATCCACCCGGAAGGGCAAAGGCGTTGATCTCGTCGGAATCGATGACCCGAACCGTGAAGGGCAGTTGCGCGTCCGAGTTGCGCACCAGGCGCTGGACCAGCTCGTTGACGTAAGCCTGAACCTCCCGGTCGCGCAGCAGCAGGGAGGTGCTCTCCACCTGCCCGGCCAATTGACGGCCCAGCTCAATCTCGCGCTCGATGGAGTAGAAGTTCCACGAGCCCCGGTTGATATCGCGCGCACCGATCTCTTCCACGTCTTTGTGTTTCTGGGCCAGGGCGCCGGGAGGCAAACAAGCAAGAGCCAGCAGAAGCGCGCATTTCATCGTCATGGCGTGGCGCATCATCGCTCGTCCCACAGGCGCCGCACTGTCTGGAACAGCACAACTTTGGACAGGCGCGCTGCCCCCGTGCTACTGTAGTCCTCCTGCTGTCTCTGAAATTCTAACACGGTGTCATAAGCGAAACAAACCGGCGGCAGCGTCGGATTGCCGAGAGGAGAAAGAATCCACATGGGCTTCGCCACCGATGCCATTCACGTCGGCCAAGAACCGGACCCGGCCACGGGCGCCATCATCGTCCCCATCTACCAGACCTCCACCTACGTGCAGGAGGAGCTAGGCAAGCACAAGGGCTACGACTACGCCCGGGCGGGCAACCCCACCCGGACGGCCCTGGAGCGCAACCTGGCCCGGCTGGAAGGCGGGAGCCACGCACTGACGTTTGCCTCGGGGATGGCTGCCATCAACGCCGTCATGACGCTGCTCCAGAGCGGTGACCACGTGATTTGCTCGCACGCAGTGTACGGCGGGGTGTACCGGCTGTTCACGCAGGTGCTGGCGCGCTTTGGGCTGGAGGCCAGCTTCGTGGATACCTCTTGCGCTGCCACGGTGGAGGCAGCCGTCAAGAAGAATACCCGCCTGCTCTACGTGGAGACGCCCACCAACCCCACCATGGCCCTCAGCGACCTGAAAGAGATGAAGCGGATTACGAGCGCCCACAAGCTCATGCTGGTGGTGGACAACACCTTCATGAGCCCCTACCTGCAACGGCCGCTGGAGTTCGGCGCCGACATGGTGGTGCATTCCACCACCAAGTTCCTCAACGGGCACAGCGATTCCATCGGCGGGGCGGTCATCCTGACGCGGCAGGAGGACTACGACCGGCTCTACTTCATTCAGAAATCCGCCGGTGCCATCCTGAATCCTTTCGACTGTTGGCTGGTGCTGCGCGGAGTCAAGACGCTGGCGGTGCGCATGCAGCAGCACGACAAGAACGGGCAGGCCATCGCCGAGTTTTTGGAAAAGCACCCGAAAGTGCAGCAGGTTTTCTACCCAGGGCTCAGAGCGCATCCCCAATACGAGCTGGCCAAGAAGCAAATGAAGGGGTTCGGGGCCATGCTCAGCTTTGAGCTGGGTTCGCTCGACGCCGCCAAGCGGATGCTGAAGCACGTCAAGCTCTGTTCGTTGGCCGAAAGCCTGGGCGGAGTGGAAACCCTCATTTCCCACCCCGTTACCATGACCCACGCCTCGGTGCCGCCGGAGGAGCGGGCCAAGAACGGCATCACCGACGGGATGGTGCGCATCTCCGCCGGGATTGAGGACGTCGAAGACTTGATTGCCGACCTCGACCGGGCGTTACAGCACGTCTAGCACCGGTCCCAATGGCAGGGGCCACCGGGTTGGACGCAGGAGAGTTGGCCGGGGCAAACTGGTGATCGTCCAGCCCAGCGGCCCCAGCCTGCCTACCGCAGGCAGGCCGCTGGGGCTTAACGGCACTTTGGAAGGGCGCGACTTACTTGCCTCGCTTACTTCCGGGCTTGGGAGTGGGTGCTGCGGGCTGCGGGGACTCGCCCACCGAGTCGGCTAGCCAGTCCAGGTAGTTGGGCGCGCCGTCGATGATGGGCAGGCAGATGACTTCCGGCACCTCATAGCTGTGCGCTTTCTCAACCGCGTGGCGCACCTGGTCGAAGAGCGAGCGAGAAGTCTTGATGAGCAGCAACACCTCTTGGTCGTCATTCAACTTCCCTTCCCAGCGGTAGATGGAACGAACCGGGCCGAAGATGTTCACGCAGGCGGCCAGCCGCGCTTCCACCAGAGCGCGGGCGATGCGCTCGGCTTCTTCATTCGACCCGCAGGTTACCAGCACCACCACTTTGTCGGTCATCGTCCCCTTCCTCTACGGGCAGCAGGCCATCTGTGAGATCAATTTCGCGCCGGACGTTAGATTCCTGCACTCTCTCCTTTTATATGTCCAACCCGGTGGCCCCTGCCACCGGGAAAATGATCCTTTCCCAGCGGCAGGGGCCGCTGGGCTGGACTAAATTAATCTACGACTGCCTCGGCGGCCCGCGTTGCCGCTCGGCACCTCCCACGGTACAATACGCGACGAATGCCACTCAAGCAGATTCATTTCGGCACCAGCGGCTGGCGCGGCATCATCGGTGATGATTTTACCTTCGCGGGGGTGCGCGCCGCTTGCGCTGCCATCGCTGACTGCGTCCGCAAGGAAAATCCCAAAGACCCACGCCTAATCGTCGGTTACGACACGCGCTTTTTGTCACCCGAGTTTGCCCGCAGCGCCGTCAGCGTGCTGGCCGCGCGCGGCATCCACTCCTACTTGTGCAAAGAACCCACGCCCACACCGGCCATCGCGTGCGAAATTCTGCGCCGGCAGACCGAGGGCGGCATCAACTTCACCGCCAGCCACAACCCAGCCGACTACAACGGGCTGAAATTCTCCACCGCCGACGGCGCACCGGCCTTGCCCCGCGTTACGCAGCAACTGGAAAAATTGGCGGAGAAGCACCTGCGGCGCGGCATACCGGAAGACGGCAACGCCGATCCGAGCCGCTGGGAGGAAATCGATCCGCGCGACACCTACCTGGAAACGTTGGCGAGTAAAGTGGACGTGGCTGCAATCCAGCGGGCCGGACTGAAAATTGCCTTCGATGCTCTCTACGGCACCAGCGCCGGCTACCTCGACCGCTTCCTGCGTGACCGGGGCGTGGAAGTCCGCGCCCTGCACGGGCAGCGCGACGTGCTCTTCGGGGGGTATCCACCCGAGCCCAGCGACGACCGGCTGGGCGAGCTGCGGCAACTGGTGCAGGAGAGCGGCGCCGCCCTGGGCCTCGCCACTGACGGCGACGCTGACCGCTTCGGCATCCTCGACCACACCGGAAGTTTTATTTCGCCCAATCACATCATCTCGCTGTTGCTTGACTACTTGCTGGAGACGCGGCCGGAGTGGCCGCGCGGGGTGGCGCGGAGCGTGGCCACCACGCACTTGGTTGACGCCGTCGCCCGCCATCACAATGTTCGAGTGTACGAGACGCCGGTGGGGTTCAAGTACATCGGCGAGCTCATTAAGCAGAACAAGATCACCATCGGGGGCGAAGAGAGTGCCGGGCTGACCATCTACGGGCACGTGCCGGAAAAGGACGGCATCCTGGCCTGCCTGCTGGTGGCGGAGATGGTGGCGCGGCGGGGCGCATCGCTGGGCGAGCAGCTGCAGGCGCTGTTCGCCAAGGTGGGCGCGTACTATCCCGTGCGGGTGAACTTGCATCTGTCGGATGAAGAGCGGGCGCGCGTGGCGGCGCGCATCAAAAAAGTCCCGGCAAAGTTTGACGGGCGGCGGGTGGCGCGGGTGGATCGCACCGACGGGTTGAAGCTGCTGTTCGAGGACGACTCCTGGGTGCTGCTGCGGTTGTCGGGCACCGAGCCGGTGGTGCGCTGCTACTGCGAGGCGCACTCGCAACAAGAAACCCAAGCGCTGGTGGAAGCGGCGCAGAAATTCATCGCGGAGTAAGCGAGATGCCTGTCCGGCGCAAACCTTCCCCCTGGCGGCGGTTCCTGATAATTGTGATCGGGCTGGGACTGTTTGCGCTGGTGGTGCACACTGTCTTCGGCGAGCGCGGCTACCTGGGGCTGCGTTCGCAGCGCGGCGAATACGAAAGGCTAAGGCAGGAAGTGCGGACGCTGGAAGAGGAAAACCAGCAGTTGAAGGAAGAAATCAAAGCATTGAAAACTGATCCCAACGCGATCGAGCGCGTCGCCCGGGAAGAGTTGAAGATGGTCAAGCCGGGCGAAGTCGTCATCACCCTCCCGGAGAAGAAAGGTAATAGTGCCGACGAAAATTGACCAAAATTATCATGTTCGAGATAGAACGGCAGCTCCCATTTGTTTTGAAGCACACCTGGATACGAAGTAGTCTCAGCCTAAACCAAAACCACCTGATGGGCACTGTTGCCCGTTGTGTACAGGAAAAGCGTAAGATTTGGTGCTATTCGCTGGGAACACTTTTCGATTGACAACAAGTAGATGGCTTCGCACACCGTAGAGTCAAAGTGGTTAGACGTTCCAAGCAACTAAGCAAGCGAAGGCTACGCAAAATGAACTTCTTTGCGGCACATCCCGTTCTTACAAGCTTTCTTGTGAGCATCGTAGCGGGTTTGCTCGTAGCTTTGCTTTGGCACTTTTTCGTAGCTAAGCCAAGCGCGCAACGCGCAACCAAGGTTGGGATACTCCGAGGGCAGTGGATATTATCTTTCCTAAAGCCGGTAAATCCGAAGATCGGATTTGGAGGAGCGGTACTTAAGATCGAAGGTGCTGCGGTTGAGAACGGTGCATTTAATATTTTCGGGGACAGAATCCGTGTATGGATCAGGTGGGGCAAGCTCAGGGTTTCAGCCAAAGTTCGCAGTAGTTCGGGAAATCAGATTCTTGAAATCGAAAATAATGAGTGAGTGGTAAATCCGAATAACATGTTCGACCGGAACTTCACAAAAAGAGGGCTAGAAGTGCGCGATAGTAATGGAGAGGTGGCTTTTCACATTCTGATCTGCGGAGACACAGTCGCTCTGGAAGGACGATTTTTTGATGGGGCAGGAAGTGCGGTCGCAATCGCAGCAGCTAAAGCCCCCTTTCCTCGTGGAGGCATAATCGAAATCCGCCGTCAAGGTCTGCCCTTGCAAACACGCTTGGATGAGTGGTTCCGATACCCTAGCGCGCTGCACCTAGGGGAAATGAAAATACCGGAAGAAGAACTTTGTAGGATACACACCAGCACTGGAAGTTAAAACCTTTCTAGGCCTAACAACATCCCTAAAACTTGGGCTGAGGCGCTGACCAGGGTTAGCGGATGAGGCCGTCGAGGGGACTGGAGGCGGAGGCGTAGAGCTTGCGAGGGATGCGACCGGCGAGGTAGGCGTCGCGGCCGGCTTCGACGGCGGTCTTCATGGCACGGGCCATCAGCGCCGTGTCCTTCGCCTCGGCGATGGCGGTGTTCATCAGCACGCCGTCGGCGCCCAACTCCATAGCGATGCTGGCGTCGGAAGCGGTGCCCACGCCGGCGTCCACAATCAGCGGGACTTCGGTAATCCGCTCGCGCAGGATGCGGATGTTGGCCTGGTTCTGAATTCCCATGCCGGAGCCGATAGGCGCGCCCAGCGGCATGACGGCGGCGGCCCCGGCGTCAATGAGCTTGCGCGCCGTCACCAAGTCGTCGTTGGTGTAGGGGAGAACGACGAAGCCTTCTTTGACCAGAATCCGCGTGGCTTCGAGGAGCTGCTCAACGTCGGGGAAAAGCGTCTGCTGGTCGCCGATGACCTCCAGCTTGACCCAGTGGGAGAGGCCGACTTCGCGGCCCAGCCGGGCAGCGCGGACGGCTTCGTCGGTGGTGTAGCAGCCGGCGGTGTTGGGCAGCAGGAAGAATTTGTCGCGGTCGATGTGGTCGAGCAAGGACTCTTTGGATTTGTCGGTCAGGTTGACGCGGCGGACAGCCACGGTGACCATCTCAGCACCGCTGGCCTGGTGCGCGCGCACCATTTCCTCCGAGGAGCGGTACTTCCCCGTCCCGATGATGAGGCGGGAGCGGAAGGTCCGGCCGGCGATGGTCAACTGGTCGGTGACAACAGCAGTTTGCGTGGTGGCCATGATATTTTCCCCTCACACCATTTTAGGGTCAGGAGGGGCGGGAGCGCAACTCACCGTAGTGGGTCATTTTGGAAATGTGAATCTCACGCCGAGCCCCGTGGCACCTGCCAC